>CAYHRT010000041.1:0-21354 GCA_964359085.1 uncultured Bdellovibrio sp. | reverse complement strand
TATCGTTGCCTGGCGATGCGCCTCAAGTTGGGCCTTGAGCATGGCCTCTTGCTGGCGTTTGAGTTCTGCTATTTCTTCTTTTGTATAGAGATGGACTTTAAAAATTTGATCAATAATCGTTTTCTTGACGTAGACGCGCATGTCTTCAAAAATACGGAAGGCCTCACGTTTATATTCGGTCAGGGGATCTTTCTGGGCATAGGCCCGAAGATTGATACCTTCTTTGAGATGGTCCATCGAGAGTAAGTGATCCTTCCAATGATGATCGAAGATTGAGAGCAAAATTTCTCGCAAGGCCAATTTGACCTGTTCGGGTTCATAGGAACTTAATTTCTTTTCCAGAATATTATTGGCCACAGCAGATGTATATTTCTCAATATCGCCGTCGTATTGAGTATTGCATTCCGTGAGATTGATATTGATATCAGTGTTGAAGGTGGCCTTAAATCCACTCGCCATTTCGGCCCAGGGCCATGAATCTACTGGAACTTTCTTTTGCGGCCGATAATTATCGACGTAAAGGAGCACCACATCCTCAAGTAACTCTTTTACAAAGCCTAAATTGTCATTATCACCGAGGATATCGCGGCGAATACGGTAGATCACGCGCCGCTGTTCGTTCATGACGTTGTCGTACTCCAGGAGGTGCTTTCTGATTTCAAAGTTATGCGCCTCTACCTTTTTCTGTGCTCGTGCGATGGCATTAGTGATCATTTTATGTTCGATAGGCTCATCATCTTCCATGCCCATGGTGGTCATGATCCCCTTGATACGCTCCGAACCGAAGATGCGCATAAGATCATCTTCAAGTGATAAAAAGAATTTAGAGCGTCCTGGATCGCCTTGCCGACCTGAGCGTCCGCGTAATTGGTTGTCGATACGTCGAGCTTCATGACGTTCAGTTCCCATGATAAAGAGGCCACCCAAAGTGCGAGTTTCATCGCTCAATTTGATGTCAGTTCCACGACCGGCCATATTGGTGGCGATCGTCACGGATTTTTTTTGTCCAGCGTTTTTGATTATTTCTGCTTCTCTGGCGTGATTTTTGGCGTTCAAAACTTCGTGAGGAACAGACATCTTTTGTAGCTGATTAGCAATAATCTCCGAGTTTTCAATCGAAATGGTACCGACCAACACAGGTTGTCCTTTGTCATGCAAATCTTTTATCAGATGAGTGATGGCCTTAAGTTTGGCATTTTTAGTTTTGTAGATAACATCGGCTTGATCATCGCGAATCATGGGAACATTGGTGGGAACCACCA
Source organism: uncultured Bdellovibrio sp. (assembly GCA_964359085.1). Lineage (GTDB taxonomy): Bacteria > Bdellovibrionota > Bacteriovoracia > Bacteriovoracales > Bacteriovoracaceae > GWA2-49-15. The sequence goes on along the minus strand of CAYHRT010000041.1, from coordinate 20,092 downwards.
CCACATCGAGATTATAAATTTTACTAAATTCTTCAGCTTCGGTATCGGCCGTACCCGTCATACCAGCAAGATTACTGTAAAGGCGAAAGTAATTCTGGAAGGTAATGCTGGCCAGGGTTTGGTTCTCAGAACGGATTTCAACATTCTCCTTGGCCTCAACTGATTGGTGAAGACCATCGGACCAGCGTGATCCTTCCTTCAATCTACCCGTGAATTCATCGACAATAATAATTTTGCCTTCCTTGATAACGTAGTGAACATCAAGTTTAAAAAGATGAAAGGCCTTGAGTGCTTGATTAATATGGTGAAGTAAAGTGGAATGTTGAATGTTAAAGAGGTTCTCGATTCGAAGGATCTTCTGCACTTTATTGATGCCTGCATCGGTAAAAACGGCCGAGTGTGCCTTTTCATCCAGGGTGAAATCTTCGCCGACTACCAATTGTGGTATGAGTTGCCTTGCAACCTTGTAGAGACCTACGTCACCCTCTGAGGGGCCAGAAATGAGCAGGGGAGTTCTGGCTTCGTCAATAAGGATCGAATCCACTTCGTCGACAATGCAAAAGTTGTGATCACGTTGAACGTAGTCCTCCAGCGAAAATTTCATGTTGTCACGCAGATAATCGAAGGCGAACTCATTATTGGTACCATAGGTAATATCAGCGGCATAAGCCGTCTTGCGCTCTTCATCGCTCATATGAGTTAAAATGCAACCGACAGAGAGGCCAAGCCATGTAAACAGTCTGCCCATGTCGACAGCATCGCGATTGGCAAGATAATCGTTCACTGTAACTACGTGGCCTCCTTTTCCGGTCAGGCCATGTAAGTATAGGGGGAGAGTGGCCGTTAGGGTTTTCCCTTCTCCCGTTTTCATTTCAGCTATTTTATTTTGATATAAGACAATGCCACCCATCATTTGCACATCAAAGTGTCGCAGACCCAAAACACGAATAGATGCCTCGCGCACCGTTGCAAAAGCTTCCGGGATAAGAGAGGCAAGCGTACTCCCTCCGGCCAGGAGTGAGCGGAATTTTACTGTTTGGGATTTGAGTTCTTCATCAGACATGGCCTTCATTTTTGATTCAAAGGCATTAATTTGAACCACAAAAGGTTTTAGTGTTTTGAGATCTCTATCATTTTTTGTACCGAGGACTTTTTTCAACATATTCAACATCGTCATGCTCCTAAGGCCTTAATCAAGAATAAAATACAAGGGATCTACCGGGGTTTCATTCACTCGGACTTCATAATGGACATGCGGCCCTGTTGAATAACCCGTGTTTCCCACTGTGGCAATGATATCCCCTCGTTTGACTACTTGTCCTTTTTTGGCAATAACTCGCTGGGCATGAGCATAAACGGTCTCAATACCATAGCCGTGGTCAATATTCACAAAATTGCCGAAGCCGGGTTTTTCGCCCGAATAGGTGACCACTCCATCAGCGGTGGCCAAGATGTCTTTTCCCTGATGGGCCCCAAGATCAATACCTTCATGCATTTTAATCCGATGAGCGTAATGGGATAAACGGGGACCATAATAGCTTGTAATCCATCCCTTGGCAGGCATCAGAGAAGGGGTTGAACGCAGAAATGATTCGCGATCAAGAAGCGATTGGTCTAGCTGATTGATCTCCGACTCCAATTTGCGTACGACATTTTTTAGGGTGTTGTATTTGTAGTCAAAAAGAGCATATTGGCGCGCAAGGGAGAAACTCTGTTTGGAAAGCTCAGTCCACTCTTTCGTATAGGCATAGCTAGATTGTTGACCGAATTCGGAGGCAATCTTTTGCTCATACAAATTTTTTAAATTGAGATAATCGGGTTCTTGATCGATGGTTTCATCTGACTGAACCTTGTGTAAGAGTGTTCGCTTATCAATACTTGTCGAAGGAATTTGTTTTTTTTCTGTCGGAATTTTTATGTCTAGATCATGCGTTTCTGCAGGGGCTGCAGATGATTCGGGGTTGGGGACGAGTGGAGTGGTGAGATTAGCGATATCAAGCCCGGTGATAACCTTGAGTTTTTCTTCAAAAACGCGAATGCGCTCCAAGTCTTCTGTTAAGGCATTAATCTTCATTTGGAAAAGTTGTATTTGTTCTTTCAGTTGGCGGTTTTCAATGGAGAGGTGTTTATTGCGGTAAACTTGCTGCATGATCTTGAGGTAATCATACGTGAGGATTCCAATGGCCAGAATACTGATGAAGGTGAAAAAGGCCAGGGCAAATGCCGCTAGTCGTGGGAGGCGAAAGGAACGCACGCCCTTTTCGCGTTCTGGTACTAATAATACAGTGTAGTATCGATTCAAGTTGCAGGCCTGCCCTAATTTTTAGATTGAAATTCTTTATCTTTTTAATATTTTGTTAATATTTTAGCTGGGGGCGTGGAGGGTGGCAAGCTAAGAACTTACTTTGCTAACACTAAGATCACGCTAATATTGTCGTTTCCACCGTTGTGATTGGCCAGGTCAATTAAGGCCTTGACTGCAGTCTGCAAATTCTCGTTTGTGCACCCGCTTGGGTTGGGCACATGAGTGTTGATGGTATATAAAATGTCGCGATCGCTCACGCGACCGTGTAATCCATCCGAGCAAATGAGAAGCATGTCATTTTTTGAAACTTTATATGTAAACACGTCGACTTCAACATTTTCTTCAAATCCAACTGTTCGAACGATGATATTTTTCTGTGGATCAAAGGCGGCATTTTCACGTGTATATTCACCAATGCCAGCAATGATGGAGAGCGCAAGTTTCTCTTGCACGAGACTGTGATCAGAGGACATCTGGTACAGTTGATGAGAATTAACTAAATAGCACCGTGAGTCGCCAACATTGGCAAGATAGACGACAACAGCTTGGCCATTACTTTCCGGCCGAGTATCATGCTTGAAGAGGAGGGCGACCGAAGTTGTGCCCATGCCCTCTAATTTCAGATCATGCTTGGCCTTCTTATGAATAGCAGCATTAGCATATCGGATACAGTTTCGCATGATCTGGATAGGGTCTTCCAAATAATGCTCCGTAAGGTATTCGGGGATACATTTAACCGCCATTGCAGAAGCGATATCACCACCGTTATGCCCTCCCATTCCATCGGCAACGATAAAAAAATTTTTATCCAGATTAAGGTAGATGGCATCCTGGTTAGTTTTTCTTTTTTTACCAATATCGGTAAGGCCGGCGGCCAATACTTGCATAGTCAAACCCCATGTGAGTATAGCTAGATTCTAGGAGGTCTTTGTCTTGTGTCAACACTGAATGACGAAATCTTCCTGAGTAAAAAAGGCGGCCATATTGCTTTCAATTTTTTTCACCTTTGCTTTTTGAATCCCGATGTAACATGAGGTACTATAAAGATTGATAGTTCTACGTTGTGGAGGAGTAATGGCGAAATTAGATGTGAATCAATATATGCGTCAGCATTATAGACCGGAAGATTTTAAACATCTTCATTGGCGGGGTTCTTTTCAAGAATATCTTGAACTGATTAGTAAGAATCCGAAAGTCACTCGAAATGCATTTCAGCGAGTATACGATATGGTATTTTCTTTTGGTCATTCCCAATATACGGAATACAAGAAGGAAGTTACTCGGTATCATTTTTTTGATGATCCCTTTGATGCCGGTCGCGATGCCGTTTATGGAATCGACGTTCATTTGATGAAATTGGTGAATTTTTTTAAATCGGCTGCGGCAGGCTACGGAACTGAAAAACGTGTTTTGCTTTTACATGGGCCAGTCGGGTCTGCCAAATCATCCATTGCGCGATTATTTAAAAAGGGTATCGAGCATTACTCTCGAACTGATGATGGCGCATTGTACACATTCGAATGGATGGATGATCAGGAAACTGAGATATTAGGTGGACAGAAAATTTTCCCATCTCCCATGCATGAGGAACCTCTCAAATTGATCCCTATAGAGGTGCGCAAGGACTTTCTCGACAATCTCAATAAGGGGCTCCCTTCTGATTTTAAAATAAAAATTAAGGGCGCTCTGTGTCCTGCTGACCGTTATATTTACAGCGCATATATGGATAAATATAACGGAAATTGGGAAAAGGTCATGGGCCACATCCGGGTCAAGCGTCTCCTTCTCTCAGAAAAAGACAGAATCGGTATTGGTACTTTTCAGCCCAAGGATGAAAAAAACCAGGATTCTACCGAGTTAACCGGTGATATCAACTACCGCAAAATTGCTCAGTATGGTTCTGATTCTGATCCACGGGCCTTTAACTTTGATGGCGAATTTAATATTGCCAATCGTGGGGTGATTGAGTTTATCGAAATGTTAAAGCTTGATGTGGCATTTTTATACGATCTTCTTGGTGCCTCACAAGAGCATTCCATTAAACCGAAGAAGTTTGCTCAAACTGATATTGATGAGGTGATCATTGGGCATACCAATGAACCAGAGTATAGAAGGTTACAGAGCAATGAGTTTATGGAGGCGTTGCGGGATCGAACCGTCAAAATTGATATCCCCTATATCACACGTTTGGAACAGGAGGTGAGAATTTATCTCAAGGACTTTAATCTCGATAAAATTCCTCATGTGCATATTGCTCCTCATACCATTGAGATGGCGGCTACCTGGGCCATTTTAACTCGCCTGGAGGAGCCGAAAAAATCTGATTTAACCAAGCTCCAGAAAATGAAGCTCTATAATGGTAAGACCTTACCAGGTTATAATGAAGATAATGTGAAGGAACTGCGCAAAGAGGCCATGCGTGAAGGGCTCGAAGGCATTTCACCTCGTTATATCCAAGACAAAATTTCTAATTCCTTAGTGAAGCACGGCCATGTGGGGTGTCTAAATCCTTTCATGGTATTCAACGAGCTAGAGGCCGGGCTAAAGCATCATGCCCTCATTAACGGGCAAGAGCAGTTGGATCATTTTAAGGAAATGTTGGCCGTCGCACGACAGGAGTATGAAGATATTGTCAAAAATGATGTACAGAAGGCCATCAGTGTCGATGAGACAGCGATTCAAACCCTTTGTGCCAACTACATTGATAACGTCAAGGCCTACACCCAAAAAGAAAAGGTCAGAAACAAGTACAGTAACCGTCTAGAAGATGCCGATGAACGTTTTATGCGTTCGATTGAAGAAAAAATTGATATTCCAGAATCGCGTAAAGATGATTTCAGGCGCGAGATTATGAATTATATCGGCGCTCTGGCCATTGAAGGAAAAGTTTTTGATTACAAGATGAATGAAAGACTTCATCGTGCCTTAGAGTTGAAACTCTTTGAAGATCAGAAAGATTCGATTAAATTGACAACCATTATCTCTAAGGTCGTGGATAAGGAAACACAAGAAAAGATTGATGTCGTGAAATCACGTCTGATAAAGAATTTTGGCTATTGTGAAATTTGTGCCACGGATGCTCTAAACTTTGTTGCCTCAATTTTTGCCAAGGGGGACTCGGCGAAATCTTAGGTGCCAGGTCCTTTTCGTTAACCACATGCGCCACCAGTGGCGCATGTGGTTAACGAAAAGGACCTGGCACCTACTAGGAGATTTATGGATCATCCGATTAAGCGTGATCATTCTCGCTTTCGCAAAATTATCAAAGGGAAGATTCGCGAAAATCTTCGGAAATATATTTCCAAAGGTGAGATGCCTTTGCCTAAAGGAGATGGCACGTACCGTATTCCCATGCCTTCTATTGACATTCCTCGTTTCAAATTTGGCGAACGTCAGCAGGGTGGAATGGGACAGGGAGAAGGTGCTCCGGGAGACCCGGTCGATCAGGGGCAACAGGGAGAAGGTCCAGGGCAGGGAGAGGCTGGACAGGGCGAAGGCAAAAAAGAACTTGAAGTTGATTTAAGTTTACAAGAACTGGCCCAAATCTTAGGCGATGAGCTGGCGCTACCGAATATTGAGCCCAAAGGGAAAAAAACTATTCAAAGCGATGCCAAGCGCTACACAAGTATTGGTACCACAGGGCCTGATTCGTTAAAACACTTTAAACGTTCATACAAAGAGGCCTTGAAGCGCCAAGTGGCTTCTGGCACATACGATCCCAAGAATCCCATCATCATCCCGATCCGACAGGATTTTCGTTTCCGTTCTTCCGATATGAAAACGGAGTTTGAAAATGCCGCTGTAGTAATTTACATGATGGATGTTTCCGGTTCTATGGGTGATGAGCAGAAAGAAATTGTTCGAACCGAGAGTTTTTGGATTAATCTCTGGTTGAAAAGTCAGTATAAAGATATCGTGATTCGCTACATCATCCACGATGCCACTGCCAAAGAAGTCGATGAGGAAACTTTTTTCCGCACTCGCGAGAGTGGAGGAACTTTGATTTCTTCTGCCTTCAAATTATGCCGCGATATTATTGCGGCCGATTACAATTCGGCCGATTGGAATATTTATCCTTTTCATTTTTCTGATGGTGATAATTGGAGCACTGACGACACCAAGATTTGTTTGGAAATTCTCGACAAGGAGATCTTGCCTAGTGCCAATGTCTTTTGTTATGGGCAGGTAGAAAGTCGTTATGGCTCTGGTCAATTCCACAAAGATTTGAGTTCTCATTACGGAGAAACAGGTGAGAAGGTCATCCTTAGCAAAATAAAAAATAAAGATTCAATTTTAGATTCCATCAAAGAGTTTCTTGGGAAGGGTAAATGACTAATTTCCGTACTCGTTCGATTGATGGTGAGCTTCAAATACTCAAAGAAGAGATCGAGGGATATGCTGTTAATGCGGGCCTAAATTTTTATCCGGTGTTATTTGAAGTTTGTGATTACGATACCGTGAATATTTTAGCGGCCCAGGGCGGTTTTCCTTCGCGCTATCCTCACTGGCGCTTTGGGATGGAGTATGACCAACTTTCAAAAGGGTACGCCTATGGGTTACAAAAAATTTATGAAATGGTGGTAAATACTAATCCTTGTTATGCCTATCTTTTGAATGCCAATCATTGGGTTGATCAGAAAATCGTTATGGCCCATGTTTTTGGCCATGCTGATTTTTTTAAAAATAATCTATGGTTTAACACCACTGATAGAAAGATGATGGATGTAATGGCCAATCATGGAACAAAAATTCGACGTTACATGAATCGTTTCGGCCAGGATCGAGTGGAGGCACACATTGATCGTGTGTTATCCTTAGAGAATTTACTTGCCATGGATGTACTGTTTGAAACTGCTGAGTTGCAGAGACGAAGAATTGATATTGAAAAAATGGCAAGTGAGGAAAAAGAAAAAGGGCAGGATGATGATCGTTCTCAGGCGCTTAAATCTTTTATGCGTTCTAAGGAACGCTATAAGGGGAAGCACGAAGGTCCCATGAAAGATGGTGAACATGCTGGTGACGGAGGTAAAGACGAGGCCCGTCCTATGGCAGCGGCCAGTAAAAAACTTCCCAGCAAAGATATTATGGCCTTTTTGATGGATTATGCACCCTTGCAGGAATGGGAATCAGATGTGGTGGGGATTTTGCGTGATGAGGCTTACTATTTTTTACCTCAACGAATGACCAAGATTATGAATGAGGGGTGGGCCAGCTATTGGCACTCCACTATAATGTGTACAAAGGCCTTGAACCCTAGTGAGATTATTGATTTTGCCGACCATCATGCGGGCGTTATGGCCATGTCTCGGAAACAGCTCAATCCCTACAAGGTAGGTATTGAGCTATTTCGTGATATTGAGTATCGCTGGAATACCGGTAAGTTTGGAAAGGATTATTTGGAATGTTCTGATATGCATGAGAAGACTCATTGGAATAAAAATCTCGGTCAAGGTCGCGAAAAAATCTTTCAAGTAAGGCGGACTCACAATGATATAACGTTCATCGATGAGTTTTTTACTCAAGAGTTCTGTGAGCGGCAGCAACTTTTTACATACAAATACAATCCAAGAACGGGTCGAAATGAAATAGAGACGCGAGATTTTCAGCTTATAAAGTCGAAACTGCTCACGTCGCTCACCAATTTCGGCCAGCCTTTGATCGAAATTACCGAAGCCAACTTTGAGAATCGTGGTGAGCTTTTATTACATCATGTTCATCAAGGGGTTGATCTCGATATGGGGTTTGCCACCGAAACCATGAGACATATTTTCCATTTATGGAAAAGGCCTATCAATTTGCTCACCAAAGTTGATGATACGGAAACTCTTTTTTCCTTTGATGGCAAGGAAATGAGAACGCGCGCAAAATAACATAATAAGACTACATCGGTTTTTGAGAGGTGCAAGTCATATGTCCCATTTATCGAGATTCTTTGTCGGGGCTTTGGCCATCTGTACGGGGGTTGTTACGCAGGCAAGCGTTCTACCCGACATCGGCCGAGTAGAAAAAATACGGGGCAAAGTGACCCAGTTACGTATCGGTTCCCATTTGGCTTCTCTTGTCCAACTTAATGATACTTTCGTGGAAGATACGTCGCTTGTGACGTACGAGAACAGTTTTGTACAAGTGAGAATGAATGATCGTTCACTTGTCGCGTTGGGGCCTAATAGCATGTTGGTACTCAAAGAAATGACTAGACCTGATGCTCCCGGAGTTGTGACCTTGCTGAAAGGTAAGTTGCGTTCTCAAGTGGAGGGCGATGTTTCTAAGCGCACCAAACTTATGATTCGTACCCAAACTGCGGCAATGGGAGTACGTGGCACTGATCTGCTAACTGTTTATAACCCTGAAAATAAAAACACGGCACTTGTGACCTTTGAGGGCAGTGTGGTGATGGCCCAGGTTGATGAGGCCGAAGTGCGTGAGGCCATGATGGAAAAAATTCGCAAAATTGAAATTGATGAGGTCACGGCACAGGGAACATCGGTTAAGCAAACGGATGAGTCGGTGGGAGAGACAAAGAGCTTGCTGAAAGTTCTTGAGAACGATCATGAGAATGACAAAGTTGTTGTGGTAAAGGCAGGACAGTTTTCAGGTACTTTAAAGGTATTTGAACATGTCTCAGAACCTGTCAAGATTTCGCCAGTACAATTGAACGCTCTTTATAAAAATTCTGAGATCAAAGAAAAAGATGCAGCGACTTTGAGCGCGCAAGACTCATCAATGCAAAATTTAGATGGCCTGCGGTTAAGTGTTAAACAGGAGGCCCAAACAGTGGCCCCCGAGGGTGTCATGGATGTTAAAAAAAATATCTACGCACCCAAATCAGGCGGGATGGTTGACCTAGAAAGCGGGCTCTATATACCTCCTCTGAAGGATAATGATTTTAATGATAAGTATGGTGTTTTTATACCCAAAAATGTAGGGGCCGTTGATCTTGAGACTGGCCAATATAAGGCCCCAGAGGGCGTTCAGCTTGACGCCATAAAAGGCTTTGTCCCAGACATGAAGGAAGGAAGTAACCCAGATCCGGCCTTCATGGCCATGACGGCCAATCTCAATCAAAATCTCAATTCTGAAATGATTCTCAGTTCTCATGTGAGTGAGTCTGTGGTGGAGGAACGCTCCCTGACAGTGCAGGAGTTATCCACCAAGGATCAACTTAAGTTTGAGATGGGTCTTTTGGCTCAGAAATTGGAATATGCCAACGACCCACAACATGCGGGGGTAAAACTCAAGGCAGACAGTTATCGGTATTATGAGGCGTGGTGGTTTATGGCTTCGGGGACACAATTTCAACCTTTCATTTCAATTGGTGCCCACTATATTGATTACCAAGCGGCCTATCCTTCCATTCTGCAAGGTTCTGAGAAGCATCTGGCGATATCCACCGGGGGAAAATTAATTTTGGATGATCGTTGGAGTCTTTTGGCCATCGGGAGTACTGAACAAACTCCTTATCTTAAATATACTGGGAATGTTCAAAGTATAGAGAGGGTGGCCCGTATCAAGATGAAGGCCAGAGCGACGGGCATCATTTGGCAGAAAAATAAATGGAACATGATCTTTGATGGTAGTTTAATTTTTATGCCTTCCAAGAAAAAGGCCGATATGGAAACGGGAATAGGATATGGCTTTGAAATTTCGCCTAAGATGCGCTACCAGTTGAGTCCTATGCATTTTGTTGAAGCTGGGCCGCTGGTGCGTGATGAAAAAAGTACCGTGAATGGTCCTGGTTTTCAGGCCGATGCCACCCAAACCACCAGCGGATTTTTATTGGACTACCGTTACTTTTTTTAGTGTCGAGATGGAGTGATGCCGGGGCGCCGTTTCTTGGCCGAGAAGTTGGACTTCTATCCCGTCTAATTCTTCAATATCTTTTTGATCGATAAGCAACGTTTCTTTGGGTGGGCCTTCCGTGGACTTCTCCTTTAGCTGGGCGATCGTCACATCGGTATCGCTATAAGTTTGTTCGTCCCGTTTCATGGTTTTTGATAAATCTTCCCAAATGAGGCCTTGAAAGAGGAACCAGCAATTGAGACCATCATTTTTACGACAAGCATTTTCAGCATTGAGATAGGCCAGTTTTATGTCTTCGTTCATGAGAGCGATATAACTTCCCATTATGGCTGCCTCTTTGGGCAATTCTCCCTGGAAGAGCATTTTGAGCGAACGCATTTGTTGATGTGAGCGCTGAAAATTATTGAGCCGGACTTGGAAAGCGGTGTTGAGCAGAACCTTTTTTCTAATGTCTGTCTCCTGGTCGAGGATACGAGATAAAAGTGAAAGGCCATCCTTATATTGCCCAAGAATCCAGGCCAAAGGCAGGGCGCGCTCGATAGCGTTTTTCGAGTTTTCTTTTTTTAGGAGCGCTAATTTAAAGTGGCCGAAGGCCAACTCATGTTGGCCTTTTGTCATCTCAATATTTCCCTTAATATTCTCAGCATTGGGCCCACTCAGGTCCTCAACGAATTCCAGTGCTTTTTTGTCATCCCCTAATCGATAGTAGATAAGCCCTAACAGTTCTCGGGTTTTGTGTGATTGATAGGCTTCCGCAGGCATTTGTTGCAGGAACGGTTGGAGATAGCGCTCGCGATTTGTATAAAGGCCCAATTTCATCCAAATACGAAGGATATTACTATCATCCAGATCACGGGCGAAATAACTTAAATCTCTTCCCTTAAGTGCCAACAGATCTCCACTAGCGAATTTATAGAGCGATTCAAGCCACATATGTTCAGTATTGGAATATCTGAATGTATGTGTTCCACAGGTAAAGAACTCTTCTTTCATTTTGTGACGATCTTTGGCCATAATAGCGCCCATAAATTTTAACATGCACACTTGGGGATAATAGGTAACGTTGCTGAAAAATTTATTGTTGAGAATTTCGTTCATATCGGCAAAACGGTCTTGAATAAAATAGGTGAGGGCCAGATAACGATTGCGCACCATCTGAATACCCAGCCCTTTAGGGCGCCATTTTTCCAGAAAGAACTGGGCGCGCTTCACTTGACCGTTAATTAAATAATTTTTGGCCTCAAGAAGATTGAGAAAATCCTGCTTCCTGGCCGATAGTTCAATTTGTTGAATTTTTTCTTCAACTTCTGCCAATGATAAACCGGCCCAATCCAGACTTTCAAAAGTCTCTTGCAATTTTTTTTGCGTTTTCGTTGAATTGCCTTCGGCCCAAGTTGGGTAGCTTGGGTTAAAGCTCAAAAAAACACCAAACACCAAGAACCAGCGGAGAGCGGAACCAAGCAAAAAAGGCCTGTTTCTTGGCCACAAATCCTTATCACATTCCATATTCAAACTCTTCGGGACTTATACCGATAAACTTGAAAAATGCTATGAAAAAAATATTATGAAGACTATGAGGATAAAGATCCTGAGTATATTGGTTGTAGTCGAAGGGTGTCTGTGCATCTCTTTCGTGAGCCATGCTTTTGTACCACTGGAATCATTGGTGCTGGGTGATCTCTCACAAATTTTATTGGAGAGAAAATCCGACCCGATTCACTACGTTCTGCGGATTGAAAAGGAAGATGACGCCACGATGAGCGCCTACATACGCTTCCTGGCCTTTTATCGAGGTGTGTATGCGGAAGGTGAAAATTTAAAAAACTACTGTCCTTACGCACCAAAGGCCATTTATGCTCGTCCCATTGAGGCAGACCAGGTCAAGCGTTCGACTATGGCAACTCTACAATATCTCGGTCTGGATCTCTCTTCTCGGGCCTTGGCCCTCTATGCAAAGCAACTTGAATTTGGTCAGGATGAATGGCGTAATCTGGCCGATCGTTTAATTGGCCAATATTGCTCAAAAAATTTGACGATCATAAGTCTGAAACAGCTGCGGAAAAATTTAGATATTTACTTTGAGCATGGGGCATCGTTTGAGCTGCCTTCTGTGCAAGGCAACCCACTTTTTCCACAAGCTCTCTCCTCGAAGTTTCAGACCGAAAAATCGCGTGAATTGGAATTCCTTCAAACAGTAAAGCTGTTTCGTGCTGTTTGTTCTTGGGGGAACGAGTCAGATAATCCTCGTCTCATGGTACCTTTTTTGCGCAACCCGATTATCATGGCCACAGTCATTCGCCATCTTACGGATATGGAGATGGCCTACAATACTATTGATAATTCAGTCTATTTGGCCTTGAGAAAAAATAGCGGCGTCAAAGTTTGGTGTGAGAATTTGGTTTGTCGCAAGAGAACTTCCGAATACATGCAAAAGAAGATCTTTCGTAGCATTGGCAGTAAATCGGTTAAGGGGGATCTCGAGTCACTTTATTGTCATGACTTTCGCGATTTAGATTTCCTCAATCGCGATCAAGTACCAGAAATAAAAAAATGGACAGATCATCAGAGTTTTGATGATTTCAATTTTCAACAATCACAATTCCTTGCTCTTCTAACCGGCGTTCCCGATTTCCTCTTGCGCAGTACAAATTTCATGACTTCACAAGAAATATTAAGAACAAGTTTTGATCAAACCTGGGATGATTGGGCCAAGGGTCAGATCAAAACTCAAAGTCGCGATCTTTACTATGAGGAATTACTCGCCGTGGAGTTAGTCGAGCGAGAAATGTATTTCAATCCGTTTAAACCAGATTTTAAAGTGGTGTTTGATGTTAACCTAGGTGAGTTAGACCGCGCCAATCGCATTGTAGGTAAGATTAGGGCCACGTTCCATTTGGATATCCATAATACTTTTTTGGCGTGGATCCGTAATGAGTGGAATAACCTAGATCCACGCAATGTTCGTAAGAGGGATTCCATTGTGAGGAATATGATTAAAAGCATTGAAGACCAAGTTCAGACAAATCGGAAGAACTTTATTCTACCACCTTGGGATGGCAACCTGGAAAATCTCATTGCTGATGAAATTATCCAGCAGCTTTCTCTCTACAAAGGACCTGTTTTTAGCAAGTCCCCCAAAGGAATTACGCGTATTCCAATTCAGCTCAACTATGGTCCATTCGCTCTAAAATATTTGGCCTATGAGGCCCAGGTCAAAAAAGAGTCCCAGGCAATTGACTATTCATCCTATGAGTATAGTGACTAGACAACATTATTGGCCTGCAAGTGTTAAGAAATTCTGCTAATAATCTGTGCAAATGAAAACTCCCAAACGCAAAGCAAAAAAAACTGACGATCCTCGCCGATCAGTCACGCCTGAAGTGATGGATGGGAAAAAGGGCAAGGCAAGTATCTTACCTATTGTCCCTCTTGAAACCGGACGCGCCGTCACGGTTTATGAGCCAGGTCCTACTCGTGATCCACTCATTTTATATTTGCGCCAGATTGCTCGATATAAGCTTTTATCTCCAGAGCAAGAGCAAGCCCTGACACGGGCATTGCTTGAAACGGGTGATATTGAGGTGGCGAAACAACTGGTTTTGGCCAATCTTCGCCTGGTGGTCAAGATTGCTTTTGAGTATCGTAAGGTCTATCAAAACCTCATGGATCTGATACAGGAAGGAAATTTAGGGCTGATGAAGGCCGTTTCCAAATATGATCCTGATAAGGGTGCTAAGCTCTCCTATTATGCCAGTTGGTGGATTCGTAGCTATATTTTAAAATATATTCTCGATAATTTTCGCTTAATTAAAATTGGTACCACTAATGAGCAAAAGAAACTTTTTTACAATCTCTTGCGTGAGAAAAATCGCTTGATCTCTATGGGGATTGATCCAGATTACCAGACGCTCAGTGATAATTTAGGTGTTTCAGTCAAATCGGTGGCCCTCATGGATGAGCGTTTGAGCGGAGGTCCTCAAGAGTTTAGTTTAGATGCCCCTGTGGGTGAGGATGATTCAAAGGCCTTAGGGGATTATATTGGCAGTACCGCTCCTGGTGTGGATGAGGAGTTGGCCCATCTTGAGGAACTTGATATTTTAAAAAAACACTTAGGTGGTTTCTTAGAAACATTAAAGGACAACCGCGACCGCGAGATCTTTAAAAAACGTCTTATGGATGAATTACCCGCATCTCTCCAGGCGATTGCGGATGAATATGGTGTATCACGTGAGCGAATTCGCCAGATAGAGGAACGGCTTATCAAGAACTTAAGAGTTTACATGGCGAAATTTATGGGGTAAAAATCCCCTTTTGGCGCCCTGCCCTGGGGATGGATAGGCCATCAACTGGGGTTGTGGTAAGTTTAAGGAGTTATTGAGATGATTACATTTGAGCAAAAGAAAAAGTTAGTGTCGCGTTTTGGAAAAACAGACAAAGACACAGGATCACCTGCTGTACAAATTGCTTTGCTGACAGAACGAATTAATACTCTGGCACCGCATTTTGCCGCCAATCCCAAGGATCATAATGGCAATCGTGGTTTGATGAAAATGATTGGTTCACGTAAAAATTTACTGCGCTATGTGCAGCGGAATGATGAAGCGAAATACATTAAGTTAATTAGTGATCTGGGTCTAAGAAAATAATATAAATCTAGAATAGTGAAGGGAGATGTTAAATCTCCCTTTTTTTTCGTTTATTTTGCGCTAGAATGAAGTGATTGCAAAACAAAGTGAGGAGGGGGAGTTTGAATTTGGGGGATATTTGAAGGAAAAACAGATGTTATTCTTTACTGTTTTTCTTTGAAGTATTCTTTAAATTCAGCTTCCAATTCTTTTGCAATACCTTTTAAATTTTTTATTTTTCTGCCCTCATCCTTTGGAGGGTCAGCATAGGAGTTATATATATGTCGAAACGTGAGTTCCGTTTAAATTATGGCGGAAAAGAAGTGATTGTTGAAACGGGCCGATTGGCGAAACAGGCCGATGGTTCAGTGCTTGTGACCTCTGGAAAAACGCAAGTCTTGGTTACCGCGACCTCGTCGCGAACCATGAAACCCGATCAGGATTTTTTTCCTTTAACTGTTGAGTACACTGAAAAATTTTACGCCGCAGGCAAGTTTTTGGGTGGCTTTTTGAAACGTGAGGGCCGTCCTTCAACTCAAGAAAGCTTGAATGCACGCTTGATCGATCGCCCTCTTCGGCCGCTGTTTCCCGAGGGGTATATGGCGGAAACTGTCATCTCCTGTACAGTTCTGTCGTATGGTGCGGATGGTGATCCTGACGTTTTGGCCGGACTTGGTGCCTCCGCCGCCTTGTGTGTTTCAGATATTCCTTTTGATGGGCCGATTGGCTCATGTAAGGTGGGTAAGATTGATGGTCAATTAGTCATCAATCCCAATTTTGAAGATTGGGCCAAATCTGAATTTGAACTTGTCGTGGCAGCTTCTGATGATGCCATTCTCATGGTGGAGGGCGAGGCGCAAGAACATACCGAGAAAGAAGTGTTAGAAGCCATTTTGTTTGGGCATTCGCACATTAAACAGTTTTGTGCTTTGGCCCGTCAGATGCAAAAAGAAGTTGGAGTGGCAAAACGTGCTTTTACGCCCGTGGTTCCCAACACTACATTGATGTCTTCGCTAGAGTCACGCTTTAAAGGTGATGCCCGCCAGGCACTCACGATTTCGGAAAAACTTGAACGGCAAAATGCCGTAGCTGCTCTCGTATTAAAGGCCAAAGAAGCTTTGGGCGCCAATCCAAAAGAGTTTGGACTGGAAGAGAATGTTGATTTTGGGAAGGCCGCCTTATCAGGTATTGACCTCCTCTTGTTTAAGCTGATGCGCGCTGATGTTCTGCAAGAGAATAAACGTATTCAAGGGCGTGGTTTGGATCAAATTCGTAAGATCACCACCGAAACTGATGTCCTAAAATCACCCCACGGCTCGGCCCTCTTTACTCGTGGTGAAACACAAGTTTTGGCCACCGTCACCATTGGTGGCTCAAAAGGTGATCAGATGGTGGATCGAATTGTCGGCCAACATTATGACAAATTTTATCTCCACTATTTTTTTCCTCCTTATTCCGTAGGCGAGGCCCGTGCTTCTCGTGGAGTCGGACGTCGAGAATTGGGGCATGGTAACTTGGCGGAGCGTGCGCTTAAGGCGGTAGTTCCAGCGCAAGAAAAATTTTCCTACACCATTCGGGTAGCCTGTGAAGTTTTAGAATCCAACGGTTCGTCTTCGATGGGTTCTGTATGTTCCGGTTCAATGGCGCTTATGGATGCTGGTGTACCTCTCAAGGCCCCAGTTGCCGGCATAGCTATGGGATTGATCAGTGACGGTCAAAACTATCGTATCTTATCTGATATTATTGGCGATGAAGATCACCTCGGTGACATGGATTTTAAAGTGGCCGGTACTTCGACAGGGATTACGGCCATTCAGATGGATATTAAAATCAAAGGACTGACATCTCAAATTATGGAAGAGGCGCTGGAGCAAGCGCGCAAGGGGCGATTACATATCTTAGGAGAAATGGCCAAAACTATTCAGACCCAACGCGATCACTTCAAGGAAGGAGTGCCAAGAATTGAAATGATTAAAATTCCGCAAGATAAGATTGGTGCCTTGATTGGCCCCGGTGGAAAAAACATTAAGGCCTTACAAGAAGGTTACCAGGTTCAAATTGAGGTTGATGAGGACGGTACAGTGCGCGTGCTAGGCAGCGATCCTAAAGTGCTGCAGGAATGTGTTTCGACTGTGAAATTGCAACTGACTGGTCCAGAAATTGGTTCAGATTATGTTGGAACTGTTGTCACGGTTAAGGACTATGGTGCTTTTGTTGATTTGGCCCCAGGCGTGTCGGGACTTGTGCATGTCAGTGAGTTTACCAATGACCGCGTGGCCGATCCTTCAGAATATGTACGCGAAGGTGATCAATGCCATGTGCGTGTAGTGGAGATTGATCGCATGGGGCGCATAAAACTTTCTGCCAAAGTTGTGGCACCTCTCAAGAAAAGAGGAAAATAACGAGAGATCGGGGAGAACTTAATGGAAGAGATCTGTGTCAAAGTAAAAAAACTGGCGCATTTTGATGAAAGTTTTCCCCTGCCGAGTTATGAAACTATGGGAGCAGCCGGTGCCGATGTTCGTGCATCATTGGCGAGTCGCGACACTATGATCATCGCCCCTGGGGAGCGTAAGCTTGTACCCACGGGGCTGGTCTTTGAAATTCCTGTTGGTTTTGAAATTCAAGTACGGCCACGTTCCGGACTTTCTTTGAAAACTGCACTGATGGTGGTGAATAGTCCTGGGACTATTGATGCTGACTACCGCGGGGAAGTGCAGATCATTTTAGGTAATTTAGGATCATGTGCTGAGGTGATAAAGCATGGCGATCGGGTTGCCCAGTTAATCTTGGCCCCGGTCACGCGTGCTTGTTATCAAGCGGTCTCAGAATTAGGAGATACTACTAGGGGCGCAGGTGGATTTGGCTCAACAGGGCGAAGTTAGCAGGAGAGGAGTAGAATGAAGGTGGCCTATAAAACAGTGAAAGATAAGAGCGAAGCTTTCGCCAAGATCAAAAATTATATCACACCCAGTTTATTCACCAAATATAATATCAACCCTAAAATTGAATATCTTCAAGACAGTAATCAAATTCTTGCTCAGGGCAAAGGATTTGAGTTGAGAATCATTTTTTCAGATGGAGATTTAAGTCTTGACCTTAACGTCGGCTTTTTTTTAGTCCCTTTCAAGCAGGTCATTTTAGAAAAAATAGAAAGAGAAGTTAGGGTTCTAGTGTAAGGAGCAATCCAATGTCTAAAGTAACGCTCTTGCCATCATCAATAAAAACGAAGATGAACGTGATTGAGGTCAATAGTGACCAATCCTTATTAGAGCAACTAAGCAATGCGGGATTCACCATTAAGTCTGATTGTGGGGGCCATGCTAGTTGCGGACAATGTGTGGTTAAAGTTCACACAGGTGAGGGAAATCTTTCGCCCTCAGAATTCAAAGAATTAAAACTTCTTGGGAATGTCTTCCATCTTACGAAAGAACGTTTGTCTTGTCAGACCCATATTGTAGGCGATGTGACCATTGATATCGCGGCCCACTTGGGCAATAGTGCAGTCACGGGTTCTACAAAGCCGTTGAAAAAACAAAAAAAATCCAAGGTACGCTTGAAAAAAGGGGAACAACTGAAGGCCGAAGCCATGGAACTTTCACGCCAAGAAGTGAATGCGCAGGAGGGCACACCGGCACAGGAAGCAGATTGGTTTCGTCATTGGGAAAAGACCTCGGAAGTCGGAGAAGATAAACCAAAAGGGAAGCATCTAGATGGTAACAAACGCCCTCGAATGTTTAAAACTCCAGAGGGCACCGAAGATCATGATAAGGCCAAAAAGGAGTAATGATTTCATATGCATGATATTGCGAAACTCATTTTTATGATAATCGTTCTTTGCGTGGGGATGCTGAGCGACCTTTGTGTTTCTGAAGAGACCAGTGAGGCCGAGAAACGTGCCCAGATCTTTGATGACACTCCTGTTCGCACAACCACACCTGGGCCGACTCCCACTCCCGGTTATAAAAGTTTTCAAAATCAAGGTCTGGGAAAGATGGATATGTTGGGGGAAGTCGACAAGCATTTGTCGAGTATAACGAACACGCTTAGTCAGCTCACCGAGCGTATTACCAAGATTGAAGAAGCCATGAAAAAAATCCCTCAGGAGCTTGAGCAAATCAAAAATGTAGAGCTGCCTACAATCAAAAAGCAATTGAGCACAAGTATCTATGGATCTTCATTGTCACCCAATGGCGCAACTTTAGGCAAAGTTCTTGAGGGGATTGGAGATGGTGAACTTAAAGGGATGAAGGTCAAAGTGGAAGAAATGTATGTTACCAGCGTGCCTAATTTACAGTTTGAAGTCTCCTTGTTGAAAGATACTGTCCGAACTCTTGAGGCCATGGTGACTTCTATGGATTCTCTTAAAGTGAAGGGGCAAGGTGGCCTTTCCATCGAGCAAGATAAAAAGAAGGCCCCCTGAAATATTTTTCATATTTTCAACAAAAATCTATTTTAATTACCGGGGCCGGATCAGGTATTGGACGTGCTCTGGCCATGCGCTTGGCACCTGTTGCTCGTATTTTGATTTTGCTCGATATTAATACTGAGGGGCTTAAGACCACGGAAAAAATTCTAAGGGACACGGCGGAAAAGACAAACCCAGGTTTATCATTGCGCTGTAATACTCTCGACGTTCGCTCTCTTGAGGCCCTGCATAATCAGGCCAAAGTATTATCGTTGAATGATTGGCCTGATATTGTGATCGCCAATGCAGGACTGGGGGGAATCAATCCGGCCCATGCTTGGAGTGCCGAGATTGATCGACGATTGATGGAAGTCAATTATTTTGGAACGTCGAATCTGGTTGCCGTCTTTGCTCCCGCTATGGCAACTCGGAGATCAGGGCATCTTGTCGGTATCTGCAGTTTGGCGGCCATGCGAGGTTTACCCATGGCCGCTTCTTATTCGGCATCTAAGGCCGCTCAGATGACTTTGCTTGAATCTATTCGCAATGATTTGCGGCCATATGGTGTATTTGTGAGTACCTTTCTTCCGGGCTTTATCAGGACTCCTATGGCCGACCATGATGAATTTGCTCGGCCTTTTATGATTACTGCTGAGACCTGTGCGGATCAAATACTAGAGGGAACAGCTCGGAAAGTTCGACAGTTGATGTTCCCATGGCCTATGCGGATCTTAAGTCTGATAAATAGGTTTCTTCCCGTTACCGTTTTTGATTTCTTGGTACCCCGCTTAAGTGGGGCCCACTATTCTGATCCCAAGACTCCCAAGATCTTCGGTCATTCTTCTAATAATCGGTAAATTTTTCCTTCCCATTTTTCACACCTTTCTTTTGTAAAGAAATGCACTCGCAAACTCGAAACGCATTTATATCAATTTAATCAGAACTGTCTTAGAG
>CAYHRT010000040.1:0-21466 GCA_964359085.1 uncultured Bdellovibrio sp. | reverse complement strand
CGAATTGGGAAGAGGGCGGGAGATCATGCAACGAGCGAGAAACATTTGAAGACGCGTACTACTCGTCTTGGAATAGAGCTGCAGAGCAAATTTCGAAAAATCCCGTATCATAAAATCAAAAATCTGATCGATAAGTTCATCTTGAATAGCATAGATTTTGGCGTTCTCAATAATAAGCTGGCCGTAGGCCACCAGCGTGAAAAGTTCGCCCAAAATCAGCAAAAAATCAAAATCTTCAGTCTGTGATTTCTTAGGGCCAGCTAAAATTAAGAGGCGCTTTAAGGCCTTAATCTGTTTTTTAAAAATCTCAACATTAGGCAGGGAGATCCTGTCATATGCCAGGTGGTAATCGTGAAAACAAATTTTACCCAACCCCTTGGTAGGGCCTTGCTGAAAAAGGAACTGGTCATTGGCCGGGTCATTTCGCTTGGGAATATCAGGAAAGACTGCCGGATTGAAAAAATAATTTTTCATAAATTTGACAATCAAGGCCATATTGACATGGACAGTCCCTTCAAGCTTTGGCAGAGCACGAATATCCCGTGCCACCGACTCAAAGATCATATCCTTTTCAAAACCTTTGGCGGCGATAACGTCCCAAAGCAGGTTAATGACCTCCTCACCTTGAGTCGTGACCTTCATCTTTACCATGGGATTGTAGAGCAAATAGCGCCGATCCTGGTTTGAGGCCGAGCGCATATAATCTGCCGCCCTAAGAGCAAAAAGTTTCATGGCAACAAGACGGCAGTAGGCATCCACAAAAAGTTGCTTGATATGGGCAAAATCGGTAACAGCATGATGAAAAAGTCGCCTGCTTGAAGCGTGATTTATGGCCTCATAAAAAGCATGGGTGCACATCCCTATCGAGGCCCAGCCCAAATTAAATTTGCAAATATTAATGGTGTTTAGCGAAGTGTCCCAGGCCTCTCGACCACGCGAGAGAATATCAGATTCATGAATTGGATAATCATGAAGAGCATATTCGGCCACATAATTTTGTGAGTTCACCACATTCTGAATGCACTCATACTTCTCATGTTGTGAATCCACCGCAAAAAATACATAATCATCTTTTGAATTTTGCATTTTACCAAAGGTAGAAACGAGTGCCGCCAGATTGGCATTGCCTATATAATATTTTCGGCCCTCGGCTTTATAAGTCCCATCCATCTCGGCCTTAAGTATCATTTCAGAAGAATATAAATCGGCCCCATGCTCTTTTTCAGAAAGCCCGAAAGCAAAAATCCCTCCATCCTCAAGCAGTTTTGCGGTTTTTTTCTTTATCTCTTCATTCTTGCTCATCCAAATTGGCCCAAGCCCCAGCATGGAAACTTGCCAGGTATACCAATAGTTCAGCCCATAAAAACCAAGAATTTCGTTAAACTCGCAGTTGCGCCAAGTATCCCAACGGGAATCTGCCGCACCATATGAAGCCGGTGTCATTAGGATGGAAAAAATGTGTTCTTTTTTTACAAAATCTAGAAAATCCGAATACCAAAGGCGCTCATGATCATCACTTTTTAAGCGCTTCTTTCCCCGCGTTTCAAAAAAGCTAATTGTTTTCAGCATGATCTCGCGTGACTTAACGTCAGGATATTCTCGCGTATGTTTTTTGGGATTAAGTAAAAGCATGGGCGTCTTCCGCAATTGGTAAATTTTGTCTGCCCGTTAATGCTATATTTTATAAATATATCAGTCAGGAAAAAAGTTGCACGAAGTCCACAGCGAATACCCGCCCAAAATAATCTGCATTTTTAATGTTTGTCTGCCAAATCGGAAAGATAGGTAGTTTTGAGGAAGTTTAAATAATGTTCCCGAGTGGCCTTCCATTTAGCATGGACTGAGCATGGATCTGAACACGAGCATCGCTCCCGTCCAAGAAAACATCCGGACCAACGACTAATTTGCTCAATGGGTTCAAGCACGTCATAAAGAGAGGTGGTGCGGGGGTCCTTGGCCATGCGAAAGCCACCGCCCATGCCTTTTTGAGATTGAACTAATCCTTCACGAGACAAAGACTGAAGAAGTTTCCCAAGATAGTTCTGAGGGGCCTGAATTTCCTGAGCAATCATGCCGGCCCCAGCATACTTGTCTGCGGGAAGTTCAGAAAGTACCGCCAAGGCCTTCAGGGCATGTAACCCGGTTCGCGAAATCAATCTATCAACCGCCGCATCCACCACAGCCCATCTCATCATTGCAAACGATTGGGGCATTATGATCGGCCTTGGAAACTCCATAGAAATCTGCCAGCTCATCGGCAATCTGCAGATATTTTTCATGGGTGCCAGGGGCGAGATTCTTCTCCACTTCATGAAACGCGGCCATGAGTTCCTCTTGATCGTCATCACTGAAAGTATTATTGGCCATTGGGTAAAGTCGGGTATCTTCCTTCTCGATATGCGACAGCAACATGTCCGCAAAGAGGGTGGCATTATCCACAAATTTTTTCACAGACGCCTTCTCACCTGCAGTTGCGCCATCGACGGAAGCCACCATCTGCTTGACACAGTCACGACCAAAATCGTGCTCTTGGCGCATAACAGCAGTTGGCCCCTGATAAGGCGAAAAACCCCGTGCTTCCATCATCCGGAAGAGATGAGTCTCTTCTTTACCATGATGGCATGTGTCAGCAAAATTACGAATAAAATCAATCACTTTCTCCGCCATAGGCCGATTTAAGGAACCGCTTTTACCTGTCTGTCGCACCATCTCCCCTAAGCAACTCAAAACCTGTTTAATTGCTCGATGTTCTACCATTAACATTTCTGTTGGACGCATATGAATTCTCCTTTTGATTTTCGGTACTACATTACGTGCAACGATAATAGCATGTCCACATGTGATTATCAAATAGGTTGATGAAGAAAAAATTATTCAAAGGAAAAAATCTTTTTATTAATTCCCAACGAAATAATTAGCCCAACCACCAGACCAATCGCAATATGATTGAGGGCGAGACTAACTCCCGCGGTGATAAGCATAACAAAGGCATTGACCTTCTCACTTTGATCACGGCACACCAGCGCCAAACTTAGGCCACTGAAGGAAAGCATGACACCTAAAATACTGAGCGGGAATGAGGTACATAAGATGGCAAAGGCCCCGCCCAGCAATACAGCGAGAAGCATTTTTACCACGCCTAAAAAAATTATTGAGCCATTGGTTCGTGCACCAAAACGATGCTGGCCTGCCAACCCACCAGCACCATGGCACATAGGCATTCCTCCAAACCAAGCCGACACCAGATTCATAAGACCCACGGAAACCGCTACCTTTTTCGGTTGTAAGGTGTAATCAGGAAACAAATCTGCCGAGAGAGCACACACCGCGATGACGGAATTCAGAAGAGTGAGAGGGATTTGAGGCAAGGCCGCGCGTGGAAAAGCACTGATAAAATCACTGAGCTGTAAGTGGTAAAGGTGAGGAAACCACAGATGAAACTCGGAAGTGCTGACTTGCCCATAAGAGCTATTTAAAGAAATTAACATTCCCACAATAAAGATCAAAATGGCCACGGGAATTTTTTTGAAGTGAAAACTGAGAAGCACCAAAAGAAAGGTGACAATCCCCGTACTTAAACTATCAAGGCCAATAAGGTTTTTCGTCTTATCGATCATTTGTATTCCCTTCATCAAAAGGGAGAGGCCTACAGACAACTGAATTCCGCGAATCACGCTCTTCGGAATCAAGCGATTCAACCAAGTAACCGCACCCGTAAGCCCGATAAGACAAATACACACACTAACGATAACTCCGGCAGCCAGAATCTGGGGAACGGTCAAACCTTCCGAGATGGCCACGGCGGCAATCGCCTTCATGGGTTGCACCGCCAGGGGCAAAGGAAAAGAGAGACCAGTCACCAAATTAAAAAAACCAGCAAAAAATAATCCTGCGGCAAAATCAAGACCATTGGTTGCCGCCATTCCCACCAGGAGGGGGAGGAAAGTGCCTAAATCTCCCAGAGAACCGGCCAATTCATAGCGATTAAATTTCGCTTTTCTAAAATTTTCTATAATTGTCGTCAACACGAAGAAAGGCCACCCTTCAATGAGTACACATTGGCTGCACCTTTATGATGGAGCTCATCCACCAAGCGTTGGCTGCGAATGCCACGAGCACAGAAAAACAAATATTTCTTTTCTCTATCAAGAAAATCACAAACCCCAGGGGTCTTACACATGGCAACCACCGGGGTATCCTTTAAAAACAGATAATCACAGGGAGTTATTTCTGCATGAGAACGAATATCAATCCACACAAACTGTTCTTTCTTCTGGATGGCCTCTTGCAAATCAATTTCATAGCTTGGGTTATATTCAAGCAGAATTTCACTCCAAGATTTTTTCCCATTGCAGTACGGGCAAGTTTCTTTTTGGACAAAAGAATGTTTTAAAGTTTCGAGCGATTTTAAGTCAAAAGTTAAAATTTCACCTGGATTTAAATTGGGGCGTTCTAAAAGCGCTTCTACCGCCACTAGACCTTGCAATGAACCAAAGGCCATAGCAGTAGCACCTAAAACGCCCACCTCAGCGCAGTTACCGACACATCCATCGGACAATTTTTCGGGATAAAGACAACGTAGACACGGCGAACCTATTTTGCCATTAAAATAAAGAATCTGCCCCTCATATTGATAGATACTGGCCTGAACTAAATTCTTCTTTAAGTACAAACAGGCATCATGGATTAAAAATTTGGCCTTAAAATTATCGGTACAATCCAAGACCAAATCAGCATTTTTGAGCAGATCAATAATATTTTCGGGGGCGATTTTTTCTGGGATGGCATCTACGGTGAGAAAAGGCGCCATGGCCTCCAAACGGCTCTTGGCAATATCGACCTTAAATTTTCCACAATCCGTAGGCGTAAACAGAAATTGCCGATGCAAGTTACTCACATCCACCCGGTCATGATCCACAGTCGTCAGATGCCCAACACCGGCCAGGGCCAAGGCCACGAGCGCGGGATGACCAAGTCCACCAGCTCCAACAACCATCACGCGACTTGCCAACAGTTTTTCCTGAGAGAGAATACCAAAATCTTTTAGGATTATCTGCCTCTTAAAATATTCCTTCATGCCAATCACAGATGTTGCCCTCCACAAGAGCACTGATGACAGGCCACCCATTCGCTTATCCCTTCAACATAATGCTCTTTTTTCCAAATCGGAACACGACGTTTTATTTCATCAATGACATACTGGCATGCTAAAAAGGCCTCTTGACGATGAGGTGCCGAAACTGCCACGCGAATCGCCACTTCACCAATTTCCAGATGGCCATAACGATGAATGGCATAAAGGTGCTTCACCCCAAATTTTATCATGGCCTCATTAATAATCTTTTTTCCCTCATCCAGCGCCATCTCCTCAAAACATTCATATTCGAGCGAACGAACGGCCCGCCCTTCATTGTGATTGCGTACCAGTCCTTCAAACAAAACAATCCCACCATTACTCTGGTCCTTGAGGTGCACAGGTATTTCAATTTGATTAATAGGTTTTGTTGTTAAGGCAAACATTACTAACCTCCTGCTACGGGCGGAAGAAAAACGATTTCATCATCGGCCTTGATACGACAGTCCCAATCTTGATAATGCCGATTGATTGACACCTTGAGATGTCCGGTCTCTAAGGGAAAACTGTATCTCTTATTAAGCTGGTGAAAAAGTTCAATGGCATTTTGGGCCGTGGTTTCCACCATCTCTTCTCCAGCACCCACCTTTTCCCTTAGTGCCGCAAAATATCGTACTTTGACTCTCATGACGTCGCTCCAATTTTTTGTAAAACATCGGCATAATCTTCGGGTGTATTGGCGTTGAGCAATTTCCCCACGTCTGGATTATTAAGCGGATGAAAAAGCGAATTCAACAACATTTTTCGCGGACATTGAATTCCAAGACCAAAAAAATGAAACAGCTTGTGCTTAAATTCTGGTCGATAGATGGCCGACAGAGGTTCTGGTAACCCTTCCAGATCGACGTGGCCAGAAACCAAGGACAGAGGGTGACTGTTCAGAATGAGATGTTGAATATGGTGATCGTCCACTAAGGGTAAATCACACGCCATCACCAACCATCTTGCCTCAGGATAGGTCAACATGGCCGAAAGAATTCCTCCCGCAGGCCCCATGTCAATCACGCGATCATGAATTTGAGGAAGCTCTCGCAAGTGAGAACTACTCTCTTGATCATTGCGGCATGAAACAAAAGTTTTGGTGCAATATTGGGCCAGCAACTTATAGAGATATTGGCCCTGTGATTGTCCGTGGTATTGCAAGGCCCCTTTGTCTTGTCCCATGCGTGAACTCTTCCCACCGGCCAACACCAGGCCGTAGAGTGGGGCCTGACTCGCCTTATTTAAGACAAAATTCAATACATACTTGGCAATGCCTTCAAGGTCATCACGCTCAAAGATCGGCACATTGCCGGGTATACCCATCGGATTTTGATTTTCAAGTGCGTTGGTCATC
Organism: uncultured Bdellovibrio sp.; assembly: GCA_964359085.1. Classification (GTDB taxonomy): domain Bacteria; phylum Bdellovibrionota; class Bacteriovoracia; order Bacteriovoracales; family Bacteriovoracaceae; genus GWA2-49-15. The sequence goes on along the minus strand of CAYHRT010000040.1, from coordinate 14,996 downwards.
GGACTCGTTGCCTGCAACGTGCTAGAAGCACGTTTCGGCACCTCGCCTCGTCCGCCTTCTTGAAAACCAAACTGCGAAGGGTATAGCTGAAATTTGCTCTTATCAGAAACGACCAGAGCATGAACATTCAAAACAGTTCCGTCTTGAATCCACTTCAAGATTTCACCCTGCTCGTCAACCACAATAATTTTTGGAGCAGCAAGAGTTTTATGTCCCTCCACCAGAGCAAAGTGACAGTCTGATAGCTCGCTCCGTAAGGAAAATGAGTTCAAAGAACCATTTTGGGTGAAAACAGAATGATCGGAATCAGAAATCAAAGTGGCATGGGCACCCGCGGCCCGGCCTCGATAACTATCTTTACCGGGATGATCCATTTCAAATTTATGGGCATCATGCTTGAGATAGGCGACTTTATATTCTGAGGAAAACTTGGCAATTAATTTTTCAACCAAAGTCGTTTTACCAGAGCCGGATAGTCCAGAAAAAATAACTTCAAAGGGATGGTAGAGATAAGGTTTCTTCTTCATACAACTCCTTCTCGGTGATAGTTTTGCTTCCCACCACTTTTTTCAACCAAATAACATTCTAAAATTTCCATGCCATGTCCCGCAGATTTACACATATCGTAAACGGTTAAGGCCGCGACCTGTACCGCAGTTAGGGCCTCCATTTCCACTCCGGTTTTTCCAGTAGTTTTAACCTTGGCATCGATTTGAATAAAATCACAATCGAGCACCTTAATCTCAAGCTTAACGTCCTCAAGAAATAAAGGATGGCAGAAGGGAATCAGGTCAGAGGTTTTTTTGGCAGCCAAGGTTCCTGCGACAATAGCGGTATTAAACACCGGGCCTTTCTTGGTGGTAATATCAATGCCATTGAAGGCGCTGATGACTGACTGAGGTAGTTTCATTTTAGTGCGGGCCCAAGCCACTCGTATCGTCACGGCCTTATCACTGACATCGACCATCGAGGGACGATTATTTTTATCTACATGTGTAAACATTTCAACCATCGTCTAACCTCCAATTTGATGCATTGGTTCTAGGATTTCTTTAATGCGTGTTAGTGGTTTCATTGCGGCAATTTCTTGAAGGAGCGGCCCATATTCCTCACGAGGAACTCCCCGCAAATTCTTGCCATCCTCTTTCATGAGACAAGCTCGCAGCACACCTTTTGAAGAAAGTCGCAGCCGAGAACAGCTTGCACAAAATGGCATGGATTCCGAGGCAATTAAACCTATCCGACCTCCCTTCGAGGTGGTAAAAACTTGCGCAGTTGAGTCGCCGGGCATGTCCACAGAAGAGAGGGTAAATTGCCTTTCAATCTCGCGTAACATGTCACGTCCCGAATAATACCATTGACCAAAGTGAGGGCGAACGACACCAATATTCATGACTTCTAGGAAACGCACTTCGATTTGTTCCCGTTCCGCGAAACGAACGAAATTAATAATTTCGTGATGGTTCAAACCTTTCATCACCACCATATTTATTTTAATTTTAAATCCCAAGGCACGGGCATGCTCGATCGCATCAAGCACCCGTCCTAAGCCATCATGGTTGGTAATTTTTTTGAAGTTGCTCGGTTCTAAACTATCAAGACTAATATTAATCGAGCGACATGGCCCCTCGGCCAAGGCCGGCAAGAATTGCAAAAGACGAGAGGCATTTGTGGTAATGGAGATTTTTTTTAGAAAAAGTTTCCCCAGCTTATCAACAATAACCGGAAGGTCTGAGCGCAAAGTGGGCTCTCCCCCAGTTAGCCGGACTTCTTCCACACCGTACTCAACAAGATTGCCGACAATTCGAATAATTTCGTCGGCCGACAAATAATCTTCCTTCTTGAGAAAAGCAGCGGACGGAGGCATGCAATAGACGCAGCCAAAATTACAGGCATCCAGCAGAGAAACACGTAATTTAGTTAAAGGCCGCTGGTATGAATTCATGGCTGAACTCTCCAAGAAAATAATAAAACCTCTTCGCCTGCCTTGATCTCACGATCAGGCGGAAATTCGATAAAACCATCGCTGCCACAAAGAGACAGAAGATCGCCTGACCCATTGGTGGTATAAACGTTGGCCATGCCCTTTTTAATCAGACATGGTCTAAAAAAACTCACACCTTTCGGTGCCTTGTATTCGGATTCCGCTCTCACTCTTTGTCCTTCAAAAACTCCGTCGAACTTTCCCCCTGAGATGAGCCAACCAAGCGCCGTGATGACATAGCGACGACAACAAAAAAGGGCCGAGATGGGATTGCCTGGAAGGCCAAACACCAATTGGCCCTCTGGCCCACGCCCAAACCACAGAGGTTTTCCTGGTCGTTGTTTTATTTTATGAAAAATTTCTTGCACCTTTAAATCCCGCAGCACGGTGGGTACAAAGTCAAACTTACCGGCACTCACTCCCCCACTCAAAAGAACCATCTCATACTTGCTTAAAATAACCTGAATCTCTTTCATCATGGCCTCCTGCTGGTCATTGAGGTGAAAGAGGTCCACGTGAAATGGCCCAAAAGCTTCAATCACGGCCTTGATGGCATAGGGATTGGATTTTCTAATTTGAAAATCTTCAGGATGAGCATTATCAATTTCTACTAATTCATCGCCAGTGCTAATTACGGCAACTTTTGGTGCACAAAAGACCAAAGGGGCATGTTTTCCGACGCTGGCCAATGCGGCAATCTCAGGAGCCAAAATCGCGGTCCCGCGTTTTAAGATCACACTGCCTTGTTTAACATCGCTACCCTTTTGATGAATATTCATCATGACATCGACCTTGAGTTCAGCTGAAATTGTGGCCTGGTGGTTGGCGATGGTCACCTGCTCGTAGGGAACTACGATATTTGTTCCGGCCGGCAACATGGCACCTGTCATGACCTCCAAGCAAGCATCCACAAAAACCAACGCTTTTGGTTTTTCACCGGCACGCACGATTCCCTCTATCGGAAACTGTCGGAGACCTTTTGCATAAGCGGCCATATTAATGGCAATCCCATCCATGGCCACACGATGATAGGGAGGAAAATCCCGATCTGCGTTGACATCTTCGGCCAGAAATAAACCATGACTCTTTTCAAGACTCACATTTTGAAGTTTAAATGGCGGGAGTGAATTCGCGATCAGCCCGAGGGCCTCTTCTACTGTAACCATAAACATTCCTTTCCAAGATGGGAAATGTGATCGTTTCCAATCACACCGTAACGTCTTGATCTCATCGGCAACTCGACTATCGAATGGCCCTTAGAGACGACAAGATTAGGAATCAAAATCGTTTATCAATATAATTAACGATAACATAACACAATGGCCATATGTAGACAAAAATTCTCAAAAAAACCTGATTATAATAAGAAAATTGTAGCTCACATGGTACATTGCACCATAGAATCTACTATAATTTTTTACCTATCCTAAAATAAAAATACGGTAGAGAGAGAACAAAATTATGGCCACGTGCCTCAATCATAGGATTATTTTATGGCAAAATTTCACGATTTCTTGGGAGAAATGCTTGGCACGGCCATCATTGTATTATTTGGTTGCGGTAGCATTACTGTTAGCGTTTTATTTGGGAACCCTCTTAGTCTTGTGGAAATATGCCTAATTTGGGGCATCGCTGTATCTTTGGCCATCTACTCCACAAGATTTCTTTCCTGTGCGCACTTAAATCCTGCCGTCACTATCGCCCTTGTGTTGGGCGGCCGAATGCCATCGAAGAAGCTTCCTGGTTACATTCTTGCACAGTTTGTTGGTGCCTTCTTGGCCGCGGCGCTATTGTATTTTGTTTTCAGAGATTCTATCGCGACCTATGAAAGTCTGCATCATATCATTCGAGGTTCTCCAGAGTCAGTGAAAACCGCCATGATGTTCGGGGAATTTTATCCCAATCCTAGTGCTGGCGAGGCGGTCAGAGTTTCTATGTTTACAGGGTTCCTTGCGGAGTTTTTGGGAACGGCCATTCTGCTTTTTTTCGTTCTAATCCTAACGCATGATTGTAATATTGGTAGTCCCGGCGATCAGTTGACCCCATTCTTTATCGGCCTAGCTGTTTCCATCAATATTCTTCTATTCGGATTCATTTCCCAGGCAGGTTTCAATCCTGCGCGTGATCTCGCACCCCGCCTATTTGCATATATGGCCGGATGGGGTGACGCCGCCCTTGCTGGCGGCATGGTGGGTTCCATTCTCGTCTATGTGATAGGTCCAATTACAGGTGGTGCTTTCACCGCGCTCATGTTCCGTTTCTTTATCGACAAAATGTTGCTTGATAAATCTTAAGGATCGCACTGTAACTGTTAAGAAAGGCAGTGCCCCTTACAGAAAACGTTTAACGAAAGTAGCGTCCCCTGATAAAACCGCGAACCATGATATTGGGTTCAGTAGCAATCTCGATCATGGATCTGTGAAGAAAGCGGCCTCGACTCCCCCTTTTCAGGTAACTCAACATGCGCTTGGCCTTATTTAAGAGCGATTTTCGACCTCGAATGCGTTTAATCCATTTTTCCATTTTTTCAGCGCGTTTAACCAGTCTTTTACGCTCTCGCGTCTCGGAATTATTCGCTCCTCGCTCCATATAACTTTGGCGAGACTCTGCAGAACTCCACACCAATGGATCAGGCACCCCCGAAGCACGGGCAAAAGAGATCCACAGGTTCTTCTCATCCATAGTCAACACTTTCCGTACGGAATCGACGGGAAATTTAACATCCAGATGAATTCGCACATCACCATAATTTCTCGACTTCGAAACCAAAAGCGGGATGGATAAATGGGTTCCCATTTCCTGCACTTCTTCAATAATGTTTTGCAGTTCTTTTCCCTTAGTTTTGCTATCGCCATATTGATAGGTGAAATCTATTAAAAAAGACGGGGACACATCTTCTGCGCCTTCATCATTCAAAGGCACAAGAACGGCAAACCTGCGAGAGATTGTTTCATCACCGGAAAAACCACCCCAGTCCCAAATATTCTCAACCCCGATTTCGGCGTATTCGAATTTTCTGCCATCGGCAGTGGTGGTGTTATAGCGAGAACTGAGAAAGATATTGCGAAAGCCGGCCCGAAAGAGCAGAAGATCAACTGCACCATTAACTTCAAGAGAATTTTCATGCCCCTCTTTGATCATCTCTCTTGTCACGCCTTTTTGCCCCATGTCGGCCAAGTCTTCCGCCAGCGTAAAATCGCGATGATGAATGAGTTTTAGGTATGCTCTGAGTCCGTTTGCGCTTGAAAGATCAAACTTATAGATCACACTTTTGTACTGGTTGCGATTGGCCTTGATATTAAATTTAATTGGATTGTAGCCATTTCTTGAGTTGATTCCAATGGAGATGGGAACATCCGCCAGATCATCAAAGAGAATTCCCATGGAGATTCCTATTCCGCCCCCAACATCGCTGGCATTTTCAACCGCCACCATGGCAAAATTTTCACCTTCCCTAGAGACCGAAAATTTGAGACTCCTTTGCACATACAGTTTGGCCTTAGGACCAATATCAAAATCGAGTGGTGTCTCCACACCCAGCAGTTTCAAAATTCCCAGCCCGGCCCGAACATAAAATCCACCCGTAGTTTTAGTTGTGATAATTTCTCCATCATTCATTTGCTGAAAAAGGTCATAGGTAAGAGGCATTTTAGTAAATTTGAAAACGGGCGCAAGAAGGGCCTCTTTATACTCGGCCACATGCCTAATATTGACAAAATTCTTATGGGTAATTGGCCCGGCCGAAATATAGGGCACCCAGTAATGCAGCAGTAGATTACCGGCCAACACCGCCCCTTGCAAAACGATGTCTTGTCCGATATCCACGGTATCAACCACCAGCCAGCCCTTATCTTTATCAGGAGCAATACTGCGAGTTACGATGGGGCCTAACATACCTTTTTGATAGATGACACCAGAAATTTTAAGGCGATCTTGCTCTTTCACCCATTCTTCGTTGCCTTGCCAAGCAAGATATTTTTCCCACTTAGAAGCTATTCTCTTGTCGAGATCGGCCAGCATGCCCTCTTGATCCCAATTGAGCGCTTGAATTTCCTCTCTCTCAACTTCTTCAAGATAGGGATCAACCACCATCTGCGCCTGAACCGTCAGATTGAGAAAGAGTAAAATTAAGAGCGCAAAATTTCTAAAAATCATAAATCATATGCCGGGTTATAATCACCAATCATAAAGTAAAAGGGTTTCAGATCATCACCTGGTTGGGACAAAAGTGGAAAGGCCACTCCCGCCTCAATATTATTTCGAAGAAAAGTATTCTTTAAATTAGCACGCAAACCAAACCCGGCCGACACCCTCACATCAGATAAATCGGACAAGGTATTTCCTACGGTCGCGGCTTCGGCGAAGACCACACCTTTTAAATTATTTTTCCAGACGGGAAAAGAATAATAGAGTCCCCCGCTGATGGACAAATTGCCACCAACCAAGCCACTTGTGCTGGATGCAGGAGCAATGCTCTGACTGCCAAATCCACGGATTGTTCCCATGCCACCATTAAAGAATTTTTCATAAAAAGGCGCATTTTCTGAAGCATAACCGAGAGTGATCCGGCCAGTCAGCACATGATGGGAGCCACTACTGGTGGTGCCAAGATTCACATTGCCAATGATTTCGGCGTAACTTCGTAAATAGACGCCCTGATCGGCATAACTTGGCATCAAGACCAGTCGCAGTCTAAAACCACTATAAACGTCCCCCGACTCATCGACTTTTTCCGCTTTATAAATAAGCGTGCTAACCATCCCGACGATCACGTCATTTCCTGCCGCATCCACCACTTCACTGGCAATGGCGGCAGCGACATCACGAATGTTCACAAATTCGATTCTTGTTCCCAACCCCAGTTTCAAGTTATCCGTGATCATCTTGCTAATCATCAACTGAGTCCCAATCATCCGTCTGCCATAGCCATCATAATCACGATCATCATAGTGAACATCTGTCGACATCTGAAAATCAGTTCCAAAGAGATGCGGATCATTGTACATAACAGAGAGACGAAGTAGTTCCTCAGACTTCGTTCCCAGAATAGACATCGCTTTACCCGTATTAAAAAGATTGGGATTATTATAAGCAACTTCCCCACCAAAACCTACTGAGCTATAACCTCCGCCAAACTCGATATAGTGATTCGAGGCCTCAGTAACTTCAATGATGATCACACCTGATGTTTCACTCTTTGGCTGATAATCCACTCTTACATCATCGTAATAGGCGGTTTTTTTCATGGCCGAGAGAGTTTTTCTGATTTCTTTGACGTTAACAATTTGGCCTGGCACGAAAGTCACATCGCGCAGAATAAGACTTTCCTTCATGTCCATGTTGCCCACAATTTTGATCTCATCAATAATATGTTTTTTCCCTTCCTCAATTTTAATTGTGACCGTGCCATCTTTGCTCTGATAGTCCATCAGAACTTTCGCCATGGCGTACCCTCTCTCACCATAAAACTCCCGCACTTTCTGCAGCTCTTGGCGCATAATCTTGCCACTATAAAAGGTCCCCAGCTTATATTTGATTAGAGAGCGGATAGTTTCGGCCTTAAATTCTTTCGGCCCCTCAACTTTAATGGCGTGAACTTTAAACTGCTCTCCCTCATCAATTTTCATGGTAATGAGGGTATTTGCCCCTCTCTTTTTATTCTTATGATCCGTCAGAGCAAAATCAGGTTCAATCTTAACATTGGCATACCCTATGTCATGATAGGCCTCTACCAAGAGTTTGATGTCCTCTTTCAACTGATTGATGTCAAAGATTCTTCGCTTAAAATCTAAAAGATACCAAAGATTTTTTCTCACCTCCATCATTTTTAATAAAGACAATTTTTTATAATTCTTGTTTCCGATGAATACCATATCGTGAACAAATGCCTGCCGTGACTTAGGCAGGACATTAAAAATAACATTGACGGTTTTGGCCGCCTGGTCGGCAACATTGATCTGTTGAGTTACTTCTACATTGGGGTAACCCATCTTAATGTATTCATCTTTCAGCACTTGCCGGTCGCTGTTTAAATCCGAACCTCGAAGCAATTTACCTTTAGTCGTCCGCAATTTTTCACTAAGTTTGTTATTTTCAACCGCCCCATCATGAATGATGATGCGCATGGATTCCACCATCCGCTTACGCTGAAATTCAAAAACCAAGATGACCGATTTCTCGTCTTTACCAGGGTCAACACGGACCGTGACATCTTCATATTCGGGAAATCGTTTGGTTAGCTCACTGGAGTCTTCCATCAATTTTTCGGCATTCAATTCTTTGCCGACTTGATGAGAGATAATAAGAGACATGGTTGGATTGGTCAGACGAACCCCTTCATCATCTTCAAAGAAGATGGAATCCACCATGATTTTTTCTTCAGGCGTGGTGGTAGGTTCTTCTGCCATCGTATGAGTAGATAAGGTAATCAACAAAATTTGTAAAAACAAAAAAATTAATTTTTTCATAGTTTTCTCGCTATTTTCTTCATGAGTCGCTTAAGTTCTTTTTTTTGTTTTGGCGTAAGTTTCTCGGCCTGATTGGTTTCAATCTCGGTGATCAAATCCCTGGCAGAGGCATATTCTTTATTCAAAAAACGCGCCCGTGCAAGAAGAATTCCTCCCTTGATATCGAATCCAACCCCGGGATAAGTGATCAACATCCGACTTAAAATCTGAACCGCACTCTTCGCGCTGTCTTTGCTTCTCATGCGCTGACCAAAGGAAAGATAGAACTCACCTTTTTTATACATTTTCTCTGCCGCCTGCGTTCGACAGGCAAGATGTCTTTTGGGTGTCAGCTGGCGCAATTCCTCTTCTTTCATTTCCGCCGGAAACATCTCAAGAACTTCATAGGCGGAAATACAAAGCCTCGTTTGTAGGTCATCATAATCCGCTTTCTTGGCCAGATTGGTGAAGGCAAACTCTCCAATATCGGCAAGAGGTTTCACAAACGGCCCATTGGCCTCAATAACTCCCTTCAAATATTTGATGTTGTCTGCCATCTCTTTATCGTCAATATAGAGAGAAATAAATTCGGAGATCAAGCGGACCGATTTAATATTGGCCATCCCGGCCTTCATTCTCTCTTTTAGTTCGTCAAAAGTTTTCTTCACCCATTCAGCAATTGCGGGATTGGGATTTTCCAATTCTTTCTTAAGAGCATCTTGGGCATCCATCTCAATTAATGCCTCAGAAATGGCCACCTTAATCTGGGGAACAGTTTCTGTGGCAAACATAAGAATCAAAGCCTCTGCCGCCGTTTTGTATTGTCTTTTGCCTAAAGACTTGACCGCCATAAAGCGCAGATTGGGATTGGCATGGGGAAGAAGAGTTTGAATACCTGCATTGGCAACTTCATCGGTGTTCTTCCATTCTTCCTCATCCGGCAAGCCGGGCACATAGTAGAATGTCCCTAAAGCGCTCACACAGAGAAAACGATATTTCAAATTATAATTAGTATTGGTTACAGCATCTGCGAAATGCTTAAGTACAACCAGCGACTGCGAGACATTCATGAGTTGAAAATAGAGACTTTGCAGAGTCTGTTCGTTCTCTACAATGGAGTATGCCACAATTTTTTGAAGGGTGGTGGCATCAAGCACCTTAGGCGTCTTTTTGGTATATTCCAACAATTCCTTAAGGGCGGCAGTCCGTTCGTCGATAGTGCTAGATTGATCAAAGGATCTGAGAATCGTCACCGCAAGCGCATCAGCCTGCGCTCTTGCCAAAAAATTATCTGTAAAAATGAGCAAACATAAAATGATAATTAAACTGAATCTATACTTCACTTCAACTCTCCTCTGTCCTTTTAAAACCGATGCAAACTAACACAAACAAGCTCTTACTCAGACCGCATATAATTTGGCATGTATAATTTTCAAAAGATAAACACGCCCTACGCTTTACATTTTATTATTATTTGGTTTGACATACCAAACACTGGTTGCGTATATAAAACTTCATTCAAAGTTGGTCACTTATTTATTTTTAGGAGAACCAAATGTACAAAAAACTGTGCAGACATTACGTAAATCAGGCTTTATAAAACAGCGCACGTAACATTTATAGATAGTATTTATAGAGATAACACGTATAAGTACCTGTTTTCGCTCGTAGTAGGAATGCAGGACTTTTTTAAACTAAGGAGACGAGTATGCAAAAGAAACTGTGGGCCCTGATCATCGGCCTTATGATGATCGCTCCTGTGGCCATGGCCGCAGAAGACACATCCCTAGGAGACGCCTTTGACGTATCCATGGTCACAAGATGGGATAATTACTTCAAACCAGATGGCGCTGGTGATTATCGCTTTAATTCCAGAATTAAGGCCTCCAGCATCACCCTTACGGCCAATATTTCAAAAAATATCAAGGCCGTGTTGCAGCTCAAACTTGACCAAGTTATCAGAAAGAACGGCATTGCCGTTTCTCAGACTTTTGACCTCGAAGGATTTATTAAACAAGCGTATGTGGAAATTGCCAACATTGGTGGACAACCAATCGCCATCATCATTGGTAAACAACTAATCCCAGGCTCTCTGGCCTACGGTAAGCCAATGCTTGATTTCCATGAAGACCCTCTGCACCCTGTGCGCGACATGAATGAACTCTTCGGGTTTGCAGTACGACTCGACTATGAACTCATCGGAAAAATCGAAGCTGCCGTTTTTGAAAACCTCGACGCAAAAGGCGATCTGGACCTTGGAACCATCGGTTCAGTGTCTGTTCGTTGGTCACGTGAAGTTTATCAGAACTTGACCATCGGCGCTTCCTACACTCACTTAGGCGATGAAGCCAACCCAGATGCCGATATTGTTGAGGTCACGGGAGTTTATAAATTGGGCGATCATACTTTCTACGCAGAAGGCATGTATTTCCACAATAACCCAAAATACCACAATGCCGACTTCACAGTTATGGGCGGTTATTCTTATAAGTTTATTAAGTGGGGAGAAGTTACGGCCCAAATGACTTACATCCATAACTACCTGTTCCAAGTTGCTGCTGGTATGAACTTCAAAGTAAATGACAGCTTAACTGTTGGACCAGAAGTTCGTTGGAACGTTTATGACACAAGCTTTAAAAATGACTGGGAGTTTGGTCTAAGAACTCAAGTGAAACTTGCCAGCAAGAAACCAAAGACAAAAGTAACTATCTTTGGCAAGAAACCAGAATAGTTCTGTTAAAGAAAATCTAGCTCATCACTGGCCGGAGATTAAATCTTCGGCCTTTTTTTTATCCAATTTCAAAAATTTATAGTAGATTCTTCTAGCTTCAAGAGGAGATCTGTTTTGAAAGAAATGAGCTTGATTGAACATTTAGAAGAACTCAAAAAATCGGCCATCTCCGTCCTTATCATCATTGTCGTCGCTTTTTTCGTGACCTACGGATTCAGTGATCAATTGGCTGAAATCATCTTATCCCCTCTTCGTATTGCCTTGAAAAACACCGCGGCCGCTGGCGGTGGCCAGATTATCTACCTCGGGATTTTAGATAAAATGATTGCGCAGTTACAGTTATCCCTATGGTGTGCCGTGATTCTTTCCGGGCCGGCTTGGTTCTATCAGATTTGGCGCTTTGTCCGACCAGGCCTGCACGAGCATGAGGCCAAAGCAGTAAAACCCTTTTTGATGTTTGGACTCTTTTTGTTTTGGTCAGGAGTTTGCTTCACTTATTTCGTGGTTTTCCCTTTTGGCTTCAAGCTCATGCTTGAATATGGGGTTACCGATGTCGTGGCCACTATCTCGCTTCGTGAGTATCTTGCTTTGGCGGTGAAACTTATGCTGGCGTTTGGTTTTCTTTTTCAAGTCCCCAACATCATGCTTATCTTGGGTTTTATGGGCGTTATTAACCAAGAACAGCTTCGAATTCACCGACGCTACGTGTATGTGGGTCTCTCCGTCTTGGCCGCCATTTTCAGTCCGCCAGATATTTTTAGTATGATGATCGTCTGGGTACCTATGGTAGTGCTTTACGAGGTTGGCCTCTTGGGCGTGGCCTTGATTGTTCGGCCATACCTAGACAGAAAGGATTCATTGCCCTAGGTTATGTAAATTGAGTTGAATATACTCTCTAAGGAAAAGGATCTATTATGTTTGGTCTGGGCATGGGTGAGTTGGTTGTCATTGGTTTTATTGTTGTGCTTCTCTTTGGAGGAAGCAAACTCCCTCAGCTGGGCGGTGCCCTCGGAAAGGCCATGACTAATTTCAAGAAAGGCCTAAAAGAAAGTAATGAACAGCAGAACGTATTGCCGATAGAAAATGACAACACCAAAAAAACTTTTGACGCGTAAATGGGTTGGTCGCAGTATTAGTTAACCTGAGCTTGGACTTAGGTTAGCTAATAGTCGATTCGTGGCAACAGTCACTTTCATCAGAAGAGCCAAGCAATCTATACCCCATCGTGGGTACAGTTTCGATGTAATCTCCTGCACCTCCAAGTTTTTCCCTTAACCTCATCACCGTGCTGTCAACCGTTCGTATCTTCACACCTAATTCACTTCCCCAAACATCCGCAAGCAAAGCTTCTCGGGTTCGAATACGCCCACGATATTCTAACAAGTTCTGCAGGACACGAAATTCAAGGGTCGAGAGGTTAACCGGCGAATTATCAACCCATACTTGATGTTCTGTTATATCCATACAAAGACAGCCAAAAATAAACTCGGTATCCGTGGTTCCGACCTCAAGATCGCCGCGACGCAATAAGCTCTTAACCCGAAGTATGAGTTCACGAGAATTATAAGGCTTCGTCAAATAATCATCGCAACCCATTCTAAAACCGGCGACACGGTCAATCTCTCCAGAACATGCAGTCAAGATCAGAATTCGTATGTTCCGAGTTTGCACCTGTTTACGAATCAGTCGGCATACCTCAAACCCCATGATGTCTAGAAGCATAACTTCTAAAATTACAAGGTCTGGCACAGGAGTTTGCAACAACAACTCCATACCTGTCTGTCCATCAAATGCCACCTTAGTCTGATACCCCTCTAAAGCGAGCAGGCGTGCTAACACAGCAGCGTGATCTTTGTCGCTCTCAATAATTACAATAAATCCTTCATGATGTTCAGAGATACGCCCCACCTAGATCTCCTGCACACAAACCAGTGGCCCGAAGAACTCAAGCCACTGGTAAAATCTTAAATCAAAATCGGAATTAATTACGCCTTAATGATACTAACACAGGTCTCCTTATGCAAGGCCTGACCGGATAAAGCATCGCCCTTCAATGGCCGTAATTGGGCATCCGACGTGCCAACGCCTGCTGCTCTTTTCCCGAGAGCAGTATGACCAAATCCGTGCTGCACTCCAACAACCTCAGGGTGAATTCTTTTTGATACATAGACTGTCGCCTTAACTTTCCCGTAGGGCGATTTCACCCAGACTTTATCACCAGTACTCACATTCAACTGAGCCGCTGGTTTTGGGTTGATAATAAGTGGGTTAGTGGCCTTAAGTTCCAACAACCACGAATTATTCTGGGTTCTCGAATGTGTATGAGAGGCTTCCTTCCAATTAATCAGATAAAAAGGATACTCCGAATTTGGCATCCAATCGCGAGCTGTGTACTCTGGAAGAGACGCTACAGGTCGTCCTTGTGCATCTTTTTTACTGGCAAAACTTTTGTTAAAAAACTCAACTTTGCCGCTTGAAGTAAAAAATCCTCTGACTGGCTTACCTCCAATAACCGTTCCTATTCTCTTCCCACCTTTGCTCTTATCCTTGTCATAAACGCCGGTCCCTTCCGCTTTTGGGTCCCCATCGAACCAAGCAGTCTTGAGCTTATCTTCTTTGAGTTCGGATTTAAACTTCTCATACTTAGTGCCGGCCTTGTCGAACCATACCGCCCCTGGAAGTTTTTTGAGTTCTTCCAAAGTCATCTTCGGAGCACCATGCTTCACTTCATTTGAAAGATAATCTTCATACCAACCTGTCAAACTCTCAATTGGTTGTCCTGAGAGAGGACCTCTTAAGAAAAATTCATGTCCTTCATGATCTTTAAGTTGGAGTCTGCGTCCAAGTGCTGCCACGACTTCATACTCGGCCAGTTGACCAAAAATGGGTTTCACTACTGGCTGCCTTAGTCCTAGACAAGGCCAGGTTACCCAGTGGGTATTTAAGTCATATCTCTCAAGATAAGTAGTTCCGGGCAACACGATATCGGCCAGTTTGGCAGTTTCACTCATCATAGTGTCGACAACCACGAAAGTTTCCAACTTCGAGATCGCTTTCGCCACTGTGGGCGTGCCAGGAAGAGACATCATCGGGTTCTGGAAAACGCACATCATCATCTTGGGTTTATATGGCCCTTTGTCATTGGCAAGATTGTCAAATAATTGCGTATAGACCCCTGAGCTGTGGGCCAGAGGATACTTAGTTTTCCTTTCATCAAAAGTGGGAAGCTTACCCGTTTTATTGGCCTCCTCGGTTGCCTCACAATGCCCGTGTTTATTCCCACTTTTATTCGGGATCATCATTGTTCCAGGGCGATCAAAACCATTGATTAGACCGGCCAACATGGTGATGGCACGACCACCTTGAACTCCATTGCTGTGCTGACCCGGCCCACTCCATACATCGACGATGGCCGCTTTACTGGCAGCAAGTTCTTTGGCCAGACGCTCAATCGTAGCGGCCGGAACACTTGTGATTTTTTCGGCCCAATCTGGAGTCTTATCCTTCACAAATTCAGAGTATTCAGCAAACCCAACGGTCCAGTTCTCTATAAAATTCTTGTCATAAAGTTTATCACGAACAATGACATGTCCCATGGCGAGGGCCATGGCCCCATCGGTGGCAGGTCTAATGGAGACCCACTCATGAGCTTTTGCAGCTGTGTCTGAAAGATATGGATCCACCACAACCATATGGGCGCCTTTTTCTAGGGATCGAGTAATAATTCGAGGCAAATGGACCCATTTAATGGCACTGGTAGGGTTCCATCCAAAAAGGAGGATATATTTCGATTGAATAAAATCCGCCAGTGGACGCTCATCACCCATAACTGCTT
>CAYHRT010000039.1:8607-21792 GCA_964359085.1 uncultured Bdellovibrio sp. | reverse complement strand
GTGAATCTTTGAACCAAATCTACCATTACAATCCACTGCTTTTTGATTTTGTTTCAAAACGCACTCTCCATCATCCTAAAACTGGGATGCAACTTAGACCTGAAATTTTTTATTTGCCAAAAGTATTGGGTGGATGTGTTTATTAGGTACCAGCAGATTTTTTTTGAAAAAAAGTCTGCTGGTACCTAAAAGACGTAATTTAAGCGCGCATAGCTGGTATCATTTGAGCGGTATGAGCTCCAAAAGCTGTCATTATTTGGAGACTCTAACATTTCTAATCCGGCCGAGACGGTGGCCTGCTTACTCATTCGATAATTGACCGCTTGAACCCATAACCTGTCTTGTAATTGCCAATCGTAGCGATAAGTCACATCAAAAGACCAATAATCGTTAAAAATATAATTGCCAGAAGCTCCCGAGGCATTCTGCCAACGAATCTTTTTCCCAAAAAGGTTTTCCCCTTGAGGTGGTGGAGAGAAAGATTTAATTTGATGAAGCCCGACCGACATTTCTGGTTTTTTATAGGTTAAGCTCCCAAAGCCGTAATAATAATCCTCATACACGGGCTCAATTTTAAGTGGTTCAAACTCGAAAGTCGGATCTCCTCCACGCTCAGGGATGACGGCCATCCCGCCCACTTGGGCCACCACATCACCCAGCGCCTGTTCGGCCTGCGCCCCGTAGATCCAATGATGATTGACAAAAGGTCTCGCTCTTACGCGGGCCTGTTCCTCTTTATCCTGCTCATAATGTCCTGTGGCATTGAGACGAACCTGGTTTTCTGGCTTATAAAGACCATACACCGACACTCCGCCTTGCTCCGACCAATTCATATTCACCCGCGCACCAACGGATGGCTGAAAGATAATGGTCTTCATCTCGGGCATTTCCAATTCATAGTAAATCGGAACCTTTGCACCACTATAGTAAACCTGCTCAGGAGGCATCTTGCTCCATTCATTGGGTGCGGTAATATCACCATTTTTTATTCCATAGCCTGGGTTTAGTTGAGGAATATAGACATACGAGGCAAACAAATCGAGTTTCAACAGCTCTTGCTGATGCACCAAATGAATCCCGGCCAATCCCTCCATATCTTCTTCAAGCAGGTTAAACCCTCGCTGGGCATTGAGGTCACCTAAAAGCCAGAACTGTTCTTGGGGATTCCAGTCCAAAATATGCCGCCCATAATACACCTGCGTATGCCCCCGATCAGTTCGAAGAAAGGCTTCCGGCGCAGAGTAAATGGTGCCTTGTTCGCCAAAATGGCGCACATGAACCTTTAGGTAGCTCGAATATTCGCTTTTGTAGTCCTTGGATTTCTCAAAATCAAAACCGAACCAACGGGGAGACGCCTCACTCATGGCCGGAGTATTCAGACGCCCTAGCTCTTGATAGGAAACGGCCGTCTCGCCTTTGGCCCACTGGCCCCCACTCAAGAAAACCAGTGAAATAATGACTATAAAACGATAAAGCATCTTTCCATCCTGCCTAATGTTGAACTAATGTGTCAAATGACTCGCTGTTGAGTCCCCCAGAATAATTGTCACCCCAATGTTAAATATTTACCCTAGGGAGCAACTTTATCCAATATACACAGATTAACAGACTAATCAACTCCGGCAATTTCGTCCCCAAGTCATCGACAAGACTCCCGGGGAGCGGCATGCTTTACTTAATAATAGGAGTGCTTGGGAGAAGACTGGGAGAAATTGAGCATGACTATAAAACGATTTTGTACCGTTAGGTGGTGTTGGGTTTTACCGTTACTCTGTTTAGGGTTAGTGGGGTGTTTCAAGAAAGATGCCCCCATAGAATCAGACAGTTACGATGTAGGCAACTTCCAAAATAGCTGTAAGATCGATGCTGACCGCTTGAAAAAGCTGATGGAAGTTGATGTGAGTGCCGACATCACCTGCGTAGAGAACAACTTGAAGCAGTTCTCAGAATTCGTCAACCGGGCCGATCCAAATACCGTAAGACGGGAAGACCTGGAAAAATTTATTAATAAGTTCTTCGCCAAAGAAAGCGCGGCAATGATCAAATCGCTGCGTTTCCTCTTTGAACTTAACACCCTTTTATTGCGGGATCAGCGCCACCAGATTTCAGTCCAAAACATTCATAATATCTTTGACCTTGTTCGAATGGCCAACCGCTATGGTGCTCCTATCAACCATATCTTCAAGAAAATCGTCGACCAAAAACTAAATTACTGGGATTTTCGGCCGCAAATTGACTACCTTCTTACTAACCTCACAAAAGACTTTGTCGAAATTTTGGGCCGCGCGCACGGACCATCCTCCCAATTAGCGGTCATGGAATTTGTTACAGAGCTTAAGAAATCATTAGATCTGAGCGATGATCAAATGGACCTGGAGCTTATTGAAAGCTTCCTTTTTGTGAAAAAACTTTTCATTGGCGGTGAGCGTGGAACCGTTTCAACTGACGAAGTTGCGGCCATTATCCCTAAAATAGGTCAAGCGGTGCTGTTGGTCTTTGACTTCGTTTACTATAAGGATGCCGCCACTCCTGAAAAGAAAGATAAGGCCCTCTTCTTTTTACAACGCTCTCGTTTAGTGGCCAATCTGCTCCACCCATGGGGAGAAGATGAGCACATTTTCAAGCACAACGAATTAATCAACGTGGCAGAAAAACTGACCGAAGGAAAATTTGATTTCAAAATCCGTAATATTGAAGAGGCCATCGTCAATATTAAAACCAAACTTATCGGCTCCGATGCTAACAATTATACTTTTGGCGACATTAATAAAGTTTTAAGCTGGGGTGTGGCCCTCTTTGAACAATACTATTTTAATGATGTCACCTACGAATACATGCAAGAGGCCATGGAGAGCAATGCCCCTCTCAAGGATCTGATCCGCCCTGAGCTTCCCGAGTATGCTGAATTTGCACGACCACGCGTCTTTGAATTGTGGAACGAATTCAAGACCATCGTCACTCAATATCGGGTCTTTCATGCACCCGAAAATATTCAATATTATTCCAATGAATACAAACGCTATCTCTATGGTATCAACATACAAACCATCATGCGTTTCGGTTTGAACAAGGCCCTCAATGCCTACGGCCATCCCAAGATCGATCCCGTCACAGGCAAAACTCTTTTTATGGTGGCCACCATAGATGAATTACGCAAATTGCTTCTCGATGTGAAAACTGCCATGGTTGAATTCGATTTATGGCCCCACTTTTTTGAGCGTTTCTTGTCTGAGGCCATGAACTCCTCCGACCTCTTTCAGTTCCAGTCCGATGGTGATGGTTTTATACGCCTTGATGAGGCAACGGAATATGTGGCCAACATTATTTCTTCCCGTACTCTGGCCTTAAAAATGTTTGATGCCATAAAAACCCATTGTCCTGTGATGGATGAGGAGAATAAAAGTTTTGAAGTGCAGTGCTATCGCGAATACTTTTTCACCGCCTTATTCGACGATCTAGACTACAAGCGCTACTTCCCCAAACTTTATGATTACACGGTTTTTTCTTCAAACGCGGAAGTTCAAGAATTTCTGGTGAACGTAGAGAGCTTTGCTAAAGAAATTCGTGATCTTAATGTGCCCATGTCAACGGTAGATATTGGGCGCCTCTTCGTCAGTCTATCCAATATTGAAACTACTTTTATTCGCTATGATATAAACTATAACAACATCATGGACCGCGATGAAATTGAGCAAGGCTGGAGTGTTTTCCAACAAACCATTATGAGCTTTGCCAAACTCAAACCTAACCAAGAAAAGCTGGGGCATTCTATTTTTCTTTTTATTATTAAAAAGATGAAAGTCCCTTCAACTATCGAAGCCGTTTTCTTCCATCTTTTTGGCAATAAAAAAGAGGTTACGGCCCGTCGTCTGAATATCGGAGCGATCTTGGCCATCGTTGCAGCAGCGACCGTTGGTGATTAGGACTTGAGAACGACTCTATATTTTTCTTGAGAATTGTCCCTCTCGAAATGCCAGATTATGGGGAGAATCACATCCATCAATTGACAGCAGTTATGCCAAAATGTCATGACTTTACATCTATGGCAAAACTCTTATTTATTGATGACGATCCGGAAATTCGAACGTTATTCGTCGCTTTTTTACGGGAACGTTCGCATACTGTTACCGCCTGCGAGAATGGATTGCAGGCCATGCTGCTCTTGCAAAAGGATTTTCATTTCGATGTGATTATTTGTGATTACTGTATGCCCATAAAAACCGGCGGCGAGGTTTGGAATCTTGTTCGAAAACTTTATCCCCCAATTCCTTTCGTGCTTTTTACCTCTCAAATTCTGGCAGATCTGCCAGAGTTTGATGATACCTTTCAATATTCTGGCAATGTTTGGCTGAGAAAACCTGCCTCACCTGAAAAGTTACTTAAGGCCATTCATTCCCTCTTATCAGAAGAGACCGCAAGCAGCTTTATGTCCTAAGTTACAAGCCCGCTGCAAAGATTTTTGTGCGCCATCCATTTGTTTTCTCTCTTTGGCCAAGAGCCCCCTCTTATAGCACGCCAGAGCATAATCTTGTTTACACGCTCTCTCATAATAGCTATCGGCGGAATCATAATAGCGCTGCTTCTCATTCATCATACCCACGATAGTGCAGGCAGCAGAAGCTTCCTCGTGTTCGCACAACCATACATACATATCCTCCTTAAACCACAGATAAAGAATTCCGAGAAACATCAGAGAGGCCAGAATTTTTAATATTTTGGAGAGATAAGGAGAACTTTTATTACCTAAGAGTTGGATAGTCAGAAGTATTCTCCTTCCAAACATTGGTAAAATCCCAAGAAGCTAATGGTAGGTTGGTCTTATAATAAAAATTGGTGTGGTCGGCAGTCCCATCAGTTTCAACTTCATAGGTACTACTAGTATCTGGAAGAATTGGCCAGAGAAGCGTTGTTAACGAGCGATCATTATAACATTCTATTCCTCCAGAGGTGTTTTCGCAGTTAACATTACAGACATCCAGACCTGTTCCCGTATCCACGCATGTTCTTATCACATTCCAATCGGCGTAAACATTCTTTAATATTTCGCCAATTAATGGAGCAGGTTGTGCCGCTGGCAAAGTTCCAATAAATAATCCAACACTCGGAGGATTGCCCGAACTGGCACCAGACACGCTGGCAACAGAAAAGGCGTTGTCGATATTACTATTATTGGCTGAAACTCCGGTGTGACCTCCAATGGATACGCCCGTTCCCGCCACTGAATTCCACACAGCGTAAGAATTGATAATGGTACCACCATCAATGTTTCCTACAAATCCCCCGACTTGAGTAATCCCCGTCACCGTCCCTTGAGAAGATCGCACAAATACATTCGCAAAAAAAGATGAAACAAGCCATCCTACAAATCCTCCGGTCTTGTCCACACTACCAGTGACCGTAGTTGGCAAGGCGTAGGATTCAACAATCTGCGCGGCAACTGCATATCCTACAAAACCGCCGATATAGCTTGTCCCCTGAATGGTACCCGAAGATTTGGCATAACATTTCGAAATATAGCTGTCGGAATTAGTAAAGCCTACAAACCCACCAACCGTATCGAGCGAAGCTGAAATACCTTTCACCTCAGCGTAACTGGAAGACAGATAACCCGAACCATTATAGCCTACAAAACCTCCTACCGAGCTTATACCAGTAATTGCCGTGCTCGATTTGGCATAGGAATTTTTTATTTCACCACCCGTGTTAAAACCAACTAGGCCCCCTACGTTATCTCCCGCACTCCCGGTAATATTGGTTGTTTCTGCATAACAGTTTTCAATTTTTCCAAGACCAGTTCCATTCATGCCTACCAGCCCACCCAATTTTGCACCTGCGGTAGAACTCACTGTTGTGACCTTGGCATAAGAACTGGTGATCGGGCCGCTAACATTTCGTCCCACAAGACCGCCAATGTTATCGGAAGTGCCTGTCACCAACAAAGCTTCTGCATAACTTGAAAGCACAGTCCCAGTCACATTGTACCCAATACCTCCACCAATATCAGTCCTGCCATTCACCTTAACAGTCGCCTTGGCGTAAGACTCTTGAACAAGTCCAGCGTCATTGCGTCCCACCACACCTCCGACGGATTCATCGCCAGTAACATTTGCTAGGTCGACATAGCTTTTATACACCAGACCATTATTATAACCGACCACACCGCCGATATAGTCCCCGCCACCAATCACTCCATTGGTAAATTTGGCATAAGAGGAACGTATTTGCGCTCCAGACTCATTGGCGCCGACCAAACCGCCGGCATAATTGGTAGTGCTCTGAACTCCTATGCCCACAACAGATGAATCCTGCAAAAGTCCGTAATCCATTTTTCCAACTAATCCACCAACATTGGAGTAACCCGTAAGACTCATGGAACCAGTAGTAAAAGTTACCGAAGAGTTATAAATGTCCCCCAATGAATTCCTGCCAACCAAACCACCAACATAGTCCCCCGCGCCTGAGACATAGGGTGCTGTGATCGCCACATTGCGAATTTCCCCTCCCTGATTCTCTCCAACCAATATTCCAACATAATCCAAACCAACGATCATAATATTAAACAGTTGCAAGTTTTTCACTACTCCGTTGGCCCCCAATGCTCCAAAAACACCTACATAGTTAGTGCTAGGTGAGGACACGGTTAAATTTACAAGGCGTTTATTGTTACCGTTCAGCACCCCCGTGAAAGGTGTCGTAGAATTTCCAATTTTGTTATAGGTCAATGCTGTGTAATTAATCATGTTAATGTTTTGGAGCAAGACAAAATGCTTGGTCCAATAGGTCGAGCTACTACCAATATTGTTAAATTGTTGAGCGCTACAAATGAGATAAGCTGTTTGAGCAGTAAGTCCGTCGCCGCCCGCGGAACTATTGCCAAAGGGACTGTCGGTAAGCGCCGTCCCCTTACAAAAATCTTCTGAATAATTCAAGGTCGACTGGGATACATCTTCCAACTTCGTCGGCGAAGTCGTACTGAGACACCCCCCCATACAAGAGGCCAAAATAATCAAAGCTAGGTAGTTTTTTATTTGTACCAGCACGAGTTCCCTTTTTGCTTAAAACAAACTACAACCCAATACCTTTTCGTCATTTTATCACAGCGCTTTAGTCAACTTTCACATTCTAATAGCTGCCGAAAAACATAAGTAGTTTTAAGTAGTTATATTGGAAGCTATTCTCATGGAAGAATGACAATTGGAAAAAATGCCTCCGAATGCTGTCATTTCGTATACTTCGTATACAATGTTGCAAAGGATACACGATGCGCGATCTCTACCCGCCTTATGGGGCCAATAAGACCTTTCAGCTGCCCGTTTCCTCCTTGCATACTCTGCATATTGAGGAATGTGGCAATCCAGTTGGAACTCCCATAGTTTTTCTACATGGAGGACCAGGAGGAGGAATTTCACCCGAGTATCGCCGTTTTTTTGATGCTAGAAAATGGCGGGTGATTCTCTTTGATCAGCGTGGTTGCGGCCAGAGCACCCCCTTCGCCGAATTGCGGGAAAATACCACCTGGGATCTCGTGTCGGATATAGAAAAAATTAGAAAGCATTTGGGAATTGAAAAGTGGCACGTATTCGGAGGGAGCTGGGGTTCTACTTTGGCCTTGGCTTATGCCACTTCTCATCCAGAAGCTGTTTTAGGACTTATTTTGCGAGGGATCTTTCTGCTGCGCAAACGCGAAATTGATTGGTTTTACCAAGAGGGCTGCAGTCGAATTTATCCTGATTTCTGGGAACAATATCTGGCCCCCATTATTCCAGAAGAACGTGGCCACATGATTGAGGCCTATTACAAACTTTTAACTTCCCCTGATAGCGTGGTGAGGGCCAATGCCGCTAGGGCCTGGTCTGTGTGGGAAGGTAGTACAAGTAAATTAATGGTTGACCACGACTTGGTAAAACGGTTTGAGACGCCCACTTTTGCCGAGGCCTTCGCCCGTATTGAGTGTCATTATTTTATCAACAAGGGATTTTTTCCTCAGGATAATTATTTACTTGCCCAGGTGAAAAAAATTCGTCACATTCCTGGCATTATTGTCCAAGGACGATATGATGTGGTTTGCCCCGCAGAAAGCGCCTGGGAACTTCACCGCTCTTGGCCGGAAGCCGATTTTCATCTCATTCAAGATGCCGGACATTCTGCCATGGAATGTGGAATTCGCTCTCAACTGGTCGAGGCAACTGATCATTTTGCAGATATCGCGAGGTAGCAATGTCAAAACGTCAATTAAGCGATTTAAATGTCGTCTCAGCTTCACTTCTGGTAACCCCAAGTGCACTCAAAAATAAACTCCCCTTGCCTGATTTGGTCGGAGATATAGTTGCAAGAGGACGAGAAACAATTAGAAATATAATGGACCGCAAAGATCACCGCCTTATTGCCGTGATTGGGCCTTGCTCTATTCACGATGTGAAGGCGGCCAAAGAATATGCACAAAAATTAGCTGAGTTGGCGAGAAAAGTTGAAGACACACTTTTTATCGTCATGCGAACTTACTTTGAAAAGCCACGAACCACCACAGGCTGGAAGGGTCTCATCAATGATCCCTATCTCAATGACACCTTCAAAATTAATGAAGGTTTAGAGATGGCACGCCAAGTACTCCTCGACTTATCTGAACTTGGTCTTCCACTCGGAACAGAGGCGCTTGATCCCATTACACCTCAATACATGCAAGACTTGATCTCATGGTCGGCCATTGGCGCACGCACCACGGAATCTCAAACCCATCGTGAATTGGCATCAGGTCTTTCTGGTCCCGTAGGATTCAAAAATGGTACAGACGGTGGAGTGCAGGTGGCCATCAATGCGCTCAAGTCCGCTGCAGGCGCCCATCGCTTTTTGGGTATTAATGGGGAAGGTCAAGTTGCCATTATTCACACTAAAGGGAATACCTACAGTCATCTAGTGCTACGAGGCGGCAATGGTCGACCAAATTACGACTCTGTCAGTATCACACTATGCGAGCAGGAACTTAAAAAGGCCAAACTTCCCATCAACATCATGGTGGATTGCAGCCATGCCAATTCGAACAAAGATGCGGCCCTGCAACCTTTAGTACTCAAGAATATCAATAATCAAATTCGTGATGGAAATCGCTCCATCATTGGATTTATGCTGGAATCAAATTTACAATCCGGCCGGCAAGAAATACCCTTGGACCACGCAAAACTCCAATATGGCGTGAGCGTTACAGATGCATGCATCGATTGGAAATCGACTGAAGAATGTGTGCTGGAGGCCCGCGAAATGTTAAAAAATATTCTACCTTCTAGATGAACAGCATAACTAAAAATCATTTTTATTCTACATTTTTGGCAAATTGGCCAAACTCAAATAACTCTTACCCTTTTATTATTGCCGGCCCGTGTAGTGCTGAATCTAAAGAGCAAGTTCTCGCCACGGCCCATGCCCTCAAAAAAATTCCCCACATAAAAGGATTTCGTGCCGGCATTTGGAAACCTCGAACCCGACCTAATTCATTTGAAGGAATGGGGGAAGAGGCCCTACCCTGGCTTACTTGTGTGAAAAAAGAAACCGGGCTTTTTACCGCAGTCGAAGTTGCCAATCCTCGCCATGTCGAGCTGTGTCTCAAACATAATATTGATTGCCTTTGGATTGGGGCCAGAACCACGGCCGGACCATTTGCGGTTCAAGAAATTGCCGAAGCGCTTAAAGGCACTGATATCGTTGTCATGGTAAAAAATCCAGTCAATGCCGAACTGTCTTTATGGATTGGGGCGCTGGAAAGATTGACGGCAAGCGGTTTATCTAAATTAGTGGCCATCCATCGCGGCTTTTCTGGTGCAGAAAATAATATTTTTAGAAATCTCCCGGTATGGGAAGTCCCTCTTGAATTAAAACGCCATTTCCCTGATCTCCCCATCATCTGTGATCCCAGCCATATTGCCGGAAAGCGCGATTTGATCGAACGAGTGAGCCAGATGGCCTTGGATATGGATTTCGACGGCCTTATTATCGAATCGCACATTGCGCCCGATCAGGCCTTAAGCGATGCTGGACAGCAAATTACTCCTTCTGTTTTAGAAGAACTGCTGGCACGCCTTGAATCGAGACTCCCATCTTGCAATGATCATTCTTATGAAGAAGCACTTGAAAAGGAACGTGCCCGCATTGATCGACTCGATTCAGAATTAATCGAAATTCTTATGAGTCGCATGCGAGTGGTTGATCATATTGCCGAGATCAAGGCGAAACATCATGTGACTGCCTTGCAGATTAATCGAATGGACCGACTGATGAAGAATCGCACAGAATATGCCCAGAAAATTGGCCTAGACCCAACTTACATTGAACGTATTTTCCAAATCGTGCATGCCGAGTCTGTTCGCTTTCAAAGTGAGAGGATGGCCGGGAGGTCAAAATGAAAATATCCCATCGCGTTGAAGCCATCATGTCCAGTAAAAGTATCTCTATGGTGGCACGAGTGGCCGAACTCCAAAAAAAAGGTATTCCCATAATTTCTTTATGTGTTGGGGAGCCGGACATGCCCCCGCCTGAAGAAGTCATGGAAGAAATGTATCTGGCACAAAAGAGAGACAACTGTGGATACGGCCCTGTTTCAGGCCATCCCGTATTGCGCGAAAAACTGGCAGAACAATTTGGCAAGGCCGTCAAACGTCCGATCAGGTCAGAGAACATTCTCATCAGTAATGGCTCCAAACAAATTATTTATAATTTATTTCAAACCCTTATAGATCCAGGAGATGAGGTCATCGTACCCTCTCCCTATTGGGTTACTTTTCCAGAATCGATTAAACTTGCGGGAGGAAAAGCAGTTTTTGTACCTTGTCTCACCACGCACCAGCTTGACTTGAGTGCCATTCGCCGTGCCATAGGCCCGGCGACTCGCGCTATCATACTGAACTCTCCCAACAATCCAACGGGAGCAATTTACAATAGTGATGATATCTTTCAAATTTTACAGTGGGCCGAGCAATTCAATTTCGTGGTCATTTCCGATGAAGCCTATGCCTTTCTTACCTACGATCAGAAAACATTTACCTCGCCACTTACCTTGCTCAAAAATTACGATACCGAAGACCTGTTGAACCGGGTCCTCACCGTTCAAACTTTTAGTAAATCCTATGCCATGACTGGATACAGGGTTGGCTTTCTAGTGGCTTCTTCAGTACTGATTAAAAACATGGACAAATTTCAAGGGCATGTCTGCGGGAATGTCTGCACACCTGCCCAGGCCGCTGCCATTTTGGCCTTAACCATGCCCCAGGATTATTTTCTACAGATGAAAAAAACTTTCGAAAAGCGACGGAACTTGGCATTTAAACTTTTCTCGAAAATCTTCGACCTGACTCCGCCCCAAGGGGCATTTTATCTCTTTCCCCGTTGTGATAAATACTATACCGAGAACATAAAAACTTCGGAGGACTTGACCAACTTTATTCTGGAGAAAGCGCAAGTGGCCATTCTTCCAGGCAGCGCCTTTGGCGCTGAACACTATCTCCGAATTTCCTTTGCTACGAGTGAGCAAGAAATTGAGGAGGCTTTCCATCGTATCCAAAAAGCATTGGGAGAACGGCCATGAGAATTGGCATTGTAGGAATGGGCCGTCTTGGAAAGCTATTGGCCCGGGCCATGGTACGCGACTTCAAGGTTGTCGTGTATGACACTCTCCCTTTGAAAAATGAGATGGAGAAAATGGGAGCAATTTGGGGCGACTTAGCCATTATCGCGGCCCAAGACCTCATCATTCCGGCAGTACCAATTTCTGAATTCGAATCCGTAATCAAACAACTGTCCCCGCTCTTAAAACCAGGCTCTATTGTCGCGGATGTATGCTCAGTCAAAGAACATCCGGCAGAGATCATGCAAAAATATCTTCCCGCCCACACTTCGATCTTGGCCACTCACCCTATGTTCGGTCCAGATTCGGCCAGTGACTCTTTTTTTGGGCGCAAGCTAGTCCTTTGCCCAATTCGTCTTGAGGAAACTCGCTACCAGAACATTAAACTCTATCTCCAAGAGCAAGGTCTTACGCTGATTGAAACTACTCCAGCTCATCACGATGAGGAAATTTCCCGATCTCTCCTCTTGGCGCATTTTATTGGGCGTGGATTGATTGAATATGGTGCCACCGACTTAACTATCGACACTAAAGGTTATCGCCGTCTCATGCGTATTCTCAGCACAGTGGAGAATGATACCTGGCAACTGTTTGTCGACATGAACCGCTATAATCGGTTTGCTTCAAAATCGCGTTCACGATTTTTGTCTGCTCTGACAAATATTGACAGCAAAGTTCAAACTCCCTAAGGATCGTTATGCAACCAACGGGCAAATCCATGACTGTGGGTATTCAGGGTTCCAATGGTTCCTATAGTGAGATGGGAGTTTTTGAATATTTCGCGACAGAGCATGGTCTGAGCATGAAGATCATACCTTCGGTTATAAACTTTGATCACAGTGAGCAGGTATGTGAGGCCCTTGCCAACGAGCAGATCGATTTCTCTTTTTTCCCGGTGGAAAATAGCATTATTGGAAATATTGACGTCAATATGGACCTGCTCAACCAATATCCTTTTTATGTCTTAGGCGAGCATTACCTTAAAATTGAACACTGCCTCCTGACCTTGCCTTCGACCCGGCAAGAGGAGATTCGAACAGTCTTCTCACATCCTGCGGCCCTGGAGCAATGCCGTGATTATCTTTTAAAATCCAACTTTAAAGCATGCCCTGCCTTTGACACTGCGGGAGCGGCAAAAACAATACGGCCAGGCGAAGCTGTCATTGCCTCCCGGCGCACGGCCGAACTCTACAATCTTCAAATTGTGGATACAAACATTCAAAAAGTGCGCAATAATTTCACTCGTTTTTTTCTTTTCTGCCTGGTCAATAACAAGCCAACGCAACTGCATGATTACCAGGATGACAAGACCTCACTTGCTTTCACTATCGGCGATGGCGCAGGTTCGCTTCTACGTTGTCTGGAGAAATTTGCCCAATATGGACTAAACCTCACCAAACTTGAGTCAAGGCCCATTCCAGACAACCCTTTTATGTATACTTTCTTTGTCGATTTAGAATCGTCTCTGTACTCAGAAGAAATGCAAGAATGTCTTAAAGATTTGAAGCTTGAGGCCCAAACTATAAAAATTTTGGGGAGCTATCCCGCCGGACGCGGGATATAGGTTACATTAC
>CAYHRT010000039.1:0-8597 GCA_964359085.1 uncultured Bdellovibrio sp. | reverse complement strand
AAACGGATAACCGTTCAAGAGTATGAATTTCTGCGCTTAGTTTCCGCTACCTTGCTCTTGCCATTGCCCCCTTCAGATAGGTTCCATGACCCTTTTGGGACTCACTGCAGCCGCAAAGCGGCGCAGTGAGTCCCAAAAGGGTCATGGAACCTATCTCCCGCGTAACAATACCTGCTTCTGATAGTACAACTTTTTTACTCTCTGTTTTAAATATAAAAACTCACCGACACCAAAAATAATAAAAAAAAGATAGAATCCAGCGGTCTTGAAGAAAAGCCATACTGAGGTGGAGGTACTTAAGGCCAAAATGCCCATAAAAATACCGTAGACCATCAGAAAAATGGCCACATGGAACTCCATGGATCTGAGTAAGAACTTAGGAGGGAGGGGCTTCCCCATCTGCTCCAATAATGGCAGAAATAATCCCTCACCTTTCTTGAGCTGATAAAACATAAAACAACTCATAAAAATGCCGGTAAAGAAGGGTTGCAATTTAAACCAAACACCCTCATTGGCCGAGAGAGAAAGTCCCCCTAAAACAGCGATCAAAATAAAATTGAATTTTGAAAGCGCATGAATCTCTTTGGTCCAAAAATACTCGATGCTTAACTCAATAACTGAGAGGGTTAAGCCACCGATCAATGCTGTTCTTACAGGATAATGGGCTTCCAGATACCAATACAGAATGGCAGGAAGAAAAGAAACAAGAAAGAAACTACGACCTAGTTTAACTTGAGTCATAGCTGGTACTTTGTCAGCCAGTTTTCTTCAAGGCAAGCATTTTATGATTTTTTTCAAATTCGATATATTTTTTGATCAGATTCGTGGGATCAAGTATTTCGACATAGGGCCTCATCGCATAAAGCCATTCAAATAATTCTTGTGAATCTTCTACTGTCGCGGCCCAAATTAATTCACCCTTATAGTTTGTGGTTAAAAATGGATTTCCCAAGAAATAATAATTAGGTGATAAGTCCACATGTGCCTGCGATAAAATTTTCAACACAAGCCTTTCCTCTTTCTCGCCAATGGCCCGCATTTTAGTAATAAAATCATTGGCGTCTAGAAGAGTATGTTTTGGGGTAGATATGTCAGTGTCCAGCTCACTCAAAGTTTGAATTTTTTCTATATCCAAAGTACTAAGATTTTTGAGTTCAAGATTTTCATGGACCAAAACCAACCGTCCTTCTAAAAAGATAACCCGAAAGGGAAAACTCTTTATGATGTCCCGCTGCACTTCCAGCTTAAGAGGTGTTTTACAAAAAATATGTTCTTCAAGCTGAAAAACTTTCTCGCGAAAAGCGGTAGCAGCACTGGCCATAAATTTCGACTTATTTTGCGCCAGATGATTTTGCCCAAAACAATCAATCGAACTTGTCTGCTCCACGCGCCCCAATGCTTCCTCAGCCAGTTTGTTAAAGTACTTTCCTCTAAATTTAAGCATCAGGGGAAAATGGGCAGAAATGGCGGCCCACTCACATAAGCTGAGTGAAAGCTTGGTTGGTGCTCCTTGGTGAAGGGGATACAAAATAAGCACATCTTTTATCCAACCCGTTTTGACTTCAATACTGAAACTTTGGAAAAAATTAAAAGACTGCTGAAAATCTTCTATCGAAGCGGAATTATTTTTTAAAAAATCATTTAAAGGAATTTCAATCTCCAGCTTTTCAATAGCATATGCCAGTTGAAAGGCCTTATCTCTAAATACAAATGAATTATAGGTCATTCATCATCCCATACAGTGGAGAAGTCCCCACTGGCCGTAATACATAGCATTCTTATCGGCCTTGGATTCTTATTCTTTAGCTTTTTAATCAACTTTTGACCTTAAACGATTAAAATCACCGCTAACTAGGCAAAAGAACACGCTATCGTTTTTTGCGCTCTCCCAGGCATAATGAAACATATGCGACACGTGTATTTATGGATGATGAATCGGCCCATCCTTATGGTTGGCATCCTTTTCATGGTGATCTTCCTCTCCAACATTAATTATAAGAAACAATTTAAGGAAAGACAGAACGCTTTAGAGGCCCATTCCTGTCCTGCCGTTCTCATCCAACTCAATCGCCATATCCCTCAAAGCTGGAAAACTCAGTGTGATCGAAATGACATGACTGTCACTATTACTCTTGATGAAAAAGTTCTGGAAAAAGTATTATTAAAACATAAAGAGTCCAAACAATTATCTGAGGCGATTCATGCTGTCCATTATCGTGAACTCGCTAACAGTCTAACACATATTGCAAAACATTCTCCCAACTACACACTGGAGAGAACCGGCAATATCAAAGTTTTATTGGAAACGAGTAAATTAAAAATCGGTGCCTATACCCATGGACAATATTTATTCAAACTACCTTCTCTCACTGATCCCACAATGATTGCTGAACATTTGAAGGCCACTGTCCAGATCAAAGAACTTTCCAAATAGCGGACAGGTATCATCACGAAAAGTGCGTGAACCAAAAACATAGGCCCAGGCATGCAGATAAACTCGCTCCGCTGCGTTTCCACCATATAAGGTATCTCCCAAAATAGGATGTCCGATACTGGCCAATTGGACTCGAATTTGGTGTCGATGCCCCTCACCTAATATCACTCCAACCAACGATAAATTCAAATCTATATGATAGGCCAATGGGATAATCTCTATATTTGCCTCCACGCCTTCTGCAGAAGATTCCATGGAGCCCTTTACGCGTGCACCTCCTTTACTAAGTCCGACAAGGAAGTGACGTTGATGACAGCGCTGCTTAATTTGCCCTTGAACAATGGCGAGATAGTATTTCTGCACAGCTAATCCATGCTGCAACTGCTGATAGACCGCTTCCGTTCTAGCAAAGATCATTAGGCCCGAGGTGACACGATCAAGGCGAAAGAGTGCCCCTTTTTCGTGTGTATGAGAAGCCACCTGCAAAATATCCCTTCCATAATTTTCATTTCGTAAAAAATTAAGCATGGTATCCGTTTCACTATATCTCAGAGGAAACAGGTGCATCCCTGGAGGTTTCGACAGCGTTACAAGATCATCATCGACATACAAAAGTTTCACCTGATTTCCCTTAAAAATGGGATTAATCAGATGGGCATTTAATAAATCGAGGGGAAACTGGAGTGTTTCCTTTTTATAAGTGCGTTTGTTAAGCCAATTTTTTTTAAAATGAAATTCCTTGATTTTACTGCGCGAAATGCTTAGATCTTGCCTCAACCATTCCTCAATAATAATTTCTGAGATAAAGCTAAATTCGGAGAAGCTGTTACTTTTGGCCACCGACTTTACGTCCTTCTTGATATAAATCGGTCTTTCTCAAAATAAATTCGACCCGCCTGGAAAGACGGATATTTTCTTCACGCGACTTACTGGCAAAAGATATCGGCCGAGAGTCACCGTAGAAAGTAGAAGTAATTGAAGTGGCCGGAACTCCACGCCGTATTAATGACTTCATGACGACATTGGCCCTTATGGCCGACAACATTGTGGCGTCACCGGCCCCATCACTGGCCTTCTCACCGGGAGCGGCATGGCCGCAGACAAAGACCACCCAAGCCCGCTCACCCAATAACTTAACTAACTTTTCAAAAGTTTCAATGGCGATATTTTCGATGTCAACGCTTCCTGGTTTAAAGACAATGCCGTCTTTTAAATGAACCTTGATGCCCTCTGAGGTTTCATAGACATCAACCTGCTCAGATAATCCCACAGTGGCCAAGTCCTTCCTCATCATACGCAAAATTTCCGTGGACTCACGATTCATTTCATATTTATCAAGCAGCCCTTCGCTGGTGAGAAAATCAATAGGAAAAGGGCGCGCAGGGTCCTCGGCCTCAAGCATGGCGGGATCATTATCGGCAGTTTTCCCCAACGTGACCGTCTCACCCATCTTATAGGCCAAGCCACCAAAGGCATTACGAATAGACCCGAGTGCCGCTTCTTGCTTCGAGGTTTCTGTTTTGGCAAATGACAGAAGGAGTACAAAAAAAGTTAAAGTATTGGTCATCATGTCAGCCATGGTGCCAAGCCACCCTGGCAACCCAGGCTTACATGGAGCACATTTTGGGCATATCGGTGGTGGTGGGGACTTATCTGCCATATACTTCTCGCATCGCTACAGTTACGCCTTCGCCTTAGGAGCAGCTTGCTCTTCGTCTACTTTCGGGCGATCATTCGGAGCTAAAAAGGCTGATAATTTTTCTCTAATTAATCGAGGATTCTCACCGGCCACGATGCCGAGGGTTCCGGCCACAATAATATTCATCTTGTTGACCTCTTCTCCACTTCTCAAGCCAATTTTTGCCTTGAAGGGCAATGCGATACAGTTAGCGATGATTGAACCATAAAAAGTGGTCAAGAGTGCCACCGCCATGGCCGGACCGATAGCTGATGGGTCAGACATGTTCTTGAGCATGATGACGAGACCGATAATGGTGCCAAGCAAACCAAAGGAAGGGCCATCAGCAGCAATCCCGTCCAACATATCTCCACCAGTTTTATGCCGCTCTATCATATTATCAATTTCAAGTTGCAGAATGGACTGAATAACTTCAGGTGGGCGATTATCCGCGGCCAAAGTCATGGCCTTCTTCATAAAGGGGTCTTGTATGGGAACTTTCTCTAGCGCAAAAACTGATTCTCTGCGGGCCGTCTCGGCCAGGGTACCAATTTCTTCAATAGTGGCCTTGACATCAGTTACTTTGTATAAAAATGCCTTGAAGGTGACTACGCCAAGCGCCTTGAGAGATTCCAAAGGCCACTTTATAAACGTCGTACCCATCGTCCCAATGCCGACGCACAGAATCGACGGTAAATCATAAAAAGTCATGAGCGGACCTGACAGTGCAATCGACCCTATCAAAGACAACGCAATTAAAACTACCCCGATCACTGTTGCTAGATCCATAAGGACGCTCCACCTACACTATTCTTGGTTTACATCCCTGATATCGGAAAAGAAGTGAATAATATTAAGAAATTAACTATGCTTGCCGTTGTTTCAGCTAAAGGAGAAATTTTTGCCGGGCAAAAGCGCAGAAGAATTAAAAAGATTGAACTACTCGGGTGTTCCGCCCAGAGTCGAGTTTAAAAAGTGGACAACCTTGGAGCGCAGATCATCGACAGAAATTTCCTCATCTTCAACCACTAGTTCTTTCCGGATGAAATCAACAGGAAAGCCCGTCAATTGAGACAGCGAATTGAGATCTACGCTACCGATAGACGCTTTGTCTTGATTATGACCGTGGCCACTGACTGCTCTTCGCCCTAATGGCCTAGCAACACTGCCTGTCACCATACCTACACTCCTTTGCATTTTTTTTTGGCTTATCCATCTGTGCGCGCTTTCCTTTTCCAATCCAGTAAAAAAAATCGCTATGCATTGCCAAAAAGGGCCTTTTCCTTGACCCACATGAATCATAGCGATGGCCCTGAATTAATGTCAAATAGGGTCATGCACTAAAGAGCTATTTGTAAGATTATATTAGAAAAGAACCTTGGTCTAAGTATTCGAAAATAGTCAAACTCGTACACTTTATCTGGCGCCATCACCCATCCTCTTAAGCTTAAAAAGACCAGTAAAACTTGCCACCTTGGCCAGCATTTCATCATATTCCGTATGAGCATCGGACCTGAGAGTAACCCCCCCCCCAGAGCCATAGATTCCCGTGTTCCCCTTGAGATTCAATTGCAAAGTTCGAATATTAATGGAAGCGGCAGCTACTTTTTGCCACAAGAGAATAGTGGAGCCGGTATAAAAACCTCTATCATAATTTTCCACGGCATCGAGAATTTCCATGGTCCTTTTTTTCGGTGCACCTGTGATACTTCCGCCCGGAAAGAGGGCAGATAAAATCTTCCCAACGCTAATCTCGCGACTTAAATTTACAGAAATGAGCGAAGCCATGTGGGCCAGACCGGGAACACTTAGAGGAAGTTTTTTGGCAATTACTTGTGCCCTCGGACGCTCAATTTTGGATAAATCATTGCGAATTAAATCGATGATAATGAACAATTCATTTTGATTTTTTTTATCTTCCAGAAGCTGTTGATTAATTTTCTTCCTATCTGCTTCTGCAGATACTTTCCACGTACCCTTAATCGGCATCGACCATAAATCTATCGAGTGCTCACGTGTGAGTGAAGCTTGAAATAGACACTCCGGTGAGTTACTGAGCAGCCCCAAACTTAAGCAAGGAATCAAAGAGACATGGGCATAGGCCCCTAGCATTTGTTTCTGGGATAAGAAAGTATTCACCAAATCAAAAATGCCTCCCCGAGCAAATTCACACCTAAATGGGGCGGTTAAATTGAGCTGGTAACTATCTCCTCGGAGCAAAGCTTCGTAGCACCGCTGGAACCGTGGAGCATATTCCTCAAAAGCTGGGCCATGCATCTGAATTTCAAGTTCACTTTTTGGCATTTGAGCAATATAAGGCCCAACGCATTCGTATTCTAAATCAATACATATCGGCAACTCACTGGCGAAATGATCGCCTCCCAAGATGCGTTCAAAATTATAGTTCAAATGGATTACTCTCGGTCGAGTTCTCGGGGTTGGATTAAAGAGGGCCAGCGAGGTCAGATGCTCCCGCAATTCCTGCGGATCACAGGGAAGAATCTTCTGTGTAAGAAGATTAATCTTTTTATCTAAATAGTATGCCCATGCACGGAAAGGTTTAGAAAATTTCAGGATTGTTTGAGTATCGTTAAAATAAAAGAAGGAGTGAATTGTTTCGTCACATTCTCCCATCACTCTAATTTTCTCGCTCTGTTAAGTTTTCAAAACTCGTAAGGGCCCCAATCCATGATACTTTCACCGGACCTGTTTCACCGGAACGGTTTTTGGCAACAATCAATTCAGCCGTTCCCGGTTCCTTGGAATCTTTATTATAGTAATCGTCACGATAAATTAAAATAACGATATCGGCGTCTTGTTCTATCGCTCCGGACTCTCGTAAATCAGATGTGGTTGGTCTCTTATCTGGCCGAGCTTCAACACTCCTATTGAGCTGGCTCATGGCGATGACGGGACAATCCAATTCTTTGGCCATACCTTTTAAGGCCCTAGACATTTCTGCAATTTGTTGTTCACGCGAAGGATTATTGGAATGGCTTCTCAGCAGCTGAAGATAATCGATAATGACAAGTCCCAAGCTACGTTCGGCCTTAATTTTACGACAGTAACTTTGAATATCAAGTACCGTTGTGTTGCCGTCATCATTAATAAAAATAGGCAAATTTGATAAGGTCCTTGTAGCATTGGCAATGCTGCGAAGATCTTGCTCCATAAAATTTTTCATTTTAAGACGCTTGAGATCCACCTTGGCTTCGGCCGACAATACCCGCATACTCAATTCTTTTCCCAACATTTCAAGCGAAAAAATGACCACTGGAAACTGACTCGCTTTGCATGAACGCACGGCCATATTGAGTGCCAAGGCAGTCTTTCCCATCCCAGGCCTGGCCGCAATCACAATCAATTGTCCTGGTTGCATCCCTAACAATTTTGCATCCAAACGATTAAAAGTTGTCGGCAGTCCCGTGAGTTCTCCTGGGGCCCTAGAAGTATCTTCCAATTCTTTGAGATTGATCTTGATGCAATCTTTAAGAGTTTTTAGTCCTTTATTTTTGGCATCATTAGTGAGTTTGAAAAAAGATTCTTCCACAGTCTGAATAAAATCTTCCGTTTTCCCTTGATGATTCATGCCCATATCCGCCACTCGCATGGCAGTGCGAATGATTTCACGCATTCCCGACTTATCTTTCACAATCTTGGCATAATGATAAATATTGGCAGAAGAAACCTGATCCTCAATAATCTCATGAACAAAAGAATGCCCACCCAATTCCTCTAAATTGCCAGTTTCCTGCAAACGCGCGCAAATCGTGACAAAATCAATGGGGCGGTTTTGATCGGAAAGGTCCTTGATCGCATCAAAAATTAATCCATACTTGGGATGAAAAAAATCTCCTTTTTGAAGGCCTAAATCCACAATGGAATCCAGAGATTCCCCATCAATTAACAAACAACCGACCAGGGATTTTTCTGCGAGCAAATCGTGAGGTAATTCATTGGATTGCTTCATTCTAATCTCATGTGAAAAAGAAAAGGGCCGAAATATTCGACCCTTTTTGAATAATGTTGAAATAATAGTCCGGAAATTGTTACGAAATCCACCTAATCCGTATTACAAAATTTTATCTAACTACGTAAAATTTTATTGGCCTCAATAGATAGCTTTTCATCGTCAGTTAATTCCCTTTCTGGTTGGGCCGGAATATCCGACGCGGTCTCTGCTGTATCGGTTTTCTTACTCTTCTTGGAAGCGGCCTTACTTTTCGCCTTTAATTCTTCTGCTTGCGCAGCATCCATAACCACATGAACTTGGAACTTGGCTTCGACGTCTTGAAATAACTTCACTTTCACATCAAAAGTACCAACTGACTTAATTGGATTAGGTATTATAATTAAACGACGCTCAACGCTAACACCCTTTGTCTCTAGCTCTCGGGCCAGATCAATAGAGGTCACAGTTCCAAACAGCTTTCCATTTGCCCCAACTTTCTTGACAAATTCAAGCCGTAGACCATCAATTTGTTG
>CAYHRT010000038.1:0-21985 GCA_964359085.1 uncultured Bdellovibrio sp. | reverse complement strand
AATCAAAGGACCGTTTTCACGGCATGATCAATCAGCTTGGTCAAGCGTTCTAAATCTTCAAAGCGGATATTATGGAACATGCTGATCCTAAACTGATTGCGTCCCAGCTTGCGATAGGCATCAATGCCATAAACAATTTTTTGTTTTTCCCAGAGTGCAATAAGCGCCATGGTGTCGACTTTATCATCGACATCAATGGTAGCAACAACGTTGGAACGGTATTGCGCTTCCTTCACATACGGGTTGAGATAGGGTCGCTCTTCGGCCCATTTGTAAATTAGCTCGGCCTTTTTGTTGCCATCAGCTTCCACCGCCTTTCGCCCAATTTGATTCATGCGTGCCACTTGCTCTCGCAAGAAAAACAGAGTGGCAAGAGCAGGGGTATTATAAGTTTGGTTTTTATCAGAGTTATCAATGGCCTGGGCCCAATTCATAATATCGGGGACATAACGACTTTTATCCTCCGCTATTTTAAGTGCCCGAGCGCGCGCCTTAGGAGACATGATGGCAATAAAGAGACCGCCTTCACTGGCAAACACTTTTTGGGGGGAGAAAAAGAACAAGTCCACTTTGCTTAGATCACAAGGGACTTGACCCGCTCCTGAAGTCGCATCGATGGCAAGTAGCGTCTCACCAGAGACTGTCGGAAGTTTACTAAGCATGACTCCCGTCGATGTCTCATTTAATGTTCCACAGATCATGTCATGCCCCTGTGTCATTTGGGGATTGATGCCTTCTCCTGGAGCAACACAATTTTGTGTCGCCTTAATCCATGGGATGAGCTTATGCGCCTTATACCATTTTTCGGAGAACTCACCACAGGTGAAATGCAACGAACTCTTTTCCACTACTCCTAAGCCAATCATATCAAACAAAAGAGTTGCGCCACCGTTGCCCAGAACCACACAATAGTCTTTGGGTACACCAAAGTATGTTTTCAGTCCCTCCTGAACTTCTTTGACAAGATTTTTCACAGGTGACTTGCGATGGCTGGTGCCCATCAAGTGCACGCCCGTGGTGGCCAATTTGTGGAGATACTCAACAGGTATGAGACTTGGGCCACAACCGAAACGAGGGTCAGAGGGAATAAGTTCTTTGGGTGCTTGGTAATTTTCAAACATACATCATCCTTTTTTTGTGAAAAGAACCTCTATTATTATAGAAAATAGATGTAAGCTCCACCTGATTTATGCGACAATTCTGACCTGTCTAATGAAGTTTTGATTTTATGCACATTCCATTCTTGTTGACTTTTTTTCTCGCCTTTTCTTTTTCAATTGCTATGGGCGATGAAATTCCCAAGAATTCACAGGACACAGCAAAGATCGGCAGGATTGCCGATCTTGCCGGCGCAAGCGGCCCGACAACACTGTTGTCTTGGCAATCATGGTCTTTGGGCGTCGGCGGCAAAACGGACTTTATGGGTACGGTCCAAGTGGATCGCCAGGGTACCAAAAATAGTTTCGATCCAGAGCTGACGTTGTTGGGCGGCCTTCACTTCACCGCACCCTGGATTTTCCCTTTTGTGGAAGCAGGTTCGACTCTCCCCGGTGGAGGTCGTGATCCCAACATCACTCGCTTTACCTGGTTTGCCAATGGTGGTGTCCAAGGCCGCTTTAATGTCGGGAATCCCAACGCTCTAGGATTGAAAACAGGAGTGGGCATGTCTATGACCACGCTGAGCTCTAGTGGCGGGTCTCAAGTATTGCAAAATGGCAATCAATCGGACTCTTTTCCCATGCCTTCGGGAACTACCGTCACTCGTAATGTCATCATCCTCTTCGGTCTCAATTATGATCTCCTCTCTCACTGGCGCATTGCTGCTGACTATCATCTCTTTAACCCGCTTAATGATAGAAATCGCGCCTGGTCTTCACTGTTTTCTCTCAGCTATTTATTCGATGTTAAACCGACCGAACAAGCGGACCAAGAAAGTATCAGCACGCCAAATAATTATTTCCGGCCACCAGTTCTCTAGGAGCGAGTTATGAGACAGCTATTTTTTTTCATCTCCTTCATCATTCCCCTCATGCTTTATCTCACGCTAGACTCTGCGTGGTGCTTCACCCTCAATAACACGGTGGCCGCCTCTCTTCCAGGCAACGATGTCCCAGTCAATGTGGCCGCCCATACCTGTAATAATCTGGGAGTCTCTAACCAGGATCTGCTCGAAATGGTGGGAGAGGCCGTTAATAATTATTGGAACATGGCCCCCAACTCGCGTTTACGCTTACGCAAAGGCTCCCTGACAACCGTCAGTAGCGCCTTTCAAACCGAACCAGGATGTTCCTCATATTCCAATGGAAGTTGTACTCCCAATCCCAATCTTCTGGTGAGTGAAGGAATCCTCATTACCTGCAATACGGATACTGGAAGCCCTGCTAATTTCAGTTCAGGTGTCATGGCCGTGACTATTCCCAACAACATCCAAGGTCGCAATATCAACGGCAGTTTAATTTTATTAAATGATAAAATTGACAACTCTTTTAAAAACAAATCTCATGACGAACAAACTGCCATCTTGGCGCATGAAATCGGTCATGGTCTGGGCCTCGGACATTCTCCGGTTGAAGATAGCTTGATGTATTATGCTTCAATTCCGACTCGCCGTTCCCTAGGATGGGACGACCTCGATGGACTAGCTTATCTCTATCCCACCGAACAACCTTTTTCAGGTTGTGGCACCATCACCCTGAATGACAATGACCCCAATTCCAGTGGTCCCGGCATGTTTGTGCTTACCATGCTCCTAGGGTTGGGGGGTTCCATGACCCTTTTGGGACTGTCCGCGTTGGCAAGACGGTCGCTAGTTAACCTGAATTCGGGATTAGGTTAGTTACAAACGGGCGGACTATGTTCCAGATAATGTGAGGGAATGATAAGTGCACCGTCTGTCCCACATTGAAAATATATTTCCTTTCATCGCAACTCAAATAGGGGCTTATGGATAATTGAAAGTTTAAGTTTATATGAGTTCCATAGACACTTACATAGTCACGATCCTTACCGTTGCTGGTATTGTAGATATTTTTGTCACAACCTGTGTGGCCGCCAAAGACATGCACGGCCTCGTGATACATAATGGCGGCATCGCTAATATTTTAATTTATTCCGTTTTACTCTTATGGATCGGGGACTATTCTCCCAAAGTCTGATGTTCTGGCCCAAAAAAGGCTGATCGAATATTTGACCGAGCCGCTTAATCTTTCTTTCTCTTCCCGCTTACCGCGTAACAGTTGGCATAAAGCATATCCTCCGTTAGAGCGGTCTGTCCGTCTGCCCAGAGCCTCGCCCCTATGCTCACGTAGCTGGCATCCACAGGTGAAACGGGCGGTGAGATGACAACTTGTATCTCTTGGCTACCGCTGCCAATTGCTTGCTCCATCCCGCCGATGGTTGATGAACCGCCCTTCTTTTCATTAGGCCTGGCATCGATGTCCGGGGTGGTGCAGTTTGCGTCT
Source organism: uncultured Bdellovibrio sp. (assembly GCA_964359085.1). Classification (GTDB taxonomy): domain Bacteria; phylum Bdellovibrionota; class Bacteriovoracia; order Bacteriovoracales; family Bacteriovoracaceae; genus GWA2-49-15. Next base: position 18,524 of record CAYHRT010000038.1, on the reverse strand, counting down.
TTGAAGCGTTCGAACCAGACAGCTAGAATTGCGGGACCAGCTTCCAACCTATAATGAAGAGTCAATGTCATGGTATTACTGGGCAACGGCCCGTTGGTGACAGGTGGGGTGACGGCCAGGATTTTGATAAAGTTGCCGGTAGCTGGGATCTTAGGCATGGCACTTACCGGTGTGACGGCCAGCGGGGCATCAACAGTGGGCACGTCGGCGATTGGAATAGGCCGGTTGCAGGCCCTGAGAAACAGAATCAGAAAAAGTGCGATAGCGCAGAACAGATAGGCTAATTTTGACATGAGCCCTCCTGGCCGGGTATTGAACAATAAGATTAAGAGCGTCTGAGTTTTCGATAGAAAATCCCGCAAAATTTCCAAGTTTTAATTTATTCTAGCACGCTTCTCCGTTAGTTGGGGGGGGCCATGACTCTTTTGGGACTGTCCGCGTTGGCAAGACGGTCTACTAGTATGCCGTCTGTCCAGTTCAGTTGATCTGCTTATTAAACGAGCTACGCTTGCGGTCTGCACACATCACTTCATATTCTCTTAACCATTTTTTTTCTTGCCCGCTGAGCAGTTCAAGATCTATTAAGTTTTCTTCGAAGCCAATATACGTCAGGCTTCGAAAACACAGCATGCCGGGGAAGGTAGCATGAGCTTCCACAACCACGCCATTTTCTAAACGGACGCCTCCAAATCCTGGCAAATAAATCCCTGGCTCTATCGAACCAACCAATCCAGCATTCAAAGGCACTGTCGATTTGGGAGAGATCGCATAATGGCCTTCATGAACATTGATGCCAATACCGTGACCGGTGCCATGACCATAGTCATACCCTTCAAGCCGCATAGGGGCGCGCGCCAGAGCATCAATCTGGGCCCCCACCGTTCCGGGAGGAAAAACAGCATTCATGGCATTCAACATGCCCTTTAAAACCAGGGTATAAATTTTGATCGCCAAGGGAGTTGGAGTAACAAAGGGGCAGAAAGTCCGAGTGCTATCAGTGGCATATCCACTCTGGTAATACCCCCCGGAATCAAGCAAGGCCAGCTCACCTTCTTTCAAAAAACAATTGGCCTGAGATTGGTTGAAATGAATAATGGAGGAGTGAGCTCCATAAGCAGCAATAGTTTTAAAGGACTGCTCCCGCGCCCCGGCATCTCTATAGAAACTATTGGCCTTGCAAAAAAACTTCCATTCGCTTGGATTCGCTCGGCGCTGTGTGATTTCCTCTTTAAGCCATTGGATGGTATTAAAAACTGCGCTATCACTTTTATCGTACTCGGCAAAGAAAGTTTTAATTTCGATACTGTTCTTTTGGGCGTGGGCCAAGGTGAGACGAGTGAATTCTGAGGTGATGCAGGTAGGCCACAAATCTGCCAGAATTTGATAATCAAAAAAGTTGGTACTCTGAGATGAAAAATGAATCTGTTTAACAACTTTTTTCCATGGCAATAAGGCCTCTTTGAGCGAACCCCAATCTGCCAAATAGATAAATTCCAATGCTTTTTCCTGACGGGCACTCTCGTCAATTTTGGTTCCTTTTAAAACAAAAATGATAAGTTTGTTTTGCAAGGCCAGTCCTTTCCCAAAAAAAGAAGATTGAAAAGGCATCTGCAATCCACGACAGTTCGATAACCAAGCAAGAGAGTCAAGTGCACTCACAAAAAATGCTTCGCCCTCCTTAATCAGAGCTTTCAGTTTTTCTTCAACGGCTTGTCCGACCCACGTCATGTGAGCAGCATGAATGCACCTTGGCCCATTCTGATGAGACTCCAAATCGATCCCACAATTGATCAAAGACAGGAAATCCCAATTAACATAGGGAACAACCGTTAAGGTTTTCTTTAATTCTTCTACAAAATGGTGAGAGATTCTGTCGGATTCAACTCCAATTTTCTTAACCTGATGTTCTTGCACTTTTTCCAGAAGGGCCGCCGTAAATCCCTTTCCAAAAGGGACTTTCACTACCTCAACTCCTCGAAATTTGGCTTCAAGATCGGCCTGCTCATAATAACGGCCATCAACAAAGAGAAAAACAGGGCCATCTTTTAAGCACAATACCTCGGCGGTTGAACCGGTGAAGCCCGTCACATAATACCGGTGACACTCTTGTCGAGCAGAATACTCACTCAAATGAATATCACTACTCGAGATATAAAAGGCATCTAGGCCGGACTTTTGGAATTCTTGTTTCATCCAATTGAGGAGTCCATCGATGTTTGACTGGATTTGTGAAGCGCTTAATTCAAATTTTTGCATAACCGACTCTTTTGCTAAAAGATACGTCCTTCGTCTCACTTCCTAATACTGTAGCTCATACTTTAGGAAAAATTTGCCGACAAGTCTTCGACACAAGGGGGGCGGAAGTGAACACTGTCTTAAAAACTACCATCATCGTACTCGTGGGAATGTTTCTGATCAAGATCTCCATCGCTGATCAAATGCGCTCCAATAAAAATCTTGCCCCTATTAAAGTCAATCAAACGAAAGTAATTCTCCCACGCGTTAGCGCCTACCATTAAGTTTTTAGCTCTCTCTTACCATCTTTCTAAAACATTCTCCCCGATGGGCATAATTCTTAAATTGATCAAACGAAGGAAAGGCCGGTGACAATAGCACGACGCCTTTGGCGGCCTTCTGTAAATCATTCCACGTTGTTTCCAGTGTACCTGTGTGTTTGCAAATGACATGGTCTTTCAGCTCTTGGGCCAAGGACGCAGCCATTTCTCCGATCAGATAAACACAGTCCACACGTTTTTTTAATTCTAACAAAAGATCTTTCGCACTATCTCCCACACTGCCTTGCACACTATCTTGCAGATTATCTCCGCGTCCACGACACTGTCCGCCTAAGATCAAATAGAGTGGGCCCTTATCATGAGGCATGGCCTTAAGCGCCGTGAGAGTCGCCTCCCAATTGGTACTTTTGGCATCATTGTACACCACATGGCCACTCTGATTCTCAACATACTCGATACGGTTGGGCACACCGGGAAAATTATTGATAACTTCCTGAATCACCTTTTTATTGTTCAGTTGTAAGGCGGCCAAACATTGCACGGCCACAAAAAGATTGAATAGGTTGTGCTCACCCGGGGGTTTAAATTTAGACAAATCATAATTGGCCTTTAATTCTAATTTGTAATCTTCAAGACAACTCATCGAGAGAGCAGAAGCCGAGAGTTTGCTCTGCAGCACCCCGGTAATATAAGGCGCATAATCCTTGTTATAGATCAAAAAATCTTGCTTGGGGGACATATTTTTGGTGATCAAAAATTTGGCAGCGGCATAATCTTCGATTCGAGAATATCGTTCACCATGATTGGCAGAGAGATTGAGAATCGCTGCAACATTGGGGTGAAACTGCTGCATGGATTCCAATTGAAAACTCGAAAGCTCCAAAACGATCAGATCATAATCGGTTCGCTCTAGTACCGCCTCGGCCAAAGGTAATCCAATATTTCCCCCGACAAAAACGTGCTTCAAAAAACGGCCCGCCATTTCGCCAATCATACTCACAGTTGTGGTCTTCCCGTTGGTCCCAGTTACCGCAATAATGGGGCCTTTCACCAGGCGACAGGCCAATTCAATTTCATTAACGATGGGCACTGAGCGAGCACGTGCCTTTTGTAAAAAAAAGATGTCAGTGGGAATACCTGGACTAAGCACAATCCAATCCATCGTGCCTAGAATATCTTGCCATTTAGGATCATTCTGCTGGAAGCAGTGCTCAGGTTTAATATGGGAAGCAATACTCTTGTCTAGGAGCAATTGCTGAGGGGGCGCTAAATCACTTGCATAGGTCTCGGCACCCAACTTAGAAGCCATTTTAAGCACGCTCCTCCCCGACACCCCCATTCCGATGACCGCAACCTTTTTTCCCAATAAAAAATTTGACACAATTGCCTCTCTATTGAAAAGTCTTGGTCTAAAGTGAAAATAATTTACCAGAAAAAAACGAAATAAGCTTGCAATCTTTATATCAAACTCTTCACCACTTTTTAAGCGCCTATGCTCCGATTTGGCAGCATGAACCCATGGCATCTTATCCCCGCAATCTTGCGTTCTATCCGAAACAGTGGATAGAGGAATTCCAGGAATTTGAAGGACAAGAGAAAGATCATAAAAAACTCTTTCAACTCTACGCCAAGACTCTGGATCACAGCACGTTGACTTCTTCCAGTTTGGCCACCTTGCTCGAAGAAACTCTGGCGCTAGAAAGTATCCCGGCCTATTCACCCAACCCTGATTTTCTGCATTCTGCCTTTTCTCATGACTTCTTAACCACAAAAAAGACTCACGAACTTATTCACTTTATCCCCTTTCTTCGCGAGAACGCCCATCATTACGACTGCCACTCGGTTATTGACGTCGGCAGTGGCCATGGACACCTGGGGCGAACTCTTGGAAGCATCATTGATCTGCCAGTCATCTGTTTAGAAAAAAATGAAGAACTGATCTCACAAGGTCAGGTTGTGGCCATCAAGCAAGGGAGGGAAAATGCGCTGACCTTTGTGGAGCAGGATTTAGGCCCTGAATTGCTCCAATTCTCTCCCAATTCTCCCTTGAGGTCTTTGAATATTGAAGGTGCTTCCCTACTGGTCGGACTTCATACCTGTGGTAATCTGGCCCTCTCTCAAATACTCTTGGGCCTGCATTCTCACCGACACCAGATTAATCCTCTCATCAATATTCCATGCTGCTATTTTCACCTTCATCCGCAGCTTGAAACAAATCTGAGTCAAGTCAGTCAAGCCTACCCTATTTCATGGACTCCCCAGGCCCTCACTTTGGCCACACGCGCTCACTCTCGACAGGATGAAAAAGCGTATTATGAGATGGCACGGGTGAAAGAATACCGCTACACTCTTCAACTTTATTTTCAAGAGGAGTTGGGAATCTCACAGTTTTTCCCTGTGGGGTCATCCAGTAAAAGGCTCTATCAAAAACCTTTTTCTGAATATGCCACAACAAAATTCCAAGAACTGGGTTTGCGCCTTCCAGGCAAAAATGATTTTCAGGCCTTTCATGAAAAGGCCTCCACCCAAAAAAAAGTATACGAATTATTTATCATGACTCTTATGCGCTGGCGCTTTGGCCGAATACTGGAAAAGGCCCTCATCATTGATAGGGCCCTTTGGATTGAACAACATGGTTATCGCGTGGAGATCTTTACCCTTTTTGACGAGTCCATCTCTCCACGCAATATCGTTCTCAAGGCAATCAAACCCTAGCGAATAAACAGCATGTCGTAATACTTAGGCAACGGCCAGAGAGAATCAGGAATCAAATCTTCCATCTCATTTGAATACTGGGCCACAGTCTCAGACAAAGGCATCAATTCTCTGGCAAAAACCTCACCTTTTTTGTGATGCTGTATCGAAGCTGTTGCCTCTAAAGTCGTTTTCAAATTGCGGGCCTTGCCAAATAAATTCTCCATAGCGCTGCTAAGATTTTTATAGATCTCAACTTCTACCGAACTTTCCAGCCCAATCTCCTTCTGGTTTCTGATGACTGTCGAGAGCTGCTCTTTATAGGTAATCCCGGCGGGTAATACCTGATGATAAACCATATTGAGAAGTGTGCGAAACTCAATTTCACGATGGGTATTATAGCGTTCAGCAAGAACGTTATAGCGCATGGTAATTTCTTGCTCCGAGAGTACTCCTGTCTTCACTAAAAAAGCAGTTAGCTTGGCATCTTTAAAAACTTCTAGGGCCTCCACTGTATTCTTATAATTGGGTAGTCCCCGTTGCTCCGCCTCTTTCAACCATTCCTTGCTATAGCCATCCCCATTAAAAATGACTTTTTTGGCATTGGTAATGTATTTTTTGGTCAGCATAAAGAGAGCATCTTCGACGTTCTTGCCTAACTTAATTTCTTGCTCCAAGAGAAGATTGGCTTCTTCCATAACTTCTGCTACGGCAGCGTTCAAAATCGTCAATGGAAAACCAACCGACTGAGAAGCACCAACCGCTCTGAATTCAAATTTATTACCGGTAAAAGCAAAAGGTGAGGTGCGATTGCGATCGCTATTATCACTCAAGAGAGTGGCCAATTGGCCGGCACCTAAGTCCAACATTTTTTTATCGGTGGGAACAAAATTTGTACCGTCAATAATGGATTGATAGATATTGCCTAGGGTATCGCCCAAGTATACTGAGATGACGCTGGGAGGAGCTTCGTTGGCGCCCAAGCGATGATCATTGCCATGACCGGCAATAGAGGCGCGCAAAATAGCGGAGTGACGATACACAGCTTCCACCACAATGGCACAGATTCCTAAGAAGCGGTGATTGGTGTGGGGATCACGGCCAGGTTCAAGTAAGTTCGTCCCCAGATCGTCACCCATCGACCAATTTACATGCTTGCCAGAGCCGTTGATCCCGGTAAATGGTTTCTCGTGCAGGAGCGCCACCAAACCATGGCGATTGGCCACATTTTTCATGACCGACATGGTTACCTGATTGTGGTCAGCGGCCACGTTGGCCTCTTCGAAAATGGGCGCAAGCTCGAACTGGGCCGGGGCCACTTCATTATGTTGGGTTTTTGCAGGAATTCCTAAACGATGCAACTCTAAATTCAATTCGTCCATAAACGCCTTCACACGCTCAGGGATGGCACCGAAATAATGATCTTCCAACTGCTGATGCTTGGTGGTACCAAGGCCCATCAATGTTCGACCAGTCATGACTAAATCTGGGCGATTAAAATAAAAGGCCTTATCAATCAAGAAATATTCTTGCTCGGCCCCGCAGTTGGCATGGACGCGGGTAGATTTTTCGCCAATCAAGTTCATAAAATGAGTAGTGGCCTTATTCAAACGATTGCTAGAGCGAAGGAGTGGGGTTTTCACATCCATGGCCATTCCATGATAGGAAACAAAGGCGGTGGGAATGCAGAGAGTTTTTCCATTGATCCCTTCGGCCAGAAACATAGGTGAAGTCATATCCCAAGAGGTGTAACCGCGGGCCTCAAAGGTCGAGCGCATTCCACCGTGGGGAAAACTCGAGGCATCGGGTTCACCTTGCATAAGTTGTGAAGCACCAAATTTTTCAATAACTTCACCATCTTGAAAATTAATAAAGGCATCCTGTTTTTCTGCCGTCGAGCCTGTGAGCGGTTGAAACCAATGACAAAAATGGGTCACACCTTTTTCCAAGGCCCATTCCGTGGCAGCGCGAGCAACAACCTCGGCCAACTCACGTTTTAATTTTCCTCCCTCACGAGCAATTTGTTGCAGCTCTTTCCTCATGGCCTCAGGAATCGTTTTGGCCTTGTTGTAGTTAAAAGTATTTTCACCATAATACTGACTGACACGAAGATAGCGTCCGTTAGTATCGTGAGGAAGTTTAATGGTACGCAAATCTCTTTCAATAACTCGTTCCTTCGCAAGCATCCGCGATTTTGAATTGCTGTTTGTGTGAGACATGATCACAACTCCTTCTTTAATGGTGAATAATCTAGGACGACAGGCATTGTACCCTGAATGGTGTAAATTCTAATAAAAATCAGGAAAGTTTGTCTATAAGACAAATTAATCTTTTAGATAATGTCAAACTAATGCACCCATACGGCCATGGGCAATACATAGAATAAAAAGGGCAAAGATGAAAAATAATATTTTGGCCATCACTTCTTGCATTTCTTCCGGCAGCATATTATTCCTATGGACGAGAGTACGGGATATACCATGTGCGCAATTTAGTGAATTTATGCCCGAAGTTTCATCCTTTAGCAATAGGCCATCCCATCCATGCAAGAAATACAAACATTCTCCATCCCCATATCCTGGCCTAACTCCGCTGTCAGTCTGGCATGGGGCCCTCCCCCCATTTCCTCAACCGGCCTGATGGAATGGCAGAGGTCATTGGCGCGACTCTCCTTAAAGACTGGTGCAAATACGCTTGGGTATCATCTTCCCTTAAACCAAAAGGGCGTGCCTGAGGTCCTTGATTACAAAAAGATAGAAGGAATGCCAGAACTCAACTGTTCCCTCGCCCATTCTAGCGGGCCAGGGAAATCCCGATCTCTGGCCGTGGGAGCGTCACTCCTCTCCACCAATTTCATGGGCCCTGGTGTGGGAATAGATGTGGAATGGAGCCAACGGAATATGCGCTCTGATGCCTACCGAAGATTTCGCCACGAGGGCGACCACTCCAGTTGGGGACAAACGGACAATCTTCTCTGGACCTGGATGGCGAAAGAGGCGGGATTTAAGGCCGCCTCTAATACCTGGGGAAGCGAAGTAACACTTATTAAGCAAATTCGCCTGCTTCATCCTTTTAAGATAGAGGGTACGGCCGAAGTCTATGATTCAAAGAACCAACTTCTGGGCGATCTCACATACCGCCTCATGCAAATTAACTGCGCTGAACATGCACTCAACATGGCCCTGGCTAAACTTTTTCGCCTAGCAGGCCGTTGAAAAAAAGATAGGTACCAGCAGACTTTTTTTTCTGCTGTTGCCGTTTTCATTTCCACCCCTTCCATCAAGCTCACAGGCAGTAACCTGACCATCGTACTGCCAAGTTATACAGCTTGATTAATGTCTTGGGATAAAGACACTTGGTATCAAGTGCTAAAGTCAGTCAAGATCGATCTTGATTTGCAGTTTGGTGCGATTGCCCACTTCCATTTTCTTGATAGACTTCTCGGCTTCCGCGCTCACTTTATCCAATTCGAGAATCGTACTAGACATTTGTGGGAGCGCATGAACGCGGAAGTTAGACACATCGTCCATGGCCGCCTTGATGTCTGCAAAGGCCGTCTTCAGGGACTCAATATTAAGCTGGGCGGTTGAGGCCTGCTTGTGAATCTCCACACCCTGTGTTTTTAATCGTGCAGCTGTTCCTGCGATAAGATCGGATGTCGTTTTGCTAACCGAATTGACCTTGTCCAACACGATTTTCTGGTTCGCCACCGCCATGGCAACAGTGGCACCCACTTCAAGCGCGGTAACTGTGACATTCAAAGATCTATTTACACCACGAACCAATTCTTTGTTATTTCGAATGATAATTTCTATGGCCAATACACCCTGCTGATTCACGGCCAATTGCTGCTGGAGATCCATAATTCTTTGCCGCAGCGGAAACAACAGCTCCTCATTGACAAACTTATGCTTGGGATCGTCTGGTAGAATTTCTCGTTCCAGCTTGTACTGCAACTTTTGATCAATCAACTGGCCTAAACGTATGGCCTGTTCGAGTTTGTGGGTCATCTCTCGCATTTGGTTTTGATCTTCACTGAGAGTGACGTTATCCCGCAGAAGCTGGTCCCTTCCAGTTTCGAGAGATCGAATGATGGCCAAAATGACTGTTTGGGCACTTTCATATTTGGAGAAATATCGCTTTATAGGGGTCCCTACACCTGGGAGTCGACCTACAGTTCTGGAAAACCATCCAGGTTCAAAATCAAACTTCCCGGGATCGAGATCTTCGACTTGGACTTTCAAGTTGATCAAGGCATTGGCGACATCTCCACCATCTTCGCCCCTCTGCGAGAGAGTGTGAATCGGTTGCTGCAATAGAACACTTTGCTTAGAAGCCTTTTTTTGCAGATCAAGGGCCATCTGTTCCACGGCCTGTTTACGATCCCCCTCTTCTTCAATTTGAGTAGGATCGAAGTCGATGAGTTGTTTTACAAATTGATTGGCCTTAGATTCTAAATCTTTTTCCTCACCTGGGGTGATCTGAATTTTCGCCGAACCATGTAGGTTCAGATCTTTCTTCACGTCATGAGGAGACGGCACAACAAGTATTCCCACTGCTACTTTTTCATTATCTTTCGGTTCTGTCTTCATTCGTTTTTCCCCACTAATGGTGATATTGAATATTTCTTGGCGCGATTGGCAAGTACGTTGAGTTCCGCCATCGCCGTTTCAAGTCCTGCCTCAGATTGCCCTTGTTGCGTTTGCACCGCTACAAGCGCCGTGCTGACATGATCAAATTCGGTGATGGCCTTTTCATTGAAGGCCAAAAGTTCAGTGACTATTGAAATTTGTTTTTCGCGTAGTAATTTGCGTTCCTGAAGGGTCTCTTTCTTCATAATATCAAAAGCGTCCACATTTCGTTCACGTTCTTTGAGTTGCCCGTCGGTATAATGAGGGTCCATGGCGCTGATGTTGTTCAGAGATGTGGCGACGTTATGAAGATTATCAAGAACAGAGAGATAGGTTTGTTCCGCTGCCGAGAAGTATCGGGCGTGAGTGATTTCCCCATGATTGAATTTGAGCGCGAGTAGATCTTGGAATTTTTTAAATCTTTCAGAAATCTGATTTAATTGTACAGCCGCTCTTTCACCATGACCACCCACATTTTCAAGATACTGAGACTTAGCAATATATCGTTTGAGTTCCTTGAGTTTGGTCTCTTGTTGGGATTCGACTTGATTGGCACCTCCAAGAAGGGGGCCTGATGATCCTCTCAAGAGACGGTTGGTGACTAAAACTACGCCGCCACACAGGATAGCAAATGCGGAAAGAAAGCTTAAACCTGAAAAAAAAATGCTGAATCCTCCACCTGCGAGAAAAATTAAGCCTATGACCGTAACCATGGGACGAAGTCGCACCGAAACCAAGGCCGTACTGGGTTTATCCTGCATAGGTTTGACTTGCTTTTGTGGTGGAGTATTTTAAGCGCTCATCCATTCTTTTGAATTTTACTAGCGTATATTATTTTTGTAACCTACTATAAATATTATTTTTATAATTCGACAAAGTGAACTGGAAAGTGTGGGGGAAGCTATGGGCCTACTTGGAATTTTCAAGAAACAATTTATCGATGTCATCCAATGGAACGAAGAAGAAAACGGAGTTCTGTCCATGCGCTATCCTGTTGAAGATCAGGAAATTCAAAACGGCGCTCAATTGACAATCCGCGACACTCAGCTGGCCCTCTTTGTAAACGAAGGTGAGCTCGCCGATCTTTTTGAGCCGGGACTACATACTCTCACCACCAAAACACTTCCAGTACTCACAAGCATCAAGCACTGGGACAAACTTTTCCAGTCACCATTTAAATCAGACATCTATTTTTTCTCCACGCGAGAACAGATCGATCAGCATTGGGGTACACCTAACCCCATCGTTGTTCGCGACAAGGAATTTGGGGCCATTCCGATACGTGCACACGGCACGTACTCGTATCGAATTAGAAATCCCAAGATTTTTTTCAAGAAAATTAGTGGAACGAGAGAGCGCTACATGACTCAAGAATTGGAAGGTCAATTGCGGGCCATGATTCTCACTTCCATCGCCTCATTTTTTGGGAGCGCTCAAGTCAGCTTTATCGATATGGCTGCCAACCAATCGAAATTTTCAGAAAACCTTAAAGAAGCGCTCTTGATTCCCTTTTCTGAGTATGGTCTAAAATTGGAATCCTATTTTGTTCAAAGCATCTCGCTTCCCGAGGAACTTCAAGGCCATCTCAACAAAGTGGCTTCTATGAAAATCGTGGGCGATCTAAAACAATACGTTCAATTCCAGGCTGCCGACAGCATTTCTATCGCTGCTCGAAATGAGGGTGGGACCGCTGGGGCCGGTGCTGGATTGGGGGCGGGGATGGCGATTGGACAGACTATGGCCGCGGCATTGACAGGTGCCAGCACAGGTGCTGGCAATCATAGCGCCGATGACTCTGTCTCCATGATTGGAAAACTGCATGATCTGTTGACCAAAGGTGTGATCACTCAGGCAGAATTCGATGCCAAAAAATCTGAACTTCTTAAAAAGATCACATAAAAATGCTTAAGCTTGGATGTCCGGCTTGCGGGGCTGAAATACAATTTAAATCTCGTGTGTCCGTCTTTGGAGTCTGCCGCTATTGCAATTCCATGATTGTTCGTCACGATATGAACTTAGAGACCCTGGGCAAAATGGCAGAGCTGCCCCAAGATATGAGTTTGTTACAAATTGGAACGAGAGGACGCTACGAAAATGTGAGCTTTGAACTGGTGGGACGACTCAAAATCGGTTGGGCCGATGGCAATTGGAACGAATGGTACACTCTTTTTGATAATGGCAAAGATGGATGGATGGCCGAGGCGCAAGGGTTTTACATGATCAGCTTCCAAGTGATAGATACGAAGAATGTTCCCGACTTGAACAAGATATCGCCAGGACTATCCGTTTCCCTTATTAAAAATCAAATTTTTCAGATCGACGATATCAAACAAGCCACGTGTCTTGGTAGTGAAGGCGAGTTGCCCATGAAGGGTCCCAAGGGAAGAAAGTGTACAAGTGTGGATCTCAGTGGTCCAGAGAATCAATTTGCCTGTATCGACTATTCTGACGAAGGAGTCCGTCTCTATGTTGGTCGTTATGCGGAGCTTGAAAATCTAAGTTTGACATCACTAAGGGAAATAGATGGCTGGTGATCTTCCAACAAAACAAAATGAAATTAAGGTACCAGCACCAAAAGTGTTCAATTGCCCGTCCTGCGGCGCCGGCATTACGCTTCGTGCGCTCGGACAAGCAGTTTCTGTTGCATGCCTCGGCTGTGGTTCTGTCATAGATTCGACCAATGAGAATTATCAAATTCTCAGCAAAGCGGCAAAGCTACTAAAAGTCGAGCCACATATCCCTCTTGGTCAGTTGGGCAAACTTCACGGCGTACCATGGAAAGTCATCGGATTCATGCAGCGCTGTGACGGGTCTGGCATGTACCGTTGGGGGGAATATCTTCTCTTTAATCCTGCTCGTGGTTTTCGCTGGCTCACGGAATTTGATGGCCATTGGAATTATATAGTGATGACCAAGGAGAAGCCCACGCAAGACACCAGCTTGTGGGGGCGCAAGACCATGAAGTACATGGGGAAAACATATTTTCTTTTTCACAAGGGCCTCGCAAAAGTTACTTATGTTGTAGGGGAGTTCTATTGGCGAGTCAAAGTTGATGAGACTGTCAATGTCTTGGATTTCATCGCTCCACCTGAAATGTTATCCCTTGAGAAGAGTGAGGAAGAGGTAATTTGGTCCGTAGCAGAGTACATGAACCCCGATGACATCCGAGCGGCATTTCAAATCGAAAGTCCCATTCCGTCGGGTGTGGCGCCAAACCAGCCGTCCTCCCTTGCGACGGACATGCCTTTTATTGGCAAATACTGGGCCATTTTCCTTGCTGTCATTTTCACCCTTCAGTTTTCCTCCATGATTTTGGCAAAAAGAGAGCAGGTCTATCTGGGAAATTTTGCTTATCACTCCTCGAATACAGAGAAGATAGAAGTCAGTCCTCAATTTGAACTCAAGCACGGTTTATCAAATGTGCGTTTTCAATTCTCTTCGCCGGTCAAGAACCAGTGGCTCGAATTGCAAGCTGATCTCGTCAATGATCAAACAGGTGAAATTTATGAATTCGAGCAGGGTGTTGAATATTACTCTGGTTACGAGGACGGTACTTATTGGACTGAGGGCAGTCAAATTAACAATGTATTCTTGTCTTCGATTCCTGATGGACTTTATCACCTCAATCTTGAAGCGACAGGATCTGTGATCAACACACCGCCACCGTCCCTCCCATTGCACATAACTTCATCTTACAGTTCTCTGAATTATTCTCTGAAGGTGACGCGAGACGAGATCACATGGTCCAATTTCTTGTGGGCATTCGCCTTGATCTCTATTTTCCCGCTGTTTGTATGGTGGCGGAGCCGTAGTTTTGAGATGAGCAGATGGTCCAACAGTGACTTTTCTCCCTATTATTCCCAGCAGGAGGAAGATGACGAATGAAAAAGGTTTTTATCATTTACGGGACTCTTATCTGTCTTGTATTTTTGTATGCAACGCGAATAGGCTGGACAGTGGCGGATTCCCTGGCGTCAGGAAAATGGGGGCCACAAGGTCATAGTGCCTATCATAAATAATAAACTATAGAAGGAGAAACAATGGAACAAATCATCAATCTCAAGTTAGTCTTTAGTTCACTAGTCTTTGCCATCATAGGACTTGTCGTTCTATGGGTCTCATTCTTCATTTTCGATAAGGCCACCCCAGGAAATTTCTGGAAGGAAATTGTAGATGAGCACAACATCGCGTTGGCAATCCTAGCAGGGGCAATGACACTTGCTATTGCCCAAATTATCGCCGCCGCGATACATGGATAAAATTCATGGACTTTGTCCTACTATTTTCGGTATTTGTCATTGCCACATGTGGGCTAGTGTATGAGCTGATCTCAGGCGCACTCGCCAGCTATCTGCTCGGTGACTCCATTACCCAGTTCTCTACCGTCATTGGGGTTTACCTTTTTTCTATGGGGATTGGCTCGTATCTTTCCAAGCATATCAATCGAAATCTCATCTCGGTCTTTATCCAAGTAGAATTATTGATAGGTGTGGTGGGTGGTTGTTCGGCTGCCATTCTCTTTGTCGCCTTTGAGCATGTCACCTCTTTTCGAGTTCTGTTGTACTCATTAGTGAGTATCACCGGCACTTTAGTAGGTCTAGAAATCCCCATCCTGATGCGGATTTTGCAAAGTCATTTTGAATTCAAAGACCTGGTTTCAAAAGTTTTCACCTTCGATTATGTGGGTGCCTTAATCGCTTCCCTCTTGTTTCCACTTGTCTTAGTCCCGTACCTTGGTCTTATTCGCTCCGCCTTTTTCTTCGGCATCCTCAATGTGTTGGTGGGATTATGGACTCTTTGGCTGCTTAGGCATGAAGTGGTTTGGGCGAAATCCCTGCGCGGAATGGCAGTGGTAATACTTATCGGCCTTATTTCGGGTTTTGCCTATTCGGAAAAAATATTGACCTTTGCAGAAGCAGAAGGCCATCGCGATCAAATCATCTACGCAAAAACCTCAAAATACCAGCGCATCGTACTGACCAAGGCCACCAACGATCTCCGTTTATTTCTCAATGGTAACCTACAATTCAGTTCCCGAGACGAATACCGCTATCATGAGGCCCTTGTTCATGTTGGCTTGGCCGCCATTCCCTTTCCAAAAAATGTCTTAGTCTTGGGGGGGGGAGACGGCCTTGCTGTCCGGGAAATTCTCAAATATTCGACGGTGGAATCCATTACGTTAGTTGATCTTGATGCAGATATCACCAATCTTTTTGCCACACACGATGTTTTGATGAGACTCAACGGAAGTTCACTTATGTCCGCCAAAGTTCAGGTGATCAATAGTGACGCTTTCATTTGGCTAAAGGAAAACAAAAGAAATTTTGATTTCATCGTGGTAGATCTTCCAGATCCTAGCAACTATTCCATCGGAAAATTATATACAGATTCCTTTTACCGACTTCTAAAAAAAACTGTAAACGAAAAGGGCGTCATCGTTATCCAAAGCACATCGCCCTATGTTGCCAAGAAGTCTTTTTGGTGTGTGGACACAACACTTAAATCCGTTGGCCTTATGACGACGCCCTATCATGCTTACGTCCCTTCATTTGGTGAGTGGGGATTTGTCATTGCCACCAAGCATTTGTTTGTGGCCCCCGATAAATTTCCCGCAGGGTTGAGATTTGTGAATATTGACACGGTAAGAAACATGCTGAACTTTCCCGAAGATATGCAAGCGAAAGTCGTCGAGGTGAACAAACTGAACAATCAAAACTTGGTGAGATTTTTTGAAGATGAATGGGAAGAATATGTCCACTGAGGACTCCACGACTAATGATCTTGCAAGAAGATCCTTTCTCAAAATCGGTCTGTGCTTGGCCAGTGCTTCGCTTTTGCCTGGATTTGGTCTATATAAATACTTTGTTCGAAACTCAAAGAGATTGTATTCGGGAAAGATCATTGGCACTTCAGCCAGTGTGGGGCACTTGATTCGGACACAGCGATTTTCTGCGCCCACAATTGTACGTGAATGTGAAACTGTGATCATTGGGGGTGGCATTTCTGGTCTCTCCGCTGCATGGTGGTTGAAAAAAGGTGATTATGATAAATTTATGCTCTTAGAGCTGGAGCCAGAGGTTGGCGGCAATTCCCTCTCGGGGAAAAACCCAATTAGTGCTTATCCCTGGGGAGCCCACTATCTGCCTTTACCAGGTCGCGAGGCGAAGTACGTTCACTCGCTACTTCAAGAATTGGATGTTATTCAAGGTTATGATTCGAATGGGTTGCCTATCTACAATGAATACTACCTCTGCGCAGCCCCCCATGAACGACTGTTTACACAAGGCCGTTGGCAAGAAGGACTCGTCCCCCAAATGGGTTTGTCACAGAACGATCATCGTCAGTATGGCGAGTTTTTCTCTCTGATCGAAAAATATAAAGTAGCCAAAGGACGAGACGGTAGGCGTGCGTTTGTTATTCCTATCGACCTGAGTTCCCAAGATCCAGAGTATCGCGCTCTGGACAAGATCAGCATGGCGGAGTTCATGGGCAGCAAGAACTGGAATTCAAAATATTTGAAATGGTATGTGAATTACTGCTGTCGTGATGACTATGGAGCTACTTATGACAAAGTGTCGGCATGGGCAGGACTTCATTACTTTGCCTCGAGAATTGGTAAGAGTTCCAACGCCAATTCCCAGGAGGTCCTGACCTGGCCAGAAGGCAATGGTTGGTTGGTGAACAAACTCAAAGAAAAATTTGCCAAGCAAATTCAATCAAATGCACTGGCCTTTTCAGTAGCGACACACGGCGATCAAGTCGCCGTCGATTATTTGGAAACCACGTCACAAAAAATCATTCGGATACTGGCAAAGAAAGTCATCTTTGCAGCACCTCGTTTTATGGCTGCACAAGTTGTCCAGGAAATAAGAAATTCAAGACCGTCCTACATGGGAGATCTCCAGTATGCCCCTTGGATGGTGGCGAACGTGAGTATTCGTCGTGCGCCACAAGGCAAAGGGGCCCCTCTCTCTTGGGATAATGTGAGTTATTACAGTCAATCTCTTGGCTATGTGGTGGCCACGCACCAAGACCTGTCGCTTTTTCCCCAAAAAACGGTTCTTACTTATTATCAACCTCTGACGGATACAGATCCTGTCACCGCCAGAAAAAAGGCCCTCCAGAAAATACATCAGGACTGGGCACGCGAGATCGCTGATGATTTATCTAAAATGCATCCGGGTATCGACGCTGACATTGAAAACATAGACATTTGTCTCTGGGGGCATGGGATGGTCCTCCCCAGCGTTGGATATATTTTTGGCCAATCAAGGCAACAAATGCTTGGGCAACTTGGACATATTCACTTCGCCCATTCGGATATGAGCGGTATTTCAATCTTTGAAGAGGCCCAATACCGAGGGGTGCGTGCGGCCACAAAAGTGTTAAATGAGCTTGGCCATCCTCACCGAAGGATGACGTGACACCAATACCGCCAACAAAAAGCAGTGTTCCAACCAGAGGTACCGTTTTCATGAAGACAATATCTTTAGGTAGACATCTCATGATCGAATATTCCGGTTGTGATCTAAATGTCATTAACAACCGGGAACTAATTCGAGAAGGCCTTCTTGAG
This sequence comes from uncultured Bdellovibrio sp., assembly GCA_964359085.1. Taxonomy (GTDB): domain Bacteria; phylum Bdellovibrionota; class Bacteriovoracia; order Bacteriovoracales; family Bacteriovoracaceae; genus GWA2-49-15. Next base: position 1,107 of record CAYHRT010000038.1, on the reverse strand, counting down.
GCCGCCCGCAGGGCAAATGCTACGATCGTAACCGATGTGTTTCATACGTTTAATCCCCATGGGATCAGCGGGGTTGTTGTTATCGCAGAATCCCATATTGCTATTCATACTTGGCCAGAATATGCCTGCGCCTCCGTCGATATTTTTAGCTGTAGTGACAAGATGAAACCGGAGTTGATCGAAGGATTCTTAAAAGATGTGTTCAAAGCAAAAACAAGTGCATGTCGCGAATTTGAGCGAGGCATTGTGAGTGTAAGAGAGTGCAGCCAGACGACTTCGGGGACTCACTGCTGACAAAAAAAGTGGTCTGGTACTTATGTTCTCTTAGGCCCTGAACGACGAATCCCTTCGAAATCGGCGAAAGAAAAAATAGGTACACTCCCTCTACCGCGCCTTAAGAATCGGGATCAGCTTTTGAACACAATTGGCATCTTGCTGTTTAATTGCGTATCCTTGCTTGATGAGGGCCTGTACATAGGTGTTGGAAATCTTATTGATCCAAAATTCCTGATGATAGTCCGCAAGATTGGTCTGCATTTGATGATAAAGCATGCCCTCTGTTGCTGAATTTTTGTCAGGAAGTTTGAGCGACTGCTCGAGATCTGTCGTAATATCGCTTTCGCAGGCCTTGGCATCGTAGCCTTTTCCCGTTTTAGAATCGGCCATACAATTCACCAAAAGCGCGTCACCGGAACACATCTTCTTTTGAACAGGTTTTTCTTCAAGGAGTCTCTTTCTGTACTCCTCTTTACTGATCACGCCCGCTGCGGTTATTTGCGAAAAAAGAAATAAAATGCCAACACAGCAAGCTCCAAATACTTTTGCTAAGTGATTCATTTAAACATCTCCATTTTAGGTTGAAAAATTGTAGATCTTTTCTCCCCACCCGTCGACTAAATAGGTACCTACATTTAGTTCAAAAATTTTATAACCTTTTCACGATCTACAATTTTAATTTCTTTGAGTTCAGAGGGTGATTTATCCAAAGATATCATCAAGCGCACCAATCTCCCCATGCGGGAAATTAAGAGTTCATAGTTCTGTGATGGAAGCAAATTTTTGCCCAAATATTCCAATTCACTGCGCACTACCCGCTGGCCTCCGACA
>CAYHRT010000037.1:0-22361 GCA_964359085.1 uncultured Bdellovibrio sp. | reverse complement strand
TTTCCTTTAAATTGTTGCGCCGCCACTCCTCCAAGTCCTTGCAAGGAGAGATACCATCCTCCACGGACAAAAGAATAACCACCCCCCAAGAGTCCACCAAAAGACTTCAATCTCGCACCTGAAATATTTCCATTTACCCCAAATTCTGCGCGCTGGTCCTCGGGTAAAAGGGGAGAACCATTGTTGGAAATGCTGACATCGTTGGCCATCCCCATCATAATCCATGAACCACCACTTCGAGTCTGACGTGAGGTTTGATTAAAGGCAGCGCTAATTGAGTAATTCTGGGGAGAAAAAACATACCAGAGATTGGCGCCATATTTCTTCATCTGCATATTGGGCAATTGAGGGTAGGCCTTGCTTCCATCACTCAAATCAGTTTTCTCGCTCTCTTGAGCACTGGAACGATAAAATCCTTCAAATGTCTGGTAAAAGAGATCGACTCCAATATGAGTAAAATAAAATTGGAATTGATAATCTTGATAATCGGTTTTACCCTTTTCTCGAATAGAAGCATCAGTGGGTGGTACCGTATTACCTAAAGTTATACTGAATCCTTTGTGCCCCACTACCACACCTGAAAAATTGCTGACATTCGGCTCATAAGTCTGCAGTTTGGCGTTACTGGTGACACCATTGGCCCCGGGTTGTGGCCGAAGATTTAACTGCAATCGTCCTATGCTGCTAAAAGGTCGGATTATATATTCGCCTTTTCCCCATACTTGAGTGGAAAGAGATACAATGATTAAAACAATTATCGGCCTCATGCTATCATTTTAACCAACCCCAATAGGTATGGTCTAGGTGGGAAGGAAGAGCTACTGCGCCAGATCACTGACTTTTTCAATTTGAACGTCGGGATAATAATTGAGCAAAATTTCTTGGGCGGTATTCCCTTGAGCAGAAAGTGTATTGGCCTTTGTTAAATCTAGACCTTGGCCATGTCCTTCTCCCCTACCTTCAAAATGCCAATTTATTTCTTTCGCAAAGATTTTCTTAGATATCTTCTCAGGACAAGATAAAAGACGAAGCTGATTTCGAAAAACTTCACATCCAACTCGTTTCTCAATATTAGTTTCTAAGTTAGATTTTAAGACTATAGATATTTTATCATCACTTAAGGAAACACGATAAATTGCATCTAAGCCAAGTTCCCGTTCAAGCTCTTTGCCACTCAGAACTTTGTGCCATGGTCTTAGACCGCCCAATGAAAAATATAACCAACGTTTTCCATTGGCAAAATACAAATTTTTATCATGCATTTCCTCGATGACCTGAAAGATCTTGGCGGACAGTGCTGCTGATAATTCTTGTCCTGGTCCAAACACCTGACACCAAGTGTTGTCGCAAATATTTTTATTCTCAGATTGATAATAACGTAAATTATTTTTGGCAACCAAGGCCAAGGATTTCAAAAGTTCTTTGTGCCCTCGCGGGTATTCTGCCGCCAGCACTCCCCAGAGATAATAACGTTCAGAGGTGATCAATTTAAAAGGAGATTGGCTTCGCGCCTTTGCCTGTTTCTCACGCAAGGGCAACTCGGAATTTTCCACGGCTGCCCTCATCTTGTCCTTCTCTTGAAATTCAAGAACACCATAATATTTACGATGTTCTCTCTTCTTATCTTTCATTGGAAAAGAAAGTTCCAGAGGTCCGCCCAAACAAAGATACTGTCGCCCGCTCCTAAAATCGCCCTCGTCAATCGAGGAAGAACTGGCCCACAACCAATGCTGATCATGTTTCACCATTAGTGGGCGATCTTGGCCACAGCGAAGAGAAATTTTATTATGAGGAACCAAATTTAACAACTGGATTTTTGCGAAATAATTATTTCGAGAGATGTTTTTTAACCTTTGATAGAGTTCGTACAAGAGATAGTGAGTACTGGCGCCTTCAGCGTGAATGGCCGCCAGAAAGGACGGACGATTATTTTCAAGGCGAGGCCCAACCGCTACAATCCATGAATGCTCAGGTCGGGATTTAATATCTCTCTGGGTTCCAGTCTTTAAACTAATCTTTTGTTGAAAGAACCACGAAGAGTTAGGGAGAGCTTCCAGAGTTCCACTCATTGAGGTTTCCAGTAAGGCATCAATGATAGACGGCTCCGTCAAAGTCAGCCAAGAATAAAGCTGTAAAGCATGCGATAAAGATAAATTGATTCCTGGAGTAAGCCCGATCGCTTGGGCCATAGAGGAAATAGTGGAATCAATTTTTAACATTTTAAAAAGTTGGTTAAAATCGGTCCATGATTCTATCTTTTCATCTAAAAAAAATCCGTTACAGGACTTAGTCATGGCCTCCTTCCAAGACCACAATCGCGTACTACCAATTTTTTGAACATCCGGACATGCCCAGTAAACACTGTTCTTTGAATATTTATCGGTGATCAATTGTGGGTATAATCCGACAAGAATTGGTTTAAGGATTGAGCCAGGAGGAAATAATTTTTCACTTTTTCCTTCACGTTTTAAAATTTGTTGTGAATAACCATCCAGCAATAAATAATCAACCGGTCTAGTTGTCGATAATCGTACTGGAGTCAGCTTTAAGATCATCGCAAGTTGATTTTCCCAGTCTGCAGCCAAAAATGTCGGACGAGTACACTCCAAGAACAGCTTCTCATAGAACTTGTTAAGCACTCTTGGATCAATCACTGAAAGCAAGCGCGCCAGGGCCAACTCAAACTTCTTGCTATTCTTTTGCGCATTCCAACCATGCAGTTCAAACCATAATCGCGCCTGCTTGGCATAAGCAAAAGGGGTATTAAGAATGAGTCGTTTAAAATCCTGAGTATTCCATTGAGCAAATGTTTCATGAATAAGTTGATGCCTGGCCGAGAGATAAGTGGAACATGATTTTGTTAAAAACAAATGGGACAATTCATGACCTAACACAGAATGAAAGATTTCTTTGGGTAATTGAGAAGAAAGAAATATTTCATCGCCGCCCATTTGGGCCCAATGTTCCTTAAGCTCACCAGGAGGAAGAATACTAATATTAATAACATCGCCAATCGACTGGCGGTGATGGTGATAAAGATCTCCCCACTGTTCCCATTGTTTTCGAACTAGGGCGTCAACCTTTTGTTCAAAAATACTATCGGAGAGGCCGTGTGACTTGAGTACGACCTGTGCCGCCAGGACCTCCCTAGGGCAGAGGATCAATGCCCAGACGATAAGACTGGATATAAGCAAAATTTTGTTCATCATAGAAATCATTTACTTTCGCGATGCCGGTGTGAAATTGGCCCGCGAAATTGGCCCGAGCGATATATCCGACTTGATTATTTGCGCGGCCATCTAAATTAAAAAACCAATTCACACGAGCAGCATTGAGAGAACGAGAGGTGTATTTGGTTGTTCTAATCGCTAAGCTGAACGGAGGAGTTTCATAGCTTTTATCTTCCTCAATGACAGATAATCCTGCAGGAACATCATCATAGAGAATCACATATTTCGTTTTCCACCAAGGCATCTTACCCCAGTCTGCATTAAATTCTAACTGGGCATAGATCAGGTCTCCGACCTTTATTCGATCTTTGGTTAAATCCAAAAGTGTTTTTTCGCCGGTTTTCTCATCCAAGTGGAAATATTTTTTCGTGAGCTGCCAGTTCTTTTGAGTTGCCGTAATCTTTTCTAAAGGCACTTGTTTGAAAACATCTGCGGCAGTTATCGTTTGCGCATCAGCCCCGTTTATTTCTATGCCATTGTCTCCAGTTTTAAATAATTTAGAATCTAGCATTACGGTCCATCCAAGTGGAAAATAGGAAATTTTGATTTGTTCGGGACTAACTTTGCTGCCCGATACTACAAAATCAAATGGAAAGTTCTGATGATGATCTTTCGCTTCTTGTTCGAAAATCCATAAAGAATTTAAGATGATATGAGCGGTTTCATAAGTAGAACCGTAATGATTGCCGTTAAATTTTTTCATAAGATAGCTCCCAACCTTTTTGGCAAAGGCCGCATCACTTTTTCCCCATAAGGCCAGAGCATTGGCGGCAGTGGCAACAGCGGAAGCATCACGCCCAAGATGCTGGTAAAGTCTGGCGTTCAAAGGCCCCGAGAGCCATACTTTAGGGTCAAATTCTTTTTTATGATCAACAATTTCTAGGACATTTTGATAAACTTTCTCTTCCAATGCTTTTCGAATTCTCTCCATCCCACCTTCATTCGAATAATTGAAGTTTTTAATCGCCATCAACAAATAAGACATCTCAATGATTGATCCCTTTTCTAAAGCATAATCGGCCTGCAATTTTATTTGAGTGAGAAATTGCTGGGGACCATCAACGGCCTGTCCCCAAGCATAGAGGCGCGATGCCACAAAGTTTAACAAGATATTCTCTGTTCTAATGGCCTCATTGCCAAACATCCCTCGTAAATATCGATATATTTTTTTTACATCAAACGAACTGATCGAATCCCAATTTTGCACCATCGAAACACTAAGCAAAACATGTAAGGTCATCGATGCATCTCCCAAATCAGAATCGGGAAACCAAGCGAAACTTCCATTTGGCATCATATTGGCCTGCAATTTTGCCAATCCAGACTCGGAAAATCTATTGGCCTTTTCCAAAACATCGTCAAATTCTTTGGATACTGTTATTCCTGGTGCCGGAGGTATAACTTCATACTTGATAAAAAATTGCGCCACCCGGAAATTTTTTAAAACTCTTTCATACCAAGTCGTTGGCAAGAAGTTCATCAAACTTGCGGCCTTTATTTTTGATTTCATATAAATTTCTTTTAGGGCCTTGTAGGTCTGAAAAATCGCCAGATTAGGGATTGTGGTATTCACCAATTGCTCAACACAACCATAAGGATAAGCGATGAGCCATTGCAGGGATGGACCTAACGCTCCCGATAATCCTTGCATTAGTGTGATCTGGACATCCCTTATTTTTTCTTCGCTCGATAATTTAAAAAAAACTTTGTTGTCCGTCCAGGTGGTATTGACCGGAAGCGATTCATATCCTGAACGCAATAATAAAGTATGAGGGAAATTTAATTTCTTTTGATCATAGCTAAGGTCCAAATTTAGAGTCTCACTCTTTTTCCCTTCAAGCGATAAATCTGTTTTGATTTCAATTTTTCGATGATGTTCTTCTTTAAATTTCAAGGAAGATTCACCTTCTTTACCGGCGTCCAAGATTATACCCGGTCCGGAAGTAACATGATAACCAACTTTCATAGCGGCAACAGTGTCTGGCTTGATATTAGACAAGGTTAAACGAGCTTGTGCGCTATCCCCCACGCGTAAAAAGTACGGCATGGAAAAAATGGCCTCAACAAACATTTTACTTTTGAAATCTTCAATTTGTTCGCCGAAACGTCCTTCTTTATCTACCGCAGAAACAATCACTTTCCAAGTTGTCATATTACCTGGCATGGCAAATTGAACCTGTGCCTTCCCTGATTCATCGGTGACAACATGCCCATTCCAATAGGCGGTATCTTTCTCCTTCAAAGCATCGCGGTCCTTATTGGTGGCCAGATAAACATTGGGACGAAATTGTTTTGCCAAATATTCGCCATAACCATAAGACTGAAATTGAGTGCTATAAAAGCTCATGAGATTCAGTCGATCCATGGGATAAAAGAAATCCATGAGACTGGGACGAAACTCCGGCTGAAGTGCTAAGACCGCTTCATCAACAACCGCCACCGCCAATTCCGCATTGGCCGGCTTACCCTTGTGGTCACTGACATTAAATTTTATGATTTGCTCTGCTCCTGGTTGCACAATTTTCTCCTGAGGAAAAATTGCAACTTTCATTATTTTGTCATCTTGGATGATCCGATAGTTGATTCGCGTTTCAATCCAACCCTTTTGAGGATGAGGATAACTCATGATTAAATAAACGGCGGTTCCGAAGCGATGGTGAATTTCTTGCGTAACCCAGGCCAGAAGTCCTTTGACCGATAATACAGAATGATCATAAAAATCTTTACCAGCAACTGTAACAAAAATCTTGCCCTGATTATTTCCGTCTGGTCCCCACCCTTCGGGCAAGAGAATTAACGCTTTGGAAGTTTCTCCCACATTAAAGACACTCTTGCGCACCAAGACCTGCATGTCATCAACTTGGGCAACTTTCTCGATCTCTCCATCACCAACTACCAAGCTCTCCACCGTAATTTTATTTTCATTTCCTTTTCGATCTTGAATAACTATTTCGGCCTGAAGTCTTCCTGTTTTTTCTGTCGGCAAGTCAGCTTGATAACGCCCTTGTTCGTCCGTCGTAAAAGGAACTTCTTGCACAAGTTCATAGTTTTTTCCATACTCTTGCCACAACCACTTAACGGTCCCAGAGCATTTTCCATATGCTTTTCCTGATGGATAAACGGCTCGCACAATAAGCTTGGCAGGATTACTGGCGCTAGCATAAATGGCCGTAACTTTTGCCTGAATCATGTGCTCACTTCTAAGATCCATATAGCTCTTTGAAGTAGCTGCGTAATTACCATCTCCATCTTTGACGGTAATTTTTAAATTAAAACTGTAATCATAATTGGGAGCGCCGGGGAGTTCATTGGGAAGATGAAATTCAAGCTTGGCCTTCCCGTCTGGCCCAAAAGATTTATAATCCTGACTTAAGACTAACAAAGGAAGTATCGTGGCAGACTGCTCAGAATCATCGAAACCATATTGCTGGGAATTGCCTGATTCAGACATACCCGCATCTTCCACGAATTGAGGCAGTGAAAATCTGACCCGATAAAGCTCGGCCTTAAATTGGACATCTTTGGGAATGCCACCGCTATAACGTTCTGTTTTAAGATCGACACTCAACGTATCATCGGAGTGCAATGTTTCTTGCGCTCCAAAGATTTTTACCCAGAATAAGGGCTTTACATAGTCTTTGACACGAAATTCACCAATATGTTTTCCCTGTAAGACCTCTGCTTCAAGGCGATAGACGCCACTTTGTATATTTTCACTAGGTAGATTGAAATTGCCGGAAAATGTCCCGAAATCATTGACTTCAATTTCTCGCTTGTCAGCGACCTGATTGTTTGAAAGGTCGATGACAGAAACAACAACCTTTTCCTTTCTACCCAACACCTTACTTAAAGCATCCTGCTGATTACGCAAAATCCCCTTAAAATAAATCTGATCTCCCGGCTTGTACATTGGACGATCCGTATAGAGATATAAATCCGGATAAAGAGCAGTAGTAGAGAAAAATTCTGAATCAATAATGGCGGTTCCAAGTCCTTCTTTTTCTGCCACAACGACTAATTCTTTCTCCTCAACATTCTCAATTACTGACTCACCATTTTTATCTGTGGTAGTTTCAGCAACCCAATCACCTTTTAGGTTTCTTACTGAGACTCTCGCACCATTCACCATTTTCCCGGCGCGATTGGCAACACGAACGATCACCTTTTTTTCCATCTGTTGCATGTGTGCCATCAAATCATTAGTAACTACTATAACCTGGCCCTCTAACATCCCTTGTACAACTTGCAAAACATAAAAACCTGGAGGCAAGGGAGGGAGGGGGAGAAATTTTGTTTTGAAGCTAGAATCCCCCTGATCGTGAAACCACCAGTTAAATCCCGGCACATCAAAAAATGAATTTTTATCTATCTCATCTGGAAAAATAACAACCTCTTTGGCCAAGTCAAATTGTTCTGGCCGGTAAACAATTTTCGGAGGGCCTTCAACCAGCAAACTATCTAATTCTCGAATTTTTCCACCTTTAAATACCGAAGCCTGCTTGGCCACAATCTGCTTACGCAATTGCTCATTGGCAGCCAGGCGGGGCCAATCAATATCAATCTGCGTTTTATTTAATCCTCTGATCAAATATTTGGCTGGATTAATCGCAACTTTTGGACTTTTCCAACTTCGTCTAAGATCAATTTGTTGTGCAATAAATTTTTTCATGTCCTTAGGTTTAAGCACACGAACAGTAATGGGTGCACGATTTCGATAGATCATTTCGACTAGAGGATTTTCTTCTGGCGAAAAGTCTCTTCGAACCGTTAAATATAAATCCTTGCCCCAGGATAGATTGAGAATATTGGACATGATGAAAATGGCCAGCCCAACATTAACGAATGTCTTTTTCATTATTCAATTCCCTTAAGCGTTAGGTTTCCGGCGCTGGAAGTTCCGGCCCATAAATAATTTGGAAGTTCTAATAATAACTCACGAGATTGTTTATATTCATCTGTCTCCTGAATTTCTTTTGGGGCCCCCAACAAGAGACTTTGGGCCGCGAGTTGACCAACATGAATGAAAGACGCGGCCATAACCGGCGCACTAATAAGTTGTTTATTATAATTGTCTGACCATTGTTTAAAGCTTGGAGATTTTTTTAGGCAACTTGCTTCAATTTGATTAAGCGCCTCAAGAGATGGCGACAAGGCCAAATAATCAGAGCATACCGTTTTGAACTTTACCTCATATTGGCCAGTTTCACTAAAGAGTTCCGTAATCTGTTGCATCTTATTGGGCGAAGATTCCGCATAGGGAAGAATGATAGCAGTTTTTGATTCACCTTTTTCACCCATGCCAAGAAAGATTAGCAAGACCTGGACGTTCTCTTTGGATTTGCTCTTGTCATGTGAGATAAAATATTTACTGAGGGTTGAGATATCAAGAGGTCTGAAGTCTGACATTGAGGCCAGTGCCCATAAACTTGCTTCGGCCGGAATTGCCTGTAGCATACTTTCCGGCAATTTTGCTTCACCTAAAATAGTCTTTGAACTTAATGGAATATTTGTTCCATCGGGTACAAATCTGCTGCCAGTCTCTTCCCATCTAAAACTAAATTTTATGTCGCCTGACACTCCAACAAAATTCTTCAGAAGAGGATAGAATGCCGCAAAGAATTCCTTAGTGTGCACAATGACCTGTGCATCACTGCCTGGGGTAAATTTTGAACAGTCCTCTTTGGCCAAATACGCCATTATCTTCGGATCACGACTAATAGAAACACACTGCTGATGGAATGCGATGGCCAACTTATTACCTCTGAAATTAAAAGGAATAACGCTGACCTGTTTGTCACCAACACCTTGTTTTACAACTTCGCCTGATTTAAATATTTTCAGAAGGACGTCGAGCATTTCTTGCTCGACGCTCGATACTTGATAAAGAGTCACGCCCATGGGACTAACCCTGCTGGCCCCTCCAAAGTAGGTAATACTGATTGGATGTCCATTCAGGGTCTTCTCAAAAAGAAAATCAATAAACCTACCTTGCCAAGCATTTTCATGATGCTCTCCTATTGCGAATAACAGCGGCGCCAAGCGCATGGTAAGACCTTGGTATAAACCAGAACCATAAAATTTCTTCATCCAAGAATTTTCTTGGCAGAGTTGTTTTAAATTGCTGGCGTCCTTCACCCAAATTCTATACTTATAATCTTCGCCGGCAATGCATGGGATTGAAGAACAAATCAATAGCAGCATGTTGGCCACTATCCTCAACATTTTCTTCGACATCTTCACTCCTCTTTTTTTGCAAACCATTGCCATGTTTTATTTTGGGCAAGGGCGGCCCATCCCTTCCAACGGAATACCCCAAGAAAATTTTGATTATTTTTAACCGCACGCCATGGGCCTTGTGATTTCTGTAACAGTTCTTCTGCCCAAGTCTTTTTTATTTGGGCATGTTTTCCTTTTTCCCCATTATGATAAATTAAAAGGATTTTATCGGGAGAACCCGGCGGAGAACGGAATGCCAGCATTAAATGCCAGGTATCCTCTCTCTGTTCGTGGGGCAGGTGAAAGGCCAAGAGATCGCCAGTCTGGATTTGGCGAGAATTGACATCGTGACCGAAGTAATCGAAATTGAAGCTTAATAATTCCTGTGCACTTAAATAGTCAGTGACTTTTCCCTGCTGATCAACCCACATTAAATTTGTGCTACTTACGGCTTCACGATAGGCGAACCTCACTAATCCTGCACAATCTCGCTGGCTTTCATCCCAATGCCCAGAAATCTTTTCACTCTGGACTAGGGCGCTATATAAAAGTTTGTTACGAATGGTGCTGATCAAATCAGCGGACGAAATTGTATACTGCCCTGCTAAAACAAGAAAGCACCAACCAGTCGTAAAGGTCATGATCAGACTTCTAATCGCCCTCATAATCTCCACCAGAGGGTGCCGCTGAGGGTTTGAAATCAACCACCCACTTAGGCCAAACACTATTATCTTTTGGGAGTTCGTCATTATTTGGAGAATAGATTCTTGCTTGCTGACCCTTTTCAATTTTAATCCAGGCCAAAGTTACAGTTTCGCCTTGTTTGGCCAAAGGACATTTAATGGTTCTTCGGATTTCATTCGGCGTACCACCAAACATGACAATATTTAAATTACCTACCGTGTGCCCTTTATCACCTGATGGCCAATAGTTGGTATCAATTCTAAAAATCCCTAGCGGTGGTGAAGAATGGGTATATAGGTATGGGCCATAGCCTGGCTGGTCATACTCACCACCTTGTTCGTTGAGATAAAAAATCCCCCCACTTTTGGAATTTGTTTCTGCCCAATAAATATGTATTTTAGATTCTTCCTGGTAGGGGGACTTGGCTTCCGGGTTGGGTTCATAAACATGTAAATCAGTGTAAACACCATCCGTATCACTGGTGAGAATGAGCATCATGGCCAATGTTGGCACTTTGGCATAGACAGTACGCTCCGCTTTGAAGGTACCTGCCTGATTCGTGCCTTGAACAATAATGGAATTTTTACCAGAAGTTGCGGGAAAATTTCTTTTAAACTGACCATTAGTCGTTCTTAATAAATATCGATCGCCATTAATAATAACGGTAACGGGATTAACGGTTGGATCACTAATCGTTCCTGCAATTTCAATCATTCGGTCCAGGGTCCAGCCCCCTTTAGGAGATTGCAACACTATATTGATTTTATCTTTTCCTTTCCCCATTATTTTGCCCGATTGCCGGGAGACATTTGGGGCTTCTGTGCCATAACAAAAATTAAAAAAAATACTGAAACTAATAAGGTGGATTGTAACAAGAAGAAGTTTCATTGTTCTGCTCCGATGGTCATAGTTGGACGGTAATGAAACCAACAGGCCGCTATCACATAAAATATGATCCATTTCATCAACGTAATACCAACAGTGGAGATAACAAATTGAGCGTCAACCCAATCTGCACGAAAGGTCTGAAACAACGCAACTTCAGGTGCAAAAAAATAAAAGAACATGGCGAGATAATTCTCATAATTCTCGGACTTGATAATGGCCACGCACCATCCCACAAAAAAACTTCCCGCTATTAGTCCTAGGGCCAAGTAAAGTTTGCGTTTGGTAATCGAGAAAAAACTTTTGGTCTTGCTATTGATAACATGGCTTAAGACCTTATCGGCGTGCGACCGAAATACCGTGCTCTTGCGATACAGTATGTATGTAAGGATCGGAACTGCTAAGAAAATATCGATAATCCACCAATTTTCGGCCACCACTGGAAAATAGGCATTACCCACTAAGATATTGAAAAAATAGCTGAGGGCATTGAGATGCACCCATAAAATGGAAAGAATGCATGCAAACAAAACGATAAATTTAATTTTTAGAAATTTCTTCACCATGACTCCCTAAAAGGAAAGTTGATTGAATAAAAAGGCGTAAGATATTTTGTTTAAGATGCTATAGTTGTTAGGCAATATTGGCAATAATACTGGTACTTTGGTAATTAAGATTGAGATAAGTGGCGCGACCGACAGGAGTCGGCCACTATGGTCAGTCGCCTCCAGCTCCTTCCCGGCGTGGCCTCACCTCACTCGCTAAGTCAGGCATCATGCCTGACTTGCAGAATTGGACTTGCCTGCGGGCAACTCCAACTCTGCCGCTCGCTCGTTTCGACTCCTGTCTGGTACTTTGGTAATTAAGATTGAGATAAGTGGCGCGACCGACAGGAGTCGAACCTGTGACCTAGCGCTTAGAAGGCGCTTGCTCTATCCAACTGAGCTACGATCGCACAATGGAATTTTGATGTGCCGAGCATACTGCCTTGTCTTTGGCCTTTATGTCAAGCCACAACTCTGGTATGATCTTGAAAAGACGTCACAACTATGAAGTTAAATAATGTCCGCCCTCATACTTTTGAGCAATTAAGTCACCACCTTCAGAGTGGGCGACCCAGTTTTTTCTACGCTTCGAAAACCTCTACGGTCATTCCCTATGATCCGTTGGATGTTTATTTGCAAACCTATGCCGGGGAATTGGACTTAGTCGACTTAAGCTTACTTCCAAAAGACATGATGCTTAAAGATGGCATTTTAGACATCACGGGCCCCATTAATTGGCAGGAAGCGCGCGCCTTTACCCAATCAGAGGGTCGAGAAATTCTCACTTCACCCACGGAAGAATTGGCTTCGATGCTCGCAGGCATTGCTACTTCAGCAACGGGTGAGCGTTGTTTTGGTTTTGGATCATTGCGAGATCAAGTGCTGAAACTCGAATATTTAGACGGCCAGGGAAAAAAACATTTGCTACGCCATGATCGGCTTTTAATAAACCGTCCTGAGTTTCAGGAATCCAAGGTCAAAAGTATTTTGGAGCATTACCAACAGTCTTATCATAGTTATCAAAATTTTAAGAATGCCCCATTCCCGCGTTTTGAGAAAGAGACTGATCTCATGACTGGGACGGAAGGGCAACTGGGTGTGATCATACGGGCCTCTTTTTTAACCAGACCTTCGACCGAATCAACCTTCCTTTTTCTCTTGCTGCCAAAATGGGAAGAGGACTACTCCCAGCATCTCACCATCTTTAACTTTGTCCAGAATAAACGCAAAATGATCTATGCCTGTGAACTTCTCGACGACCAGTCTCTGAATGTGTTGCCTGCCGCCGAGCGCCCGGGACACGCCGGTCAAGATTTGCTTTTCCTAGAAATTGATAGCGACCACTTGGACAATTTTATGCGCGATTTTTCCACTGTCACAAAGATGATTGGTGAAGAAAATATTTTTGAGATTCCTCGTCAGAAGTGTCGTGAGTTGCGCATGCTGATTCCCCGTGCCACCTTTGAAGCAAATTCCCGCATGGGTGTCATTAAAATGGGAACAGATGTCCAGATGCTATCGCAAAGTTTTTCTTCTCTCTTGGATTTCTATCGCGAGTGTAGCAAAGTCGGCATACCCTATAATCTCTTCGGCCATTTTGGAGATGGCCATTTGCATTTTAATTTTTTGCCCACCAAGGATCAGATTGTCACCGCAGAAATGATGCTCACGCAGCTCTATCCCATGGTTGCGAGTTGGGGCGGTTCACCTTTTGCCGAGCATGGTGTCGGTCTCATAAAGCAAAAATATATGAAATACTTCTACCAGGAAGTACACTTCGAGATGTTTGATTATTTAAAAAAATGTTTTGACCCAGACAATCAGTTTTTTCCTCTCGGATTTATGTCCTTAACAAGGGAAAAACGTCCATGATCAGGGCCCGCATTATTCGCTCTGACAAACGCGTTTTTGATTGTCGTCTGGAAGATGGCCTAAAGGATAATTTAAAAGTCGTACAGGCCACGGCCCTGGGCAATCTGCTCAAGGGAGAAACTTCTCTGGTGGTGGGCGACTATGTCGAAGTGGAATTTGATTCGAGCACAACTCAATATAAGATAATGTCTTGCCATCCTCGAAGAAATGAAATCTTTCGCCTGCAAGTTCGTGAACATAAGAAGCGTGTAACCGCAGCCAACTGTGATCTTCTCATTGCGGTCACTTCAGCTTCGCTTCCAGAATATAAGCGTGGCGTTCTAGATCGTTTACTTATTCGGGCAGTTCAGTGGGGTGTCGATGCCTTCGTCGTTTTTAATAAGATGGACACTTACCTCAAGCATCCCGAAACCGACATAACAAAAATAGCAGACAACGAATTTCACATTAACTACGAAGCTGAACGGCTGAAAAATATTAATGCAAAATTTTTTGAAGTCGCTGCGATAGATTCCAATTACAAACCACGTTTCCTCTCCTGCGGGCAGGGAGAGCTAAAGCAAATGCTCCAAGGAAAAACTGCTCTTGTGATTGGACAATCTGGAGTAGGCAAGAGTCGCCTCATCAGCGCGTTGTCCGGCGGCATGGTGGAATTGCCATCGCTTAAAATAAGCAAAGTTGGCAAAGGTTCTCATACAACGACTTGGTCCGAGATTGTGAGGATTGGGGATTTTGATTTAATTGATTCACCTGGTATGCGCTCCATTTCGGTAGAAGATATTGTCCCTGAAGATTTGATTCAGTATTTTCCGGATCTTTTCGCTTATGCTTCTCGCTGCAAATTTTCCAACTGTAAGCATAGTGAAAAAATTCCCGGATGTGCCTTTCATCCTGTTTTTCAATCGACCACTCGTGAATCTTATCTCCTGATCTCAAGACTAGAGTCATACCAACGGATCATGCAGGAAGTTTCCTCTACCCCTGATTGGCAGAAAAAATGGTAGCTCGCTCTATTATTTTTTTGAAATCGCTGCCGTGCTATTGGTCAAACAACGTTCGCCACAGCTTTTCAAGGCGGCGATAGTAAAGAGAACTTTATAAGAAAGTTGCTGCGACAAAAGAGATGCATGGGCATTGGAGACAAAAACATCAATAAGTGAGGGGCCATAATCGAGACTGGAATCAATCGCCACTTCTACACGTGTCAACAGCTCAGCATTCATCTGCTCCTGATCCGGTCGAAAGACGTACCCATTAATCGATAATTCGTAGCTGCTGTGATTTTTGCTCCAAGCTTTACCACGAATGGAGTGCCACTCATCATTGTTCAAGGCCCACGATCTCGGCCTCTCTTGCATATATAAGCTCCAGCTATTACGTAAAAACTCATGTTCCGTAACCGTCCAGGATTGGTGGCCTTGCCCGACAATCTGAGGAAATTGCTCAAAAATAGGGGCCAAAAGTGTGATCGTTTCACTTTTTGTCTTGCCCAAAAAAGTGATAAGAGGAAGTGCGCAAAAGCATGAGAAAATTACCAAACACGCCAACCATCGGGAAAGACTCACTGGAAACCTCCTCCAATAGAGAACTAGCAATAATATCCTCATCGGAAAATTTATCCCTTTTTAAAGGGCCATTTCTTTTTTTTGATCATAAGCCACAATGAACCGAGAAGGATGGTCGCGAGACCAACTTTGTAATCCTGTGGAGGCGCTGTGGAAAGTAAACTAATCAACTTTGTTGATAAGCGAAAGGAAGTGATCGAGCAAAAAAGACGCAACTTTGAGCGTGTAGTTTTCGACAATTTTCTGGGCGCATATACTGTGTTGGACAAAAACGGTGTAATTTATCCTGTTAAACTTGTGGATATTTCTCCTGAAGGTTGCATGATTCGTGTTCCGTGGAGCAAGCGTGAGAGCGTTCTTGAAATTGGTCAGGAATTGACCTTGCGCTTTTACTTCACCAAACAATCATTCGTACCAGCAGTGTGCAATCTGCGCTACTGCCGTGAATCGACTGAAACTGATGGTCAAACCTATCTAAACTATGGCCTCGAGTTTGATTGCTCTATGGCCTCTTATGAAGCCATTAAGGCCTTCGCCGTTTTCCTCATGAAATTTGCCGAGCTATCAGTGGTTGATCGTGGCGACGCCAGAGTTTACTCAATCTAATACCAAACCCGTAAATTAACTGTGGGGTCGTCAGCCTGCGGTCTCGCTGCCTGCGACGTGCTGGACGCACGCCTCGTCAACTCGCCTTGTCTTCCTATCCACAATTAATTTATGGGTTTGGTATAAAAAGACTTTGGACGGGCCATTAAAGAAGTTTGAGCAATTTTGCTTTCAGCCCCAAATCAATATCGAAATATTGCTCCAAGCCAAGTGCTGTTTCCGATGGTACAAAATTTTTTATCCATCCCTGATGCACAAAAAAATCTCGCGCATGCACGATGGGAATGAGGGGCACTTGCTCCAACGCAATTTGATTCATTTTGTGAAAAAGAATATTTTGTGCCTCACGTGTGGGAGCGCCTAAGGCCTTTTGATAGAGACCATAAAATTCGTCATTCTGAAAGGCAACACGATTAAACGACGCCGGCCAATTTGGGCCATATAATAAATCAAAAAATTGCAGACCGGTTGGGACTCCCACAAACCATGCCAGATAAAAGATTTCTGCTTTGCCTTTCTGCGCGCGCTCAAGCAACGTAGCAAAGGGAACCATATCGACTTTGATCTGCACGCCAATTTTGGCCATCTCACGCTGAAAAAATTCTCCCACCTGACGGGCCAAAGTGGTATCTCTCACAGTTAACGTAAATGCGGGCAATCCTTTTCCTTCCGGAAAGCCAGCACTGGCCATTAATTTCTTTGCTTGCGAAATGGGCGCTCCAAGGACAGGGTTTTGCAAAGGTATCTCATTGCCTGGAATCCCCGGAGGCAAAACGGTATGAGCAATTTGCGCAGTACCATTAAAAAACAAACGATTAAAGTTGGCATGATCAAAGGCCATCAACATCGCTTGTCTGAGCGAGCGATTTTTTAAAAAAGGATGTCGATTGTTGATTCCAAAATAATAAAGATTGGTATTTGAATCGGTCACACCTAATTTAATACCCTTCTGCTCTAATTCCGGAGCGAGCGATGCCTGTGCGGTGATGGAGGAATCAAAATTATCTTTAGGAATTTCCAGATAATCTACGCGACCCTTTAAGAAATTTAGCCAGGTAGTCTGTGCCTCGTTCATCACATGCACGACGATTTTATCAATAAAGGGAAGACGTTTGCTGGGATCACCAGGAAAGAATTTTTTCCGAAACTGAGGATTTTTTTCAAACTCTATGCGATTTTTATGCACCACATTTTTGAGAATGAAAGGCCCAGTCCCAATCATCACTTCGGCGAGATTATTATGATAGAAATCCAACGCTTCTTGGGGAAGTGGTGCGGTAACTGAAACTGTTAAATCATTGAGAAAGTAATGATTGCGCATTTTCAGGGTTATCTTGAGAGTCGTTTCATCAATAGCGTTAACCCCCGCGATCGGTTGTGAATAATCTGTCTTTGTATTTGCCTTTTGCAACTCATACCACTCGGATAGTCCTACGATCTGCTTGGCCCAATAGGAAAAATGCGGCGATTGAATATGGGGATCGGCCGTGCGTTTGAAGGCAGTTTCAAAATCTTTGGCAACCACTTTTCGACTTTTGGTCGTCCCAAAACATTCACATGGATGATAAAAAATATCAGAACGAATTTTGAAAGTATAAACCAGGCCATCGGCTGAAACAGTAGGCATCTCTACCGCTAAATTTGGCAGCACCTCGTAAGGTGCCTGGTAAGGATGGGTTTCCATCAGTGCTTCATATGATTTTGCCAAGACAAGCAGAGAAGAGAGATCAGTCACCAATTGGGGATCAAAATGGGAAATAGGTGAAGAAGCCAAGTTGAGAACTTTTGTGGTCAAATCTTCCTGAGAGGAACGCGAACATGAGCCACTCAAAATAAGTAAGAAGGTGAATAGAAGAGTTTTCATCCTCATATTCTCTCTCAAAATATTCAAGGTTGTCGCGTAAATACCATTTCTGCTAGAGTAGCAATCTTATGAAGATTGCCATAGTCGGGACCGGCATCTTAGGCATGCAAGCTGCCCTTTTTTTTCATTCACTGGAATGCCAAGTAGTTTTACTTGGGGCAGAGGGCGAGCGTCCTCTTGGAGGCGAATTGGCCCACTTGGGTGCCCTCTACCCTGAACTACCCTCCAATCTCAGCATGCAAGACCTCATATTACCAGACGACAGCAAGGCCTATGCACCGGCAAAACTCACCTATGGTGAAATTGCTGATGTGTGCAAAAATTTAGGCCAAACTTGTGAAGATCTGGGTCTCCTTATGCGAGGCCACGTTACTCTCATCCGCAAGTGCACGCTTAGGCTCACTGGCCCCCTGATGGGTGATGCTCGCATGCGTGATCTCTTTCGCTTACACTATCGGCGCACCACTTACGAGAGCTTTGTCGATGTTGATGTGGTGATTGATGCCCGTGGTTTGGGACGGCCATGCGGTCTATCACTTGATGGCGCGCGCGCTCTGGGCGAAGGAGATATTAAATCTTCCAAACTTATTTATGGCATTCCAACGCACGGACAATGGCAGGATATCGAGCATAACTTATTAGCACTGCCCGACCCAATTCGTGTTCTCATCTGCGGCACCGGAATGACCAGCGCTTGTCTTTTCCTCAAGTGGGTACAAATTCTAAAAAACTCGCCCAAAGTTATTTCTGTGATGGTGCTCTCGAATGAAGAAAAATTTTACGGGCAACTCAAACGAGATGAGTATTTTCTTCCCCAATTGGAGATCGCCATCAATTGGGGACACACGATTTATCAAAATCACTATGCAAAATATCTCGAAGATATAAAAGTCTGGGAAAATCTTGAAGATTATCTACAGGCCAAGGCATCCAAACCTGTACCACCTCGCTTCCAAATCGAATTTATTGGTGAGGCCCAGGTTCAGGCCATTGATGCCCCAGTTGATCGTAAAGACCTTTTTCTTACATACGACACCGTTCGTTGGGACAAGGGCGAACTGATCAATAAAGGGCCTTTTACGGTGGCCGCTGATCTTGTGATTGCTGCAAACAAACGTTACCCACTTCAAGATTGCTCAGTGATTCTTCTCCCTGATGAACCTGGCTTCTATCGTTTGCGTGCAACTCCCTCTTTAAAAGATGGTCTTCTCAACGTAGAATTGATAAAAAGAGATTTATCTCGCTTTTTTCATCGTGCATAATGTTAAGGACGTTCATGCGTGCTGTATGGCATGTTTTTCTATTATTTACCCTCCTGCTTTGCGCGGTATGTTCGTGTTCGAACACCAAAAAGAATACTGGAAGCGAAAACAATCGTCGATCAATTGACGCCTACTACATTCCCAGTGATGTGGTTAAATATCTCCTGCCTGAAGTTCCTGTCTGGGCCAACGTTTCTCTCTCTGGGGCTTGCCATCGTCTAGAAAGTATTCGCTATTTTGATACCAAAGAAGTGAGTGGATCATACAGCATTTCCTTCTTTGATATTCTTCAAGCACAGATAAATTTCAATCAAGAAAAGCAAAATGTTCTACGAGTGGCACGACTGGCCCCAGACCTACCCAAAAATGCGGTGATAGGACTTCCACCGCGGCAAGAGGAACTCTTATTTTACCAGGCGATTGATCGTGCCCAGGCCAAATTTTATTCCTTCAAAGTACCAACTTTTAAACGCATTAATTTCCTATGGATTGATTCTCTTTTGCAGTGGCCAGCAGAAGCAGGTCAGGTACCAACCTTCAAACCCGGTGTGGCCCAGACCTTACTCAACCATAACTGGGCCCAGTCCGGTCATCCTGTGATGATTTCTTTTTGTCTAACTTCCCTAGATTTAGAAAAAGTGCTCGAGCAGGAAAAAGTGGCCGATCACAATATACGCGTCCTAGGTACAGATGCCATGACCCCTTTTCGCCCTGATTTGAGCATGGGCGCGGGAAGCAAACTCTATTTAGAAGGATTTTTTGCCAAAGAACAGGAATTGCATTTATATTCACGAGGAAAAAAATGGCCGCTAGAACTTGAGGGTACGACGGCCATTCATGATTTTTAATTTATTTACAGGAGACATGTATGGTAACAAAAAGTGATTACAGAGAAGAAAAAGAAACTCGCCCCAAAGCGAAGTTTAAAACCACCTTGGGTGAATTCACCATCGAACTGTTTGCCACAGAATGTCCAGAAACGGTATGGAATTTTATTAACTTGGCGGAAGGTCGCCAGGAGTCTACGCGCACAGGACCTTTTTACGATGGTCTAAAATTTCACCGAATCATTGAAGGTTTTATGATTCAAGGTGGCTGTCCCTTGGGCACTGGGACTGGCGGCCCAGGCTATCGCTTCAAGGACGAATTCAATCCGAAATTGCGTCATGACAAGGCCGGAATTCTATCGATGGCCAATGCCGGGCCTGGCACCAATGGTAGTCAGTTTTTTATTACCCTCGCCCCGACTCCCCATCTCGATGGTCGCCATACGGTTTTTGGCCGCGTAATCGAAGGAATGGATGTCATAAAAGAAGTTGGCAGTGTGGCAACCGGCGCTATGGATCGTCCTGCCAATGATGTGATTATTGAGAAGGTCACGATTCAGCGAATGGCAGTTTAGCTCATCTGGATTTTTTTAATTTGTAGCTGCACAAACTCTTTGCCCTTCCATCGGTTGATTCCCAGCTCAAAATCAATGACTGGCGTTGAGTGCGGACGAGTGACACAAGTTTTAAAAATTTCTTCCGGATGGATGGCCTGCCATTTCCCAATATAATTAAAGCTCACGCCCTTCAGGCGATGATTCGGATCAGACTTGCTGACTAGGTTCCATCGTACATGAACATCACGCATGAGTTCGTATGATTCAAGCTGGAGATCCCGTACTCTAAAGGTTGGCCGCTCATTTCCATTTCCAAAGGGTTCCAACATTTCCAAATCACGGGCCAGTTTTGGTCCTATCTCATGCGCCTTAATTTCTAAATCAAAAGTGTCATTGTCGGTCCTAAGCATGGAAGGAAGTGTGCGCAACATCTTTTTAAATTCTAGAGTGAAGGCGGATAAATTTTCCAACTTTAGGGAAACACCGGCTGCGGCCTTATGCCCCCCAAAGCGTACAAAGAAGTGTGATAACTTTTGTAATATTTCAAAAATATTTAATTCTCCGGCACTGCGGGCCGACCCCTTGAGTAACCCTTCTTCATTGGACTTAGTAAAAACGATGGCGGGAACTTTAAAGGTATCAACTAATTTTGAAGCGACAATTCCAATAACACCTTCATGCCAATCGGGAGAATAAGCAACGGACGCCACGGGATCATCATCCGTGAGATCACGCACAATTTGTTCACGGGCCAGTTCAAAAACACTGGCCTGAATCATTTTTCTTTCTCGATTAGAAATATCTAACTGGTTATAGCAGAGGAAGGCGCGATCAGAATCTTCCGCAATAAGAAGTTCTAGAGCCTTCTCAGGATGTTCGAGCCGACCTTTGGAATTAATCATAGGCCCAATATAAAAACCGCATTTTTCACTAAGAACCTTACCGGCTGCCCTCTCTTCAGGAGTGAAAAAAGAACGGAAACCACTATAGCAAGAGTCCGCCATTTGCTTGAGTCCGTGTCGCGCCAATTTTAAATTGGTGGGAGTCATGGGAGCAAGATCACAAATGGTTCCGAGCGCCACGAATTGTAAAAGGGGGTAGAGACTAGCGACAGATCGATTCTGCCCTTCCAAGATTTTTTTTATTTCTAAGGCCAAACAAAAGGCAACGCTGACACCGGCCAGCGATTTGAGAATTGAATTAGGATTCTCGTCTGTTCTGTTGGGATTGATGATGGCAAAAGCTTCAGGTAATCCTTCTTTCGCTTCTTTGTGATGATCCGTGATAATTAAGTCTAGATTCATTTCACGTGCTCTGCGAGCGGCATCATGGGCCGTGATGCCACAATCCACCGTGATTAAAACTTTGATGTCTCTTTTTGCAGCGGCTTCGATATTACTTGGGTGAATGCCATATCCTTCGACAAAGCGCGAAGGCTGAATCAAATCCACACTTACCTTGAGCATTTTAAAAAAGAAATATAAAAGAGCACAAGCGCTGGTACCATCCACATCGTAATCGCCATAAACACCAATTTTTTCTCCGCGCTCTATGGCCTGAATAATGCGATTAGCACTCTTATTTAGGTCTTTGAGGGCAGCGAGATCGGCCATTTTTTTTAAATCCCAAGACAAAAATTCACCCACACCTGACTGGCCTTTATATCCACGGCGATCAAGAAGCGCTACGAGGATGGGATGAAGATCTACTTGAGAATGAGAGGTGGTTTGGGGTTGCATGTCGCCTCATTTTATTTTTCAGTCTGGCATGGACATGCTTACTTTGTCTTTGAAATTTTACGGTGCCTTAATCCCAGACGACGGCCAAACCCTTGATTACATCTTCGGGATCGACTTCGGCCGATTCTTGAAAAAGATTTTTATACTCTTTGGTGGTTTTTGCATCTCCTGACGTAGCATACATCAGGGGTAAAAATGCCTTAGAACACTTCTGACAGCGTTCCAATTCCTTGTAAGATTCATTGGCATGACCACACTGATGACACATGCGTACAAGTAGTTTTCTGTGGTCCTGCATTTTCTTCTTACTCTTCATCGTTAACTTGTTCGGCAGGTTGAAAATTATCATGAGGAAAAAACTGCCATAAAAAGAACAAGGCCAACTTATTTAGTCGGCCTTGCTTTATCTTTCAGTTAGTTATGAGAGACAAATTCAGCTAAGAACCAAAGTTATAAAATGATGATCCACCTTGATGCCTATTTCCATAACTTCGCATCACTCCGCTATA
>CAYHRT010000036.1:0-22690 GCA_964359085.1 uncultured Bdellovibrio sp. | reverse complement strand
TTTCCCGTATCTTGCTGTCCCCTATGGTGTCTCGCTAAATAGTGACAGGAATACTTATATGACGACCCTTGATTTAGCGGTTGGGGCCAATGCTCCTATGAAATTTATCGAAGGTTACGAAAAATTGATCGGCAACATAGAAATTACTGCTGGTCTAAAAAACAGTTTCACGGCCATTTTTATGGGCGTGAGCTATCCCATTAACTAGTTTCGCTAAAGATGTTTCCTCGGATCATTTTTAGCGATTTTGACGGAACCCTTACTTATGGATTGAGTTTGGGTTCCTTTTTTTTTGATATTCTTGAGCTGATTAAAGCAAAAAAAAGTGAATTAGTGATCGTGACTGGCCGCTCAGTTTCCTGGGGGCATTTCCTTCTTACCCATACGGATGTTTCGGCGGTGATTTCTGAAGGGGGAGGAATGCTTACCCTTCGAGATCATAGTAATTTTATTTGCGATTATCCACTTTTGCCTCAGCAGGAATTAAATCGTCTGAAAAATTTTGTGTTGTTACTGAAGGAAAAATTTCCTGATCTGCCTATGACGAGTGATAGCATCGGTCGTGTTGCTGATCGAGCGATTGAATTAGGCCTGGCCCAACCACGGTTGAAAGAATTGAGTGCCTTTATGCAGCTCCATCAAGTGAACTATTCATGTTCCAGTGTGCATTTGAATTTTTGGTGTGGTGACGTTGATAAATTTAAGGGGATGACACATTTCATGGCCCATCATACTCATGAGATTGCGATGGACGATTGCATTTATTTTGGTGATTCAAAAAATGATGAGAGTGTTTTTAAAGAAATGAAAAATACCGTTGGAGTCTCCAACATTCGGGAGATAGTCGAAGAATTAAATTATAAACCCAGTGTTATGCTGATTGGGGAGCACAACGAAGGCCCTTACGGTGTACTTAATTATTTGGATTATCTCTCCAGGAAATAATTCTGGCCGACGATCGCTCCTCCGACCACTGTGCTTTGGCACACTGGACTTCACGTCGGCATACCATCTATCCTGGACATAATTCGTCGTTCAATTTCTTTTTCAATTGGTTCAACTTCCAGATGAAGTTTGTTTTGGATCCAAGTGCACAGATCATAAGGCAATGGAGATAGGAAAAGTTGTGAATTATTCTGGTAAGTAATTTTCAATGCCGTGGCGTGAAGGGCCTGGCGTGGCAGTTCCATAAAATCATGATCCTCGTGTGTGGCAACATGGTCTTTGAAACGCTGAAACATTGGGTAATTGCCGAGGTAGAGCTTATCTCCCACCAGAGGTAAACCATGGGTCGAAGCATGTACCCGGATCTGGTGCTGACGCCCAGTTACGGGAAAGGCCAAACCAAGAGCATAGTCTTGATTTTGCCAAAAAATTTCGAAATAAGTTTTGGCCTCTTTCCCTTGCTGTGAGCTTTCTGGAAAGGCGTGAATAAAAACCCGCTTAGGACCGTCATCCAATGGGCCCATTCGTTCATTGGCATGGAAAGTGGCATACTCAGAGGGACGCGGACGTTTTTTAGCAATAAAAAAATATACTTTTTTGACATGATTATTTTCAAATTCGGTGGAGAGAATATTGGCAGTCGCGGGGTTTTTACCGAGCAAGAGAATGCCCGATGTTTCTCTATCAATTCGGTGAATCGAGTGAATCATGTGTTTATGGATATTTTCAAAATATACCGTTGCACAATAGAAAAGGTGGCGTCCTGTAGGATGAGTTGTCATATAGGGCGGTTTGGAAATCACAATAATATTATTGTCTTCAAAAATGACAAAGGGATCTTTTTGAAGCGTGAGTTGTTGGCCATTCCAGTATTCATCTTCTTCGTGAGAACGTTGAATGAAAAGTTGAACGCGCTCGCCTTTCAGAACTCTGGTGGCAGGTCTCAAGTTTCCAGGGCGTCCTAAAATAAGAACATCTTTAGCTTTTATTTTATTTTTTATAAATTCTCTTGAAAGAGACGAGAGATAGAGTTGCAAGAATTGATCAAGTCTTAAGTCTTTTGATGTCTCCGTAACCTCTAAAATCACGGTATATGAGTCCTGTTGGAAAGACTTATTTACAACCAACATATGGGATTTCCTGGTATAACTAGTAGCGTTCCTTAATGAGGTATTTCAGCAGCGCCAAGGCTCCCTCCCGAGAGTATTTATAGCGTAATTCCAAATTTCCGATCACTGTGAGAATTTGTTTTCTATCATTTTCAGAAAGTGCCCCACTTTTAGCTTCTGCATTTCCGGTAAGTTCTGCTTCGTAGAAAACAATAGTTTTTGCGACGTTTTCAATACACTTCTTTTGTTCGGTTCTAAAGGATTCTCTTAGTGCATCTACAATGTCCGGGAATACAGTGGCGTAGACAATCGATTTACCTGGATTGTCCAGCGAGTATGCCCCTAACTTTGCAATCAAAAAACTGCGGAATTTTTGCACATCTTCCTTGAGGGCAATATTGCTTTCAAATTCTTTGATAAAAAAGTCATCAAAGGGTTCAAACTTTCCGGTGATTTCATTTTTTATTTTTTCGCCTTTAATATAGGCATTAATATTGGTAATGTAGCGACGAATATAGTCTTCGTATGTTCGATTATCGACTAAACCTAGACTGTCTCGTAGTTCGCGATCAAAGAGATCAAGGGCCAATGTTTTGATCAAAGACAAAAAACGCGCAGGATGGTGGTAATCTCCGTGCGGAGTCATATTGAGAAAGTCATAATCTCCTTTCTTGGCAAGTAAGTCTTTTAAATATTCCAAGACTTCTATGAAGGTAATGTGAGTCTGAGTTTCTGATAACTGGTAAATAATCTTTTTAATATCTCGTGGACTAAGTCCAAACTTGCCTTCATAGAGAGAATCGTGCTCATATTCATCAGTGATATCCTTAATTCCCACTCTTAATACTTGTTTAGATTCACTGTCCATGCCATCAGGCATGTCATGCTTGGATGAAAGAAGCAGGGCCTTTTGAATAGGATTGAGGTCCGTGGCAATGTGGGATAGTTTTTTATCTTCGTAATCCTTGGTCTGGGGGGATCTCAGTCTTGTCATAATGGCAAATAAGCAAAGTGCGCGAAGTGCAAAAGGTTCAAAGATAGTTCGATCCCGCAATCCCTCAATTTGTTCGGCATATATTCTCTCTTCCTCAAGGTAGTCAAGAAGGTAAGGAACTTTGATAAAGTTAAAGCGGCCCTTGAAGGAGTTATAGTCGGGGTGTTGCTTAAAAGCAGAAAGATGAATTTCGTTACTGGTGCCGATAAAGAAAATATCTAATTCTGTTAATATCCCCTGAAGATTGATATTGGCCGTTTCCATGGTCATCAAGAGATATTTAAAAGTATCTAAGGGGCGTTTTAATAAGTCAGAATATTCAAGAATACCTCGATTGGCCATCATGACCTCACCTTGAATCTGAAAGAGATTCAAGGACTGTAGGCTGGGGGGGAGCGAAGCCAGGCGACGATCCATCGTGATCTGCTGGACAGTCGCATCGACATGCAACTGCGGCTCTATCGTGACAGCACTGATTGAATAACGTCGTGAAATATTAAAACGCTCAACTCTGACGTGCTTTAGCACCTCTTTGTGGTTACCCTTATAATTTTTCAAGAGAGCATCATACACCATGCGATTTCTCTTAGAGAGATCACCTCGGTAAAGATAGGATTTTTTTACAGAGTCGAGTAATTCTTTGTCATGCCCCATTGTCTCGTCGATAAGCTGGCGACGGTGATTGGCCGGTACAAGGAGAAGTGGATGGTCGCGCATTTCTGAGGGCAAAATGGCGCTAATATCTTTGTCTTCGAGATGTGCATATGAGTTAAGCTCGCTGCCGGTAATCTTTGAGGTGAGACCAAGAGAGCCTTTGACAAAATTATCGATGGGAAAAACCCAACTAAACGAATAGAGCGCTCCTTCGGGGCTTTTTGAATAATCCTCCGCCCCTTTCATGAATTTTCGAATGAAGCTTGATTTTGCCGAACCATTGGGGCCGACAAGAAGGATGAATTTATTATTAAAACCTTCTTCACTGAAATTTTTTAGATTTTGGATAATTGTCTCAAGTATTTTATGTTGGCCGTAAACTGCGGGTGCATCATCATGAAGAATTTCGAAAAGGGTATAATTTGTCGAGGTAGTTTTATGATAAGAAGCAAGCATATCCAACAGGTACCGATAGGATGGTCTGGTGGCCCTTTGTGGGTTTTGCTCAAAAACCTCCATATACTCATGAAACGACAGAACCTCGTTTCGACTTTGATCCTCTTTGCTTGCATCATCCATCCATTTCATAAATAATGTCCTTATATAAGGCTTCAAAATTTTAGCCTAGAGGTTATTGTACTGGTGTTTTCGAGTATCGTCATGAAGCGAAAAAAACTGATCTTTTTGCTTGGTCTAAGTACCATGCTTGTCCTGCTTGGTACCGGGGGATGGAAGTTTTACAAAGATTATTATCTTCCAAGACAGAATGCAGAACTTTGGGCCGAGCGGGCCAAGGTAGCTCATTTATTACGCCGTGCTGTGGAGCAAATGGAAGCTCTTTGGTTTAAGGGGGATCAGGAAAGATTGTGGCAAAGTGGTGAGCTTGCCTGCTCTGAGTGGTTGGGTGAATCTGCCAATACGAGTGATATTTTTTTACGCTGTAATCCAAATTTTCTTCAATGTTATTTTGGCAAAGGTCGGTCGATTAAAATTGAAACTGGCACCAGTCATTTTAATGTCGTCCTGCTTGAAGACTACATGACGAATGCTGGTCAGCCACGTGTCTATAAAGTTTCCAATCGTTCATCGAGTGACAATCCATTTTCTTTTCACGCTGGAATCAGCATTAAATTACAAATTAAGGAATTACCCAACTATTCGCAAGAAGTTTTTTTGGAAGATAGTTGCCATGAGGCTTTTCTACCTCAAAGAAAGTATGCCTACGGCGTACCTAGCAAACGTGGGAACGATTTTTTGTGGGATTCAATCGGGCGATTAATCGTTTTTGATCGCTATTTGGTCACCGAACGTGATGTGCGAGAATGGGCCGATTTTGTGAGATTGCCTAAAGAATTGGATGAGCGCATTCGTCATTCGGCACGTGCCCCAGCATTGCCGTTTGTGAAATTGCTTCCTCAAGAGATGCAGGCCTTTTGTCAATATAAGGGAAAAACTTTGATGAGTGCCCTTGTCTTTGACGCCGCCTCTTTTTTCCCTCTACGCTTAAATGATCCATTGCCAGAATTTGTATCGCGGGGGCCCTACCCTTGGGGGCATAGAGAAAAGGATTCTTTTGTTTATAAAATCATTCAAGGAGATAAATCCCAGATTAATCAAGAAAATTGTCAGATGATCTATGCTCAAGAGTGTCGAACACAAGTTGCATGGAAATCTTTTTCGCGCGATTCCTCCAGCTTTTCCGGTCTATTTCAAATTCTAGGTGGAGTTATGGAATATCTGGATAACCCCTTAGAGCCAGAATTGAATCTCAAGGTTTCTAGCGTATATTTTCCTTTTTCCTCCGCCTGGCATCGCTTGGGAGTCCGGGGACATTGGGATGGTGAAGGCCATTCAGCGGATCATTTTACTATGTTTGATTCAACATCGGGAAAACGGAAGGTCGTCCCCCTAGATTTACCTGGTGGTGAAGAAGATATTAATGTCGGATTTCGTTGTATGCGTGAAATTGCCGAGGAGCGACTATGATGTACAGGACGTACAGAATGCCGGCGACATTATTTCTGCGTCCTCGGTTGTTTAATTATCTGATCCTAAGTTATGCACTCATGGTATTTGCCTGTGTTACTAAAGTACAAGCAAACAACGGTGATGATCAAGCCATTCTGCCTGAGCACTTATTTGTGAATAAGATTCAGGCACTCTGGCCATCGGCAATCAGTATTGAAAAACTGAATGCCAAGACATTCAACAATGGCGTGGCGCTATCGAGACCTCCATTAACTTGGTGGCCTATTTTGAGAGTAGTGGGGCTAGATTTTAATGGCCAAGGGTATGCTCACTGTCTCTATTATCTCATTCCACATCACACTGATAATGAAGCATTGGAGCAACCTGGCCTGTTAAAAGTTGTGGAAGTTGGAGTAGAAGAAAATTGTAGTGATAAATTTGTAAGAAATTCATTTGCTTTTTTATCCGGAGTTGATCAACTTCAAGTCTATTTCACCTATCCCGGGATTATGGATAATCTGGGTAAGGACATGATCCCCAACCACTTCATTTTGAAATTTTTCTATCACGGCCGTGCCTTAGAGTGGTCGATCCCTTTTTATAATATTCCGACAGGATTTTTAAAACACCCAACAACGCCTCGGAGATTACACCAATGGGATCTTCGTGGTGTCTACACCCAAGCGGAGCGATATCAACCAGGTGTGCAATTGGGGCCGCTCTTGGAGAAAGGGAGAAAAATTGACGCAAAAATTCTCTGGTATGGTGGCCCAATCGACAAGATCGATTCCATGTGTCGGACGGTCGATGATCAGTGCCAGGTTAAAGGAGAGGATGTCTGTCATCGTTGTGCCATCTTCTCACAAAGCGCTAATGCCTATGGCTGCACAGCAACCTTTCATCGAGTCTGTGGTTCTGGACAGTGTGGTGAAAAAGAAACGCCAGCGTGTCCACGAGGGCACCACTATTTGAGCGATGTGGATAAATCTGGCGTGCCGACTGGTCTTATCGAAGGGGCATGCACGGCAGGACTCAAAAGTGGAATTTGTCGGCCTGGTTTGAAACCGTTCTGTAATGAACATGGCGTTCAAATCTGTCTTTAGGGCCAGTCCTTCTTGTCGGGAACGTGGATTTGTTGTCCATAAAAGAATGCGGGTTTTTGATATTTTGTTTTTGCTCCATTCGGAGTGTCCTGCTCAACATAATTAGACGTCGGGGTGCAATCAAGCGTTTCTGGGTGAAAGAAATGGCAGGTTTTTATGAAAGTGTGAAAGCGTGTTTTTTCTTTGCGAAGAATTTTATTTTTTTTATCGAAGAAAAAATCAACCATGCCGATATATTTGCCGCGGTCACCCACTTGCAGAATGGCCGTTTCGGAATGTACACCAAACGCATTATAGGGGTCTGTCAGTGCAAGTAAATGAACTGTGCCTGGGGGGAGGCGGCGAAGGAATTTGAAAGGTCCTTTATTTTTATTGCATTCCAATTCAGCACTGGCACTTTCTTCCCAAGTCAGTCCCTTTTCTGTGTGCTTTGAAACACACAGGCCATCACCTCGGTAGAGTACGATAATGAGATTGGGTTGAGTTTTGCCAAGGCCCTGCCGTATTTGTGTAAAGGCACCTACTGGATCGCGATGAAAGGTTAACGATCGACCAGGGAGTCCTCGTTCGTCGGCTTCGGAGATAGAGACAATCAGGATACGAAGACCGCGACGCTCAAGCAAAAGATAGGGTTTTACCGAGGCCGAGATGACGTTTGAACGATTCCCTATACTGTAGACATTTGAGGCCACCCATGGGAGACCCTCTGGCCAATTAAATTGAGAATTCTTTTCAAAATCTGCATGAATCGCATGAAAATTTTGTAATAATTCCCGTAGAGGAAAAATACCATCTTGAGTAGGGTTACTGATAAGATTTGTTTGAAAAATTCCACCCATAGAAAGCAAGAGAAAATCCTCTCCATATTTTTCTCTCAAGATTTGGATATATTGTTGCAAGACAAGTGCGCCGGCTGATTGGGCATTCCATGTTTTGCCGGTATCTGATTTAAAAGTCTCAATGATAGGCAATGAATCGCCTTGAAGATCGGTTTTAAGAAGGCCGGTCATCCCGATGCTAAGCTTTATAAAATCGGGAGAATCTTCCTGAATCTCACTAAAGGAAGGGGAGAAACTTTTAGTATATAAGCGTTTTCCTTCTACTGCCGGTCTTGGAATTATTTCAAAAAACATGGCAGCAAAAAAAAGGATGATTGCAATTTGTAAGGCTAGAAATTTTTTATTCAAAATTAGTAACTTTGTATTTTAAGTAGTTTATTGTATGCCAAAATAATCGCGTCAGCTATTTTCTCAT
Source organism: uncultured Bdellovibrio sp. (assembly GCA_964359085.1). Lineage (GTDB taxonomy): Bacteria > Bdellovibrionota > Bacteriovoracia > Bacteriovoracales > Bacteriovoracaceae > GWA2-49-15. The sequence continues at coordinate 14,663 of CAYHRT010000036.1, read as the reverse complement.
AATCGGTTGGATCCGAATAGAGACCGAAGGAAATGCGAATGGCCCCACGACCAACAGCATCGTTTATGTTCATCGCCTGTAATACTTTGGAAGTGGCCGGCTCATTATCAGAACAGGCTGAGGATGTTGTAACAAAAATATTTTTTGATTCAAGTTCAATTTGAATGGCTTGACCCATAATCCCTGGATAGGCCAGAAAAGTAGTATTGGCCAATCGCGGTGCCTCTTCGCCAAAAATAACAATACTAGGTAGGGCATCTTTGATTTTTTTTTCAAAGTTATTGCGTTGGTTAATGATTGTCATCAGATTAGGTTTATTTTCTCTAAGATTTTCTTGGAAATTTTGAAGTGCAATCGCCAGGGTCTCGGCCCCAATATAATTTTGAGTGCCCCCACGTTTTCCTAATTCCTGCCCACCCCCAAAGATGATTGGTTGAAGCAAGGTCGGTTGTTTGGCAAGCAGTAGTCCTGTACCGGGTAAGGCCCCTAATTTGTGACCGGAACAGACGGCAAAGTCGATATGAGAGTTGGCAAAATCAAATTCAGCTTTACCAATTAATTGTGTGGTATCGCAAAAGAAGAGGACCTGTTTTTCTTCGGAACACTTCCCAATTTCGTGGTAAGGCTGAATAACCCCTGTTTCGTTGTTGGCGGCCATTGCGACAATACAGCAAATTTCATCAGAGCGGGTTTCCAATGTTTTTTTAATAAATTCTAAATCGACAACTCCAGAGGCAAGGGTGGGTATCCAAATTAAATTCATTCCCTCCTTTTCATAGGAGGTGGCTGCAGCCAGAGTAGCGGAGTGTTCAATTTGTGAAATCAAAATAGTTTGTCTACCCTGTTCTTTGGCACGTCTTGCTATACTATGAAAGATGGTAGAGATACCCTCGGAGGCACCACTATTAAAGAAAATTTGATCTGGTCGAGCGCCTAAAACGTTAGCACAAACTCGTCGCGCCGTCTCTAGGCCACGAAGGCACTTACCACCCAAGAAATGAATGGCATTGGGGTTGGCGTAGGGACCATCTTTTTCTAGGCGACTGATAAGGTATTCTTTTACGGCCTTGATTATGGGAGAACTTCCGTTGTAGTCGGCATAGATGATCATTTTTCTCTCCTGGCTTCTAGCTTATGGCCAGCATTCGTTCGAGCGCTATCAAGGCACTTCGTTTGATATCCTTATCGACATGAATAACATTGATAGGAGAACCCGCTTTAATCGACCGATAAGCGGCCAAGAGCCATCGAGGACGGATGCGATACATTGTTGTGCATAGACACTGATAGGGACCTAGGGAAAAAATAGTTTTATCCGGGCATTCTCGTGCCAGACGATTCACTAAATTTATTTCTGTACCTATCGCAAACGAGGCCCCGGCCGGCGCCTGACGAATATAATTAATAATAAAATTGGTAGACCCGGCGACGTCGGCATTTTGAGTGACATCAAAGCAACATTCCGGATGCACGATGACCGTCGCTTGCGGTCGCTGTGCGCGCACTTGCTTGATTTGCTCTAGGGTAAAACCTTGATGAACAGAACAATATCCATACCACAAGATGACTTTTGCATGGGCCACCTGCTCTGGCGTCAGACCGCCATTCCACATGCTGGGGTTATAGGTCACCATATGATCGAGGGGAATACCCATTTTGTAGCAGGTATTGCGGCCCAAATGTTGATCGGGAAAAAAGAGTAATTTTTCACCTTGCTTGAACGCCCAGCGTATGATTTTTTCGGCGTTGGAGGATGTACAAATAACCCCATTATTGTCACCGACAAAAGCTTTTAGCTTGGCATCACTATTAATGTACGTAACTGGAATAATACGTTCCTTTGTCCACTGCTTAAGGGTTGCCCATGCCTGATCGATATGTTGGCGGTTGGCCATATCTGCCATGGAACAGCCGGCCTGCAAATCGGGAAGGATAACAGTTTGCTCTGGGCGTTTCAAAATGTCGGCGGTTTCCGCCATAAAATGGACACCACAAAATATGATATAAGGGCGGGTACTGGCCTTGGCTTCTCGTGCCAGTGCCAGAGAATCCCCAGTAACATCGGCATAATGGATAATGTCATCTTGTTGATAATGGTGGCCTAAAACAATCACTTGTTCACGTAATTCAGCATGGAGTTGATTCAACTCCGATAGGACTTTCTCATCGGAAAGTTCTTTTTCACTGATAGAGGGGAGATAATCATCCTTCTCATCATTGTGGAAGTTAATGGGAGCGGCCTTGACACTATTCTTGGCACCATTCGTGACATTATTCGCGGATGATTTCAAGTCCATCCTCAATCCATCCAAGAATTCCTCCCGAAAGGTTGGAAATATTGGTAAACCCTTTGCTGTCAAGAATTTCACACGCATTCATGCTTCGATGGCCACTCCGACATGCCACCACGATTTCGATATTCTTGTTCATAATGTTCTCAATTTCTTTTTCGAAATGAGAAAGGGGGATGAACTGAGCTTGTGGAATATGTCCTTCCTCAAATTCATCGCGCTCGCGGCAGTCAATAAAGATAACATCTTCACCATTATCAAGTTTTATTTTAAGCTCATCAGGGGCAATCTGCTTAATACTCATATTGATAACCTCGATTTAAAATTAAAATGTCCTCCTTTTAGCACGAGACGTAACAATTGTCGTTGGGGTTCCTGGCCAATTATTGCAGAAGATAGTGCGGTGCAACGTTCTAAATGATTTTGACGGGCCATGTAAGTCCATTTAAACTGTATGTAATGGTCTGATTTTTATCGAGAAATCACATGATGTCGATCACTCTCGCAGACCAACTCGTGGGCCCTGTTTTATGGCCCAATAGGAGGAAACATGGAAGTCTTCACAGTAGGGAATAACAAAGGTGGTGTTGGCAAGACGATGCAGTGCTACCAACTGGCATGTCACTTGGCCGAGCGAGGCAAAAAGGTGCTTGTCATAGATCTTGATTCTCAGGGAAATTTGAGTTCAACGTTTGGAGTAAATATCCAACGTACTCTCATTCCAGAATGGCTTATTGGTGATGTTAAACTGGCGGATATCACTGTTGCTTCTGAAGGCAAGGACGATTTTCATCACAATATCACTTTGGTCCCCGCCAGTCGTCACTTGGCCAATCTCTCGAAGCTTTTAATCCTATCAGAAACCGAAGTTAGAAAGAATGCTGGACGAAAAGAGCGATTGTTGCGGATGCGCTTGGAAGAGGCCAGGGGAAAATTTGATTATATCGTGATCGATACGCCACCAATGTTGGGGGATGAACTCATTATGGCGTTAGTTGCGGCCGATAGAGTTTTGGTGCCTACCCAAGCGCAAGATTATTCTATCGATGGTTTGGAAGAATTAATGGATACTTTTGAAATCATCAAAGAAACTGAAAATCCTAAGCTAGTATTTCATATCGTTCCAAGCATGGTTAATATGCGCCGTAAAATCGAACGTCAAAGATTGGAAGAATTATCTCAGGCCTACGAAGTTACTCCGGCCATTCGCAATTTGGTTCAGATGCAAGAGTCTATTTCTCTTGGGCGGCCTATCTTTAAGATGGGTAGCAAAATGGGCAGCAAGACAGGAAAGAGTTCCAAAGGTTGCCAAGACTATGAAGCCTTGTGGAAAACGCTAGGACTGTCTGACCTCTAAATTGTCGAGTTCCATAGGAGTTTTTTATGAGCAAAGATTTCGCCCCACGGGTATCAAAAAAAGAGCGTAAAAGTATTTCTTTCAATGATCAGCTCTATCGTTTTTCTGATTCAAAATTGCTTGAGGGTGCGCGACTGGCGGAAATCAAACTCAAGGACATACAAGTTAAGGAACAAGTACGGACAAAGTTCAATGATGATTCTATTCGCGAACTGGCCGCAAACATAAGAACTAATGGTCTTATTCAACCCCTGGTCATTCATCTCCAAAATTCTATTTATCGGTTAATCTGTGGTGAGCGTCGTTTTCGCGCAATGGGATTAATTGAACAGGAATCAGCTCCATGTTTTATTCTTGAAAATAAAAGTAATGAAGAGTTGATGGCCATCCAGTTTTCTGAAAATTCTTCCAGAGAAGAATTACATTACGTTGATAAGGCAGAGGGTATTTTTAATTACCATGCGGCAACCCAAGCTTCTGAAAGGAAAATCGTTGAAGCGCTTGGGATTTCGAAGTCTGAGGTGCATCGGGGTTTACTAATTGCTCGACTCTCTCCAGAAATTCGTGAAGCAGCCAAGAAGTACGATGTAGAAAAATATGTTCTGTTAGAGCTGGAAGGCCTCCCCCTTGGACCTACTAAACAGAAAATTGAAAAGAAAATTATCTCTGGTGAAGTTACCAAGCGAAATGATCTTAAAAAGCTTCTGAAGCATGAGAACAAAGACGCTTTGAAAGTATCCCACACAGTAAACACGAATTCTTTTATTCAGATGATGGGAAGCAAAGACAGTTTGGAAGAGAATCTTTCATAAAAAAGGAAAGGCCATGTTTCTCCCCTTGATCATTCTTATTGGAGTAGTCGGCTTCTTTTTTCTGATGCTTATCTCCATATACAACGGTCTAGTCAGATTACGGAATAGATTTAAGAATGCTTATGGACAAATTGATATTCAGCTCGTCCGTCGTTATGACCTTATTCCCAATTTGGTAGAAACAGCGAAGGCCTATATGAAGCATGAACAAGAGACTTTGCAAAAAGTCATCGAGGCCCGTAATCAGGCCCAGAAAATACAAGTGAATGTGGCGCAAAATCCTGCTGATGCTGGAACCATGCAACTCCTTTCTCAGGCCGAGGGACTGTTGACAAAAAATATGGGGTCTTTTTTTGCCTTGGCTGAAAATTATCCCGATCTCAAGGCCAATGCCACCATGGCTTCGTTAATGGAGGAACTTACCTCCACTGAAAATAAAATATCTTTCGCTCGACAGGCCTATAACGATTCAGTCATGGAATATAATACCGCTCGTGAGGTCTTTCCTAACAATGTGATTGCTGGAATGTTTAATTTTTCTCCAGCTACCCAGTTCATCGTCGAAGATCCCAAATCACGCGAAGCCGTTAAGGTGAAATTTTAAGGACTTGGAGTCCTGAGGATGAACTTTTTTCAAAACCAAGAGCATGCCCGCGCTCAGACAAGAAAATTAATCTTTCTCTATACGATGGCCGTACTGTCGACAGCATTTATTATCGCGTATTTTCTGATTCTGACTTATTTGTATAAGATGAATCCAAAGATCACACCTCCTCTTGAGACAATTTTGCATCATCAATTTTTTTCTTTTATTTTTATAGGGATCATTATTGTTATCTTACTGTGTTCAGTGGTTAAGATATTTTTACTCTCTGGCGGTGGAAAACATATTGCAAAAATGGTGGGTGCCTTTCCCGTAGATCTCACAACCAGCGATCTGCAGATAAAAAAATATATTAATGTGGTGGAGGAAATGGCGCTGGCTTCTGGTACTCCAGTCCCTGCTATTTTCATGATGGAGCGCGAGTCATCCATCAATGCTTTTGCCGCAGGGTATGAGATTGATGATGCAGTGATAGCAGTCTCACGCGGGGCCATTGATCAACTCACGCGCGCGGAACTCCAGGGAGTCGTGGCGCATGAGTTCAGTCATATTTTGAATGGTGATATGAAACTCAATATTAAGCTGATGGGGTATCTCTTTGGATTGTCAGCATTGGTAGAGCTTGGCAATTTCATGCTACGCTCCAACAGAGGCAGGCATTTAGCTGCTAGCAAAAAAGGTAATGGTCTTGCAGGTATTGGCTTTATCTTTTTTACCTGCGGTAGTTTGGGAATGTTTTTTGCGCAACTGATCAAGGCCGCCATTTCAAGACAGCGAGAATTTTTGGCCGATGCTTCAGCCGTTCAATTTACCCGAAATCCTCAGGGGATTGGTGGCGCACTCAAGAAAATTTTGGCCCTGAAATTTGGCTCAGAGATTACTCTTCCTAGGGCCTCTGAAATTGGGCATTTGTTTTTTGGTGAGGCCGTGAGTACTTTTTTTTCATTCCTGGCCACCCATCCACCTCTGATTGAGCGTATTAAGGCCATTGATCGGCAGCTGCTTGATGGAATAGAAGTGGACTCAAAGAATGGGGAAGATAGAGCGCAGGTCGATGGGCATCCTGCTCTTTCCAATTTTGCGCCAGTGGTTGGAAAAGTGGGGCGTGTTACTAGAGAAAGTGTTTCTTCGGCCAAGCAACTTCTCCAAACAATTCCGGTCAATGTACACGACCTAGGCCAGAAGAAAGAAGGTGCCCAGATACTTTGCTATGCCCTTTTTCTTGATTCCAATAGTGAGGTGCAAAAGCTGCAGCAAAAATATTTTGAGAAGACACCCCAACTTTGGCAGGACATCGTGGCCACCCAAATCCAATTGAGTTCTCTTGGGGAGAGGTACCGTCTTCCCTTGGTTGATTTGGCGATGCCTATGCTTAAAACGATGACACCGGCAGAAGATGCAAATTTTCTTAAGAATTGCAAATCCCTAGTTCAGGCCGATGGTAAACTTTCTGCGCGAGAATTTATTCTCTATGAATTGTTGTGGCAATCACTCAATGCCCATCATGCTTTTTTTGATAAACAATTTTTACCCCACGAATTAAAACAGAACTGCGTTACTCTTCTTTCATTTCTATTACTCCTAGGAAAAACGCAAGGAGCTGCTGAAATTTATGAGAATGCCATAAAAGGGCTTTACGGAAAATCTCTTCCGATAGGTCAGGTTACATCAAAAACGTTGGGCGAGATTACTCAAGCTTTTGCACGATTGAGAAAGGCCCCTATTTCCTTCAAGAAGAAATTTTTAACCGCCTGTCAGCAGGTCATTGAGGGTGATAAACGGATAACCGTTCAAGAGTATGAATTTCTGCGTTTAGTTTCCGCTACCTTGCTCTTGCCCTTGCCCCCATTAGAAGTCACGGGAAATAGACCCGAGTAGTGATTGGCTTATGGCCTGCAGTTACTTCTTCTATGACTTGCGCATTATTTATTATATTCAACAGGTTAAGGTCAAAATGGCGTGGGCGGGTGTCTGCCTGTCGAAGCATCTGTCTAGAAATCAGACGGCCTTTCATAATCTTTCTGGCCTTGTTTAGTGTCACCTCACCAGTCTGTGCTCAGCTTTATCCCTATCCGTTAGAGGAAATTCCCCTTCGAAAACCGGCCAATTTGGTGCCTGACGATGAAATGGAGGTCGTGCCGGTGCGACAAACGCTTTGGACGGAACAAATTTTGGTCGAGGATGACGCTGGTGTTCTGAACAATATGCAAAACCAGATTACTGAATGGGAAACGCGAGAAAACTTTGTTGAGCAATGGGACCTTGAATCAACTGGACTTTATGACGCCCCGACAGAGTCCCAACGACAAAGATATATTGGCACCAACATGCTTCGTTATTTTGATAAGCGTCTGGCCGGAGAAGTAAAAAACTCAGAAGACAACTCGGCCCTAAGAGCGGTTGGGCAATTGCATAAAACATTGCGGCCCAAAGCGGAGGCCCAAATTTCTGAGCACGTGAGGTTACGTTTTAAGGCCCAGGCCTTGCAGGGTAAGGCCTATTTCATTTTAGAAAACCCTTATGTGGAATCTCAAACTTTAGTTACTGCAACAGGCCGTGTGGAACTCACAGTGGCAAAAAGTATGAAATCCTTGGGCGTTGCGACGAGGGTGAATTACTATGCAAATAAGGGTGAGTATGTTGGTGAGGTGGATAAGACATTAACGGACCACATTATTGCCCGCTACTCTAGTCGGCAAAATGACAAAACCATGATGTTTAATCAGCAATCCGACCAAACTATTCAACTGATTTTCAGTCATCCGTTTTAATATCTATCCCCCATTTTCAAACACCCTCGAAACGCTGTATAAATTTCGCACCTTAATTTTTTGGGAGTCATTATGAACTTTTTGTTTGAAAGTCCACTATTTCAAGACGCTTTTGAAACGCTCACATCTGCTGCCGCCACAATGGATCTTGATCCAAATATCTTGGAGCGCCTTAAGTACCCCAAGCGGGCCTTAACGGTTTCCGTTCCGGTACGCCTTGATGATGGCACGATAAAAACTTTTTTGGGCTTTCGAGTTCAACACAATATGACGATTGGCCCTGGCAAGGGAGGAATTCGCTTTCATCCCAAATGTGATCTCTCCGAGACTGCTGCCTTGGCCATGTTGATGACTTTTAAGTGCGCCCTCGTTGGTCTTCCCTTGGGAGGAGCAAAGGGTGGTGTCCAAGTTGATCCCAATGATCTCTCCAGGCAGGAGTTGCAGGCCCTGACTCGTCGTTATGCCACTGAGATTAATATGATGGTTGGCCCAAATATTGACATTCCAGCACCAGACATTGGTACTGACGGCCAAACCATGGCGTGGTTTATGGACACCTATTCACAATTAAAAGGCTACACCGTTCCCGGTGTTGTAACAGGAAAACCGATTAGTATTGGTGGTTCTCTTGGACGGGCCGAGTCGACCGGAAAAGGTGTTGCATTTTGTATTAACTTTGCGGCCGAAAAATTAGGAATGAAAATTGGTTCAAATACCACTGTTGCCATCCACGGTTTCGGTAAAGTTGGTCAACCGGCCGCCGAAGATCTCTCAGCTCAAGGTGCAAAAATTGTGGCCGTTTCGGATGTGACTGGTGCCATTTATAATGCCAAGGGTTTAAATATTAAGAACGTCACCGAATGGGTACGCACCCACAAATTTTTGAAGGGATACCCTGAAGCTACAAGTATTTCGAATGAACAACTTTTAGGATTGGAAGTCGATGTTTTGGTTCCCGCTGCTATTGATGGAGTTGTAACAAAAGATAATGCCCACACAGTTAAGGCCCGTATTATCGCTGAAGGTGCCAACGGCCCGCTCACCAAAGAGGCCATCCAGATTGTAACAAAGAAAGGTGCATTCTTGATTCCCGACATTCTTTGTAATGCCGGCGGTGTGATTGTGTCGTATTTTGAATGGGTGCAAGGGCTGCAGAGCTTTTTCTGGGATCTGGAAGAAGTGAACAAACGCCTCTATAGCATTTTGCGCCAGTCTTTTGATAAGGTATGTTCTGTCCAAGAACAATATCGCTGTGACATGAAACAAGCGGCTTTTATTACAGCACTTAGACGTCTTGAGACTGCCATGAAATTACGAGGCCTTTTCCCATCGTGATTCATTGGTTTTTAGGTGTTCTGATATTTTTCGGCAAAGTGATGGCTGCCGAGGTTGGCCTGGTCCAGTATCAGGCCATCAAACCCCGGCAGTTTTTTTATTCCTTCCAAGATGCCTGCAAGAGTCAGCGTTTACGTGATGTACCTCTGATCACCGCCCATTCGCTGTCGAAAATCGATTGCATGGGAAAGTTGGTAGAGGCACAAGCTGTCTGCATAATAAAAGGCGAGGAGATCGAAGAACGGCCAAAACTCTTACGTGCGTTTGTCCGGGCCGATAAAAAGGACGTCGTGTGCGAATATGGGGAAGGGGCCCAGCTTAATCTTGTTTGCACCGGGGGATACGCAGACTTATGCAAATGGCCCAAAAAATCGTGCATGGAGCTAAAAGCTAAATATTCCGCTGAGGTTCCTCTTTGGAAATCAACCGTCAGCGAAAAAACGGCAATAGGCGCAACCGAACTCAACTGCTATTTTTCTTTACCAGACAATCTGATGAACAAATAATCTGGATAAGCGCTGGCAAAAGGCTTCAATTTCATAAAGATAGCTCGACGTTTTATTTATCCTCTTTGCATAAAGGTTCGCTCAACATGCGAGGCCTGAATGAATGGAAAAATGTATGGTCTGACAGAATATAAAGGACAATACCAAATTGTTGATGTTTTTGCCTATGCCACTCAAGGATTGCCGGGAATTGAAATTATAGGTGCAGGAAAGTTGGCACGTTCCCTCAAAGAAAAAGTGATCTACTTCACTCGTTGGCATGGGGTCAAATTACCTCTACGGCGCTATATTCTATGTCTCGATGGGACAGAACTCTTGCCCGAGAGAGTTTCTTTTACTTATCTGGAGTTACCTTTTCTTCTCATTCTCTGGTATTTGGCCGGAGTAATCCCCATTCAAAAAATGGATGATTGCTTGGCCTTTGGGAAGCTTTCCAGCGATGGGGGTGTATGTTTGCCGAATGATCTTCGTCCCATCCACTCACTTCTTGAATCATTTTGTTCGGCAACCGGTGAAAAAGTAAAAACGTTTCTTGATAAAGATAGCTATGATTGGCCTGGCCCAATCCTTCCGCTGAGCGATATTTTGAGCAGTACACTCAATATAAAAAAAATAGGGGTAAAGGCGGAATTGGCCACAGTCATACCATTAAATAGATAGCAGGCGCACAAGTTCTAGTTCCGATTTGTCGAATCCAAGTTTATCTTGGATACATTCGTTAAAGGGTGCCGTAGTGACGTGCCCATCTCGGTACACCGTGACCAGTGGATAGTTTCCATCCACCAATGATTTGACTGCCAAGTATCCCATTCTCGAAGCAATGAAACGGTCCATATGAGAAGGTGCCCCACCGCGTTGAATGTGGCCTAAAATACATACGTGGGCATCAAGATTGAAGTCCTTGTGTAATTTTTCTTGTACTTGGTAAGCGAGTCCGGGTTTGTCACCTTCGGTGACGATAATGATGGAAGAGTTTTTCCCTCGTGCCATGCCGCGCTTGATATGTTCGGAAATCTTATCGTACTGAATTTCTTGTTGAGAGAAGACAATATTTTCGGCGCCAGTACAGACGGCCACGTGTATAGCGATGGCCGGACTACTTCGGCCCATGACTTCCACCAAGAAGGTTCTATCATGGGATGAGGCGGTGTCGCGAATACGGTCGACCGCCTCGATAGCCACCTGCACTGCCGTATCAAAACCAATCGTATAGTCGGTACCGCTAATATCATTGTCGATAGTTCCGGGGACTCCCGCGACGGGAATGCCATGTTCGTCAAAAAATTTCATCGCGCCTTTAAAGGAACCATTTCCACCAATTACAATAAGGGAGTCAATATTGTGTTGTTTTAAATTTGTCGCCGCTTTCGCTCTGCCCTCTATTGTCATGAACTCTTGGGAGCGAGAAGTTTGCAGAATCGTGCCACCTCTTTGAATAATATTACCGACAGATGAAACATCCAAAGGTCTGATTTGATTTTCAATTAATCCTTGATAGCCACGCTGGATGCCATAGGCCTTGAGTCCTAAACCTATTGCGGTTCGGACAATGGCGCGAATAGCACAATTCATACCTGGGCTATCTCCTCCAGAACAGAGGATGCCAACTGAGTTAATAGGTTTATTGCTCATGTTCATCTCCTAATAATCATTCGAAAATTGTTTTACCGACAAAGTTGGCTGGGCATTCAATCCCCATAGCATTGAGAACTGTAGGGGCGACGTCCATGAGTGCTGAGTTTTCCTTGGTCAGTAATTTTTTATGACGAAGGCGTTCGTCAATAACAATGAAGGGGACTTTAGAATTGGTATGACTGGTGTGAGGACGGCCATCTTCATACATCATTTGGTCGGCATTACCGTGGTCAGCGGTTAAAAAGAGGGTATAACCGGATTTATCTGCGGCCTCTTTGAGGCGTCGCAAGCATAGATCAATACTTTCGATTGCTTTGATTGTGGCCTGGTAATTGCCAGTGTGGCCAACCATGTCGGCATTAGCATAATTTACCAGAATAAAATGATAATTTAAGGATTGGATTGCTTGAATTATTCTGTCAGTAACTAAGAAAGCGCTCATTTCAGGTTTTTGATCGTAGGTTTTGACTTCTCTCGGAGAAGGAATCAAGACGTGTTCTTCACCAGGAAAAGGGTTTTTTTGCCCGCCATTAAAAAAATATGTGACATGGGCATATTTTTCTGTTTCGGCAATTTTAAATTGTTTCATTCCTAGATCAGAGAGATATTGCGAAAGTGGGTTGGGCACATTTTCTTTATCGAAAAGAATCGGGAGTTTTTCTTCATCAGGAATATAAGGAGTCATGCAAAGATAAAATGAAGGTCGGACATTAATTTTAAATTCATTAAATCCCTGCCAGTTAAAGGTCAAGGCCAGTTGGATGGCGCGATCGGGGCGAAAATTCATACAGAAAAGCGCATCACCAGTAGACATGGCATAATCAGGATGAAACAACACCGGGGTAATAAATTCATCATAGATTTTTTGTTGGTACTGCCTCTGCAGATAAAGCTGCGGGGAAATAGTTTCTATCACTCCTTGCCCGGTCCATGTATCATAGCACAGCTTGATTTTATCCCAGCGACGATCACGGTCCATCCCGATGCTTCGTCCTTGCATGGAGGCAAAGGTAAAACCGGGAACTGAGAGTAGATCGTGGATGTATTTTTCTCCGCAGTCGGAAGCAGTGTCACGGCCATCCATAAATGCGTGAAAAAAAATAGAGAGGTCTTTCTCTTGAGATAAAATTCTGATGATTTCTTTGAAATGTCGAATGTGAGAATGGACGCATCCATCACTTAAGAGCCCAAAGAGGTGAATACGTTTTGTATTTTTTCTGGCAGCTTGAATTAAATTTTGAAGCTCGGGCATTTGCCCTAGTGACTTATTCGCAATGGCTTCATCAATGCGCACTAAATCCTGGCGCACGGGCCGGCCGGCACCTAAATTAATATGTCCAACTTCTGAATTGCCTGCCACGCCCTTGGGGAGGCCCACAGCTTCGCCACCTGGCTCAATCAGTGTGTTTGGATAATTTCTCATGAAATCGTCAAATGTTGGTTTGTGCGCATGGAGTATAGCATTTTTTAAATCATTGGAATTTGACCCTGAATTTATGCCGAAGCCATCAAGGACACACAAAATAATTTTTTTATTGAGACTTCTAAGTGTTTGCGCCACGATGCTATCCAATGTAGTTTTCTTAATCTATCATCTTATACCAAAGATACTTCATGCATTCTTTAAAAATATTTTTGAACGATCCCGTTTTCATGCGCTTTTTGCGTCGTTGGGCCAAATTGGCCCTGTGCATTCACCTTGTTACCTGTTTTTTTAGTGTCGGGTTCCACCATCATGACGAACATTTTCAAATCGTCGAGTTTATTAATTTGAAGTTAGGTGGGACAATGCCGGCCAATCTACCATGGGAATTTCAGGATAAGATGCGTCCATGGTTTCAGCCATTTTTTTTGTATCTTATTGCCTGGCCACTAAAGCAATTAGGGGTGGGAAATACTTACGTTTTGACCACTCTCTTTAGGATGATCTCGGCGGTTTTAGGATGGGGCAGTTTATTGGCAACCATCTTCCTGGGCCTTGGGTTCATGCGGGGAAACAGAGTCGGTGCTCAGTGGTTGGTGCGTGTGCTGTGTCTCTTTTGGTTTTTCCCCTATCTTCATGCCAGGGCATCAGGTGACAATTGGGGGGCCGCATTTTTAATTTTGGGTATGGCAAGTCTCTACCTCTACGGTCCTATGGTGAAGCTTCGGGCCGGTTTGATTATTGGTTTCCTTCTTGGATGCGCTATTGAATGTCGTTTTCAAGCGATAGTTTCGGTCGGGCCTATTTTCTTATGGATGATTTATACTTTGTGGCAGGAAAAAGGACAGGTCTTGGAAATTGTAAAGGCAGTCTCGGCCGTGTTTTTAGGTTTGTGCTTGGCCAAAGGTCTTGGGATTGCGCTCGATACTTGGGGATATGGGACCTTCACGATCAGTCAATGGAACTACCTCGTCGAAGATTATAAGGCCCACATTCAAAGCACAATTCTTCCATCCCCTTGGTGGGATTACTTCCGTCTAAGCGTAATGCGAGGTATTCCCCCTTTAAGCATCCTATGTATTGTGGGTGTGCTGTATTTTTGGTGGAAAAATCCTAAAAATATTATGACCTGGGCCACTTTGCCTTTTGTCATCATTCATACCGCCATTGCTCACAAAGAGTTGCGCTATCTTTATCCAGTGATTTGTCTTGCTCCGCTTATGACTTATCTTGTGTTTCTTGAAATCGCTTACACGCGCAATTGGATAGTCAAACGATGGTGGCGGCCAGTTAGCAAAGGCCTCTTGGCCTGCAATCTAGTCCTATTAGTTGTTTCTTGCTTACGTCCTGCTAACGGAGCGGCCTTTTTTTATCACTATATGGAAAATCTGATGGGGGAAGCCAGTCCTCCTAAAATGCTCTATCATGTGGGAGAAAATCCTTATGTCATGACGGGGTATCCGCTACGTTTTTTCTGGCCTCCTGAATTAAACACTAAAGAATTGACGGGACCTGCTCAAGTCGATCTCATCCCGACCTCTGAACCTATTTATCTCTTTACCAGGACGGGGACAGATTTTCGAGCGATCAAGAATGCTCAGGGACCTTGGAAGTGCGACATTCAGTTTCTAAGCTATCCTCAGTTCATGTTGCGATTTAACTTTGGTAGTTGGATTGAACGAAGTCGCATCTGGTGCTTATTTTATTGTGTGTCTAAAAAATAGACGGCCGTTTTTCTCATTGCCTAAATACTGCGCCCCTTGCGAGCTAAACCCTAGAAATTAAGCATTCGTCCCTCTGGCACAGGAACTGCATAAGAAGCGGTCAACTTGTATAATATGACGTTTATTGAGGACGAAATCTATGAGTAATATTAATTTTAATCACCTGATTGGCTTATTGGTGAATTGTGCCCTTTTAAGTGCACCC
>CAYHRT010000035.1:0-23398 GCA_964359085.1 uncultured Bdellovibrio sp. | reverse complement strand
AGTCGTTTTGGGTTTGCTCAGGCCTTTCCATTCCTCATTTCCCAATAAATATTGAAGATAAGAGTTGATATGGGTGGTTTGAATTTTCAAAATGAGGGAAGGGGTGAATTGCTCATACCATTCTAAAAAAAGCACTAGGTCAAAATAGTAATTGTGAATAGTATTGGCAGATTTATTGGTTTGGGCCAAAGATTCGATGAATTGGCCAAGCCATTTTTGATGCTCTCCTTTGAGTTTTAAATGACGCGAGTGGCTGGATTTTTCTAGTGAAATTTTCTGCATATAATTTATATTATATGCAGAAAATGATCATTTAACTACTTAAAACTATTAAAATATTATCTTTTCTTTCAATTATCGGCATGAATGAACTTTTAGCGATAGGGCCTTATGGTCGCTACCCTGAATCTCACCATGGACCTGGGCATTCCGAGCGCACAGACCGCGCAGAAAGACATGATCGAGAGGATACCCAAAGGTGTGCATACGTTCGTCACCATCAGGGAAGTAGACCTCTTTAAGCCCATTATTTTTCGCCTTATCCTTGAGGTATTTCAACTTTTTCTTGCTCCAAGTATTAAAATCTCCTGCCAAAACTGCCGGCCCGGGATGAGAAGCTAAGACTTGAAAGACTTGGTCAATATGCGCCTGATGCATAGAGGCAGTCACCGAGTTAATAGCGTGGATATTGGCAACAATGAGGGGATGGTGAATTCCCATAATTTTGTAGGAAGTAAACAAGGCCACTTTGGGAGTGTTCCCGACGATTTCACGGTATGGGGACACTTTATAAAATGCGTCGAGGGTCTGGGTTTTTGAGCCGGTCATGACTCCGGTTTTATCCCCACTCTTTTTGTAGGCAAAGGAACTGGCAAACCATGAATGGAAATCAACGTCTTGAAGAAAGAAAGTTTCAAGGTCATCGGTGAGAAATGCTTCTTGCACCATAATGATGTCTTTGTCTCCGATGAGGCCCTGGAAGTCTTGCTTAAAAGTGGCCTTTTTACCCTTGTAGATATTCCAAACGAGAATTGAAAATTCTCGCTGCAAACGATCGTTTGTGGATGCCGGCCCCATTTCTATAAAACGTTCACTTTCATCGGGGATTTCATACCATGATCCGGCCCGGGCCTCGGGCGATGTAAAGGCCATGACTTGAAGAAAAAAGATGATTGGTAGTAAAATGCTTTTTGTCGTTCTCACAAAAACCTCCTTGTTTTTGCACCAGCTGAAGATCAAGCAGCATAAAGCATGCCAAAGAATAAGAATGAAATTGTGGCCGTCCTGGCCCTGAACAACGAATTATTGGTCAGAGTGTCTCCGAGCGAATTACTCGACTAGCGTTTTGATTGTCTTGCCTCAACTAATTCAGGCAGGAGGAAAATGGGAAAGGCCACTCGATGGTAGGCCTTGGAAATTATGATGAAGATAGTATCTTCTTCTTGTCGGCCGTACTCATCTTTGGACCTTCTAAAGACTTGGTACTCCGTTTCATTCATCCGAGCGCTCCTGCCACCGAGGTCGATTACCATGGCCTTGTTGTGTTCTTCGCTTTTCACCTCGGCAAGGATTTTTTTACTATCGATAACCATCTCTTGCGTAACGGATAAGGTACCCCTGTCCAGTTGCTGTGAGGGTATGGCAAGTTTTGCTTCGGGGGTGCTCGCACTTTTTTCTTTGAGAACAGGATTATCCGCCTCAATCCCATTTGTTGTTGCCGCCGCGACGACTTGATCACTTTGGGGCGCAAGCAAAACGCTTCCACTTTCGGTGGCCAGTTTTGAGTGGGCGGCAATCTGATAGCGTATGCCAGAGAGTGAGTTTTTGGTTTTGTCGGAAGCTTGGGAGGACCTTAGCAGTTTATCTTGATACTTCACTGAACCTGCATCGAGAATCCCGTCTAAGCTTATGCTCTCGGGTTTGATAAAAGATCCCTTGGTTGAGCTATTTGCGGAATTACTGTAACTCTGAATGACCTCTGCTTTATCTTCGAGCGCAATTTCCGGGGTAGTATTGACTAAGGTGGTGAGATAAGTTTCTCGCAGGTCACCATAACATTTGCTCAGAAATTGGGTGAGGATTTTTGTATCATGGAGTAATCCGCGAAAATTATCTAAATGTAATTCTGCTACGGCCATATATTGGATATTGTGTGGTGCCACCCATCCCACAGGCAGTTGGCCTGAGGAATCCAGGTATCCCTGTAACATTTTATCGGTGGTTCTCTCTACCTTTTCATCCAGGAGATCATAGTACACCAATCGCTCTTGAATCTGCTCAGAGGTGAGCCGAAAGCGTTCTTTTGCCAACTGCAGGGCCACAATTGCATCGGGATCAAGATTTCTGATTTTCTGGAGATTGGTTGTCCCTTTGTCGTTTTCGATTTCTTGCAATAGATCATCTAAGGCCTGATCTTGAGAATCATGCCGGGCGCGCAAATAGGCCTCCATCTGATTATAGTAGCCAGCGGTATCTAGCCCTGCCGCCCGAATTTCATCGTTGCTACTTTGGGTAAAGGGAGGTTGCATGAGGTAATTAGGTTCTGCTGGGATTTTTGCGCCAAAATTCTTGAGAAAAGTAACTCCATTATTCCAAAGGCCGGTCATTACATTTTTGTTGGTGATTGTGTAATCGCAAAACTTGGTATTGCTATATTTGACGTCATAGTAGACATAATGTGTATGGATCTGGTCAATATGTTCTCTATTGGAATCACTGCTGACGGCATAAGCGACAGGCAGGTCGATCACAAGCCCCGAGGCCCAAATCAGAGCTATAGCTCTAAAGATCGCTTTTGATAGGTGGCCAGGGTTCACCATAAATTTCCCTTTTCACCATTGTCGCGCTAAGGCATCAGTATTCCAAGTTCTTGTCTAAGTTCTGCAATGGTGAGGGATCGACTGCCAGATATTTATGCCACTATCATTCATTACTGATGAGGAGGTGAGGAGGTACCAGCAGTCTTTTTTAGCTGAAAAATATTATCCATTTTATTTTGTATCCATACTTTGGCCCTTGCCTGGGACATCGTCTTCCCAGTCCCCTAGCGAGTTTATCTTCACCTTAAGGCGAGAACATGTGTTCGCACACAGTTCAGATCTTCTAAGATTACTTAAAGTATGAATATCTTAGCCTATTGGATATAATCTTAAACGAGTTTGATGTATGTGGAAATTGCAGACGTTTGTCATGTTGCTAATTTTGTTTCTCTCGGCCTGTAGCACGGGCCCGAGAGGCCGTCAGGAAACCAATAATATGCGGAATGTTCCAAAGACTTTGCAATTTTCATTCACTGCCGTTTCGCTGGTGAAAAATGGGAGCAACTGTATGATCGCAATCGCACCTGTACTTAGTGACGAAAGGCATTCCTATTACGGGCGAGCGAAGCGAGTTCTTATAACCTTAGACGATTTCGCCGCACTCTATGATCAGCTGCGCGAGATCGATTTTGCCAGTTATGCACTTCTGGGGCCATCACGCTACCACCCTGCCCCTAATGGTCTCGGTGAGGCGCTGTCCTGGTCCATTGATGGCAGCTCTCCCATACATATTTCCGCGGCGGGGATGATCTTCGATGATGAGGCCAGAACTCCTCTGCTCACCATTGCAGATGCTATTAGGCGACTACAGCAAGAACGAATCACCCATCCGGCAGTCCCCGGTAATTTTTCACTCGACCTAAGTCTGGTGGATGAGAATGGCACTGATGCCTATTCCTTCGCGTGGTCCGGTAGCAGCGGTGAGGTTCGTCATAACGATGTTACCAGGCCCGCAAGCGTCACTGATCGCGATGCTCTTTGGTCTCATCTGCTAACGCAATCAATCCTCGATCGCGACGACTGGTCGATTGGTTTTGAGTTTTCTTCGGAGGAACCTCCCCACATGTTCCCACGTTATGGACTCAAGTTGCTGGTGGATGGTGCGCAGGTAGTGGCCTTCGATATTAATGCCCCCTATTTCACCGCCCAGGTGCTGTTTGAAGAGTTTCGTAGCTGGATCGATGAGCGCGTTTTACGGCCCTGACAAGTCGATTTAAAGGGTAAGACAGATAAAGACCTCTTTTTTTGACTAGAATATCAGACTCGGGGTGAATGGAGGGAGAAATCTGCGCGGGGAACTTTGTAATATTTAGCTGCGCGAGTCTTCGACCGGAGCCGTCGTTGGAAAACCTAAACTTAAGATTTAAATTTCCGGGGATTGTGCAGTAAATTTAACAATTGGAGTATGAATTATGAGACTTCTAGTCATTCTTTTTCTGATAAATCTCTCTGGCTGTGCCAGCTCGATCATCGGGATGATGAAGGAGCAACCCGCCTTTAATTGGAGCTATCTGCCTCATGAACTCAAGGTCGGCGACGCCTCAACCTATAGTAGCTTTGAAGGCGACCAAACTTGGCGTTTTGAAGTCCTAGAAATTAAGGACGGACTCACTCGCATTCAAATGCGCTGGCTCACGACTCCCACGATGATTAGTTTTTTGCAAGACGTGAGCTATGATTTTTGGGTGAGTAAAGATGGGTATACCAAAGAGGCCACACTGGTCGAATCCTCGGGCACGAGAACGAAGCTTAGAATTGCCGGGCCGGGAGATTTTGGATATGTCAAAAGTCCCCAGACCTTAAAGCTGCGAACACCTGAGAATGTCGTCACTCCTCTCGGAAGTTTTACGGTAGGTGAAGTGGTGGTTTATAACATGCTGGAGAGAAACAAGGCGGGCGGCTCGACCGAACTCACTTGTGTCAACTTTGTAAGCCCAAGCGTACCCTTTGGATCTGTGTATCAGAGGCTTACGGCCACGATAGAGTTGCCCATTTCTGCCGTTATAGATTTTATCAGTTATCTCTCTCCCGCCAGCAAGATTTACACCTCCTTATTCAGTTATCTGGCAAAATCAGCGGAGAAGAGCACAATGACTTCCGGCAATTACATCTTGCGCGCCAATTAACCTATGAAAGGAAAGTTCATCTGGATTTCTCATAAATGATGAGAACAGTACGGTAATTAAATCATTGGGCCAATGGATTGATTTTAGGCCCTCACTTTTATGTGGCCAATGGTCTCATTCTTATATGGCCGAATACTCAAAAGCCAAAATTGTTCTTAGAATTTCAGAATTGTTTGGAACTCATTGCGCGGGAACTTTGCAATATTTAGCTGCGCCAGTCTTCGACCGGAGCTGTCGTTGGAAAACCTAAGCTTACTTAATATTATACCCGTTTAAAACACCTTAAGTTTTTTGCCGAGATTATCGCGCGACTTCGATAGAAGGTTATTAGCTTAAAGCAGAAAGGGGAGTACATAGATAATAAAGAAAATAATACTTTCGGCAATTTCATTGGCCTTGCGAACCGAGATAGGTTTGTCGCCGAAACGCTTTCGATCCCAATCCACCCATTTTTTGAAATCTTCAAAAGGAATTTTGCCGATACAGGCGGCCATTTGCGGCGAGATGGTAATGTCCCCGTCGCCCCATGCTTGAGAAAGATACCGCATTTCTCGCCGATACCTGTACTCGGGCGCATTGTAATCAATGTTTTCAATCTGAACGATGGAATTGACGGCATCGCGGATAGCAGGCCCGTATAAATCCTGGCGAGTGGCGACTTGCTTGAGGGCGGTATAACGTCCGCGATCAAAGTAATCGACAGTTGAACTGTGTCTGGTCTTGCGTCCCCATCTTCGTTGCTCGTAGAGTTCGAGGTCATTCCCACCAACCTGGGTTGAGAAAAAACACTCCGCCTTAATGACGTCAGGCGACTCGCTGTCACCCTTGCATACGATGCTCAGTTCCCTAATATTCTTCTTTTGTGCCAAGGTACACAATTCCCAGAGCTTCATGCGGTCATTGGGAAAAAAGTAATGATGGGATGGAACGTCACGGCCCCAGGCCGGATGCGGGCGATGTTGGGCAGGGGTGAGGACAGAGGTCTGAAGTTCTGGACGGCCAGAGATTCGAATTTCGCGATAAAAGGAATTTCTTACAGTTATCTCGGGATACAGTTCAGGTGTTTCAAGTCCAAAGGCACCTTGCGGTTCCATGGCCTCTACTGTGTGAAAGCGGATAGACTGGCAGGGATTTTCGCTTTCTTGCGTCATGCCGATGCTGGCCCGGCATATAAGAAACATGACCAAAATAAGTCGTTTCGACAAGACTCCCATACGAGAATGACCAGCAAAAAGAATGCCATCTTTGAAATCAGTTATTAGGGAGATGCAAAGTGAGAAGTGCCAAAAGATAGACATTTTGGCCGGATTGACTCAAGTTTGGACAGTCGATTGGATGCCCTAGGCGTTACCCGTAAACGCTGCTAGAGTTTTTTAACCTTTTGCCAGGAACTGCAAGATGGCGTTAGTGTCGATGATAATTCTTTCCATTTTACCGCCTATTTCCCAGTTACAAGGTAAATCATCGAAGTTCCCCGCAGTGACGGCATTGCAAAATAAAAATCAGCTCAACGCAAGTTATTCCACTGATTCGGCATAGCTTTGGACAAAAGAGCATGGCACCCCTCTCTGGACTCGGCCCCGAGTTCGCAGAGACACAAAACACCAGCAATTTTAGCAGAATTGGTATTATTCCAGAGGGCGTGTGATGATAATAGGTTCACCTAAGGTCTCTTCACCTTGGAATGCCACGAAGGTCACTTCTACTTTTTCGATGTTATAGGGTCGTCCAAGATTGACTTCCATATTGAGCGGTTTGAAGGACACGGGGTTCGCATAAACGCTGTCATTCATCTCTATCCACGATTCATAATTCTTTTCATAAAAGCGGATTTTGATTCGCGAAGCAGTCGTGGTGTTTAAGGTCATTTGGATTTTGACCACATTCTGCTCTTTATGTGCCTTAGAGACATCTGCAAAAGCAATTCCTTTGGTCAGGACAATAGGGGAAATGGCAATCTGATTATAGATTTCTTTTGTGGGCCAATTATGCACAAAGAGATTTCTGGCGGCCAGTTGACGAATACCCGTAATATCGTCATCTGCAAGATAGAGTTCGGACACCCATCCAGCTCGGGACATGATGGCCTCGTCGTGTAGGATAATATGTTTTTTTGCATCTATTGTGGCAAACTTGGGGTCACAATTGGTTTCATTGCCGCTCAAAGCATATTGGTCGCATAGTCCCCACACATGGCCAAATTCGTGCACGATCACGGTGAAGGTCAGAAGTTCATCCTCTCCAGGCAGGTAGAGAGTTTTATCGCGCTTTTTCATAGTCTCCAAAATCTCTGAGGCGGTAAGGGATTTACCAAGCACCTGACTGAGAGATTTCCACACCACACGTTTTTCGATATGTTCTTCGTCCCCATTGATTTCTATGCGATCTTCGGTTGATGGTAGTTTTAAAAACAGGGCGCGTTTAAACTCAGTAATGCGTCTACCGTTATTGCTAAGTGGCAGATAGCTGTAACTGGTGGTCGTGAGACCAACCGCTGAATCTTCAAAAGGTGACTCACCAAAAACTAAATGAACGCCTCGCGGGCAGCGCGAGTAGTAGTCTTTCATGAGGTCGTCCGGATTATCATCTTCAGTCGCTTCGGGAAGTTCGGCATAAGAAAACTCGACGGGAATATCTCTACCGATATAAGAGGCCCAAATATTGATTGCGGCCTTAATCTCTTCTTCAATGCCCGGATACTTTTTCTTTATGTATCGGCCAAGGCAGATCTTATAAGATTGGCCTTTTTCGATGTGGCTTAAAAACATGGGGGAGGCAGCAGTATCTTCAATTGAAGTGAGGTGCCCCCAGTATCCTTGCACCACCTTAAATCCTTCGGTACCCCCTTGGCGCGCGCAAGATAGACTCCAAATAACGATAAGTTGGAAGGCCAAAAATAAAATAAGGCTTTTTTTCATATAAACTCCCTCACTGCCAATTCGAAGATGTAATAGCAAGGACATGGCCAATAGGGAAGGCGTTAACTATCTGAAATAAAGAATTGGAAACGCCAGTGATGAGGACAGTATCAGACAATTGTCAAAATCATCGACATTTTTTTGCCAGATATTCAGAATAATTGCCTTCATAGAGAGTGATGGCCTTATTACTGACTTCAAAAACGCGATTGGCAACTTCTTTTAAAAAGTAGCGGTCGTGGCTCACAAAAAGAATAGTTCCCTCATATCGTTTAAGGGCGTCCAGCAGGACTTCACGCGCCTTGATATCGAGGTGGTTGGTAGGCTCGTCGAGAAGCAGGAGGTTGTGGGGGATAGTCATCAAGTAGGACAGCACCAGTCTGGCCTTCTCACCACCGGAGAGATGCCTAACTTTTTTAAAAACATCGTCACCTCTAAACAGAAAGGCCGCAAGTAAATTGCGGATAAGGCCATCTGAGGCCCGAGGTAGTTTCGCTTGAACTTCCTCAAATACGGTACTCTCTGGAGTAAGATTCTCTAAGACGAACTGGCCAAAGTAACCCATATTAATAGATGGACCAAGAGTGACAGTTCCAGTCGTTGGGTTGGTTTTATTGGCAATCACTTTGAGCAAGGTGGACTTACCAGCACCATTGATCCCCACGACAGCTATTTTTTGTTGACGTGAGACGAGACCACTCAGGCCTTGGAAGACGGGCCTTGGGGTCCCTTGTGAATCGGCCCAACTTTTGCCTAAGTTTTGGAAGGTAATAACATCATTACCGCCACGAGGAATGTCAGGCAGCATCACGGCCATTTCTTCATCCTCGGCCTGGAGAGAAATTTGATCAATTTTTTCTAGTTTTTTAACTCGACTCTGTACTTGGGCGGCGTGTGAGGCACGGGCCTTAAAACGAGCGATGAATTCTTCTTCTTTTTTAAGCATGGCCTGTTGTCGGCCGAAACTGGCTTCATTTTGTTGCTTTCTGATGTCTTTTTCGCGTAAATAAAAATCATAATTGCCGGTGAAGACAGTAACGCGTTCTTGGTTTACTTCCACAATTTTGTTCACAATATTATTCATGAATTCTCGATCATGAGTCGTGAGTAAGATAGCGCCTTTGAAATTCTTAAGCCACTGCTCTAGCCAGAGAATAGTCTCCATATCGAGATAGTTGGTGGGCTCGTCCATGAGAATAATGTCAGGCATAACGATCAGAGCACGCGCCAAAGCGATGCGCATTTTCTGTCCACCACTAAAATCTTCTACTGGGCGGTGATGATCGAGGGGGACAATTCCCAGACCTGTGAGAATTTCTTCCGCTCGCGCTTCAATGTCATACCCGTCCATTTTTTCAAATTTATGTTGCAGATCACCCAATTTATTTAAAGTACTTTCCATTTCGCTGTCAGAGAGACTTATGCTGGCCGAGTCTTCCAGCTTTTTTTCGAGCAGACGCATTTCCTGATTCACTTTTGCCAGATTTTGGTGGCCACTTACCACTTCTTCCAAAGCAGACTGACCCCGCATTTCGCCTACATTTTGGGAAAAGTAGGAGAGGGTCATTTGATTTTGCAAACTAATGCTGCCAGCGTCTGGCCGTTCTTCGCCAATAATGAGACGCAAAAGGGTGGTTTTACCTGAGCCGTTCGGCCCAACTAAGCCAACCTTTTCTCCGGCGAAAACCTCAAAACTGGCATCGCGATAAAGCGGTTGTCCATTAATTAATTTCGTGACATTACTAATATGAAGCATGTTCCCGAGATTAATGAATGAAAACTAATGTGTCAGGCCCTTTCCTTCCCATTGATTCTTATTTAGAGGAAATTGTTAAACAGTTTCACGCCAAGACTCAACTAATTTTGGAGGCCCCGCCAGGTGCCGGAAAGACCACACGTTTGCCGTTGGCTCTTCTTTTTTCACCTCAGTTTGGTCAAGGACAAGATATTTATGTGTTGGTACCGCGCAGACCGGCGGCCAAGCTGGCGGCCTCTCAGGCGGCACGGCTGATCGGCCAACGAGTGGGAGAGACCGTCGGATATCAGTTCCGTTTTGAAAAATGTGGTGGTGCTCAAACGCGTCTTTGGTATCTCACAGAAGGTACTTTCCTGCGTAAATTTATGGCCGATCCCACTCTGAAAAATGTGGGAGCGGTGATTGTCGATGAATTTCATGAGCGTCATTTACAGGGAGACGTGGCCTTGGCATTAGTTAAGCAGCTTCGCAGGTCAAGGCCTGAGATTCTCCTCGGAGTTATGTCGGCCACCATTGATGACCAGTCTATAAAAAGATATTTAGAGGCCGAGAAAACTGCTCACATTCACCTGCCTGAGTCCCCACATCCCTTAGAAATTCGCTACCAGGTATCTAGGCCCAAAGAATATTTGAGTGATCAAATTGTACGGGCCTTAGAAACAATATGGAATGAGGTGAATGGGGATATTTTGGTTTTTTTGCCGGGGATGCGGGAAATTCGCCAAGCGGAAGAGGCCTTAGGCCAGCACCCCATTTTAAAACAGGCGATAATTTTGAAGTTACATGGGGAATTGAGTACAGAGGATCAAGAACTGGCCCTTACGCGCCATCATGCAGGGCCAATTAAAATTATTCTTTCCACCAATATTGCCGAGTCGTCTGTCACCATTGATGGTGTGCGTGCTGTGGTAGATTCGGGCCTTTATCGCATGCCCCTCCACTCTCCTTGGACGGGAGTACAAGCGCTGCATACCCGTCCCATTCCAAAAAGTTCGGCCATCCAACGGGCAGGGAGGGCCGCACGTCAGGGGCCAGGTCTGGCCGTAAGACTTTATTCAGAGTCTGACTATGGCCTACGGGCAGGACAGAGCATTCCCGAGATACGTCGTCATGACCTGTCGGAATTATTGCTTCACCTTTTGCAAATGGGAATTTCGCCAGATAAATTTTCGTGGTTTGAAGCACCGCCAAGAGAGAGTATCGATGGCGCCCTACAACTTCTTTTTAATCTTGGTGCACTAAAGGATATTGGGCAGCTTCAATTGACTCCCATGGGTGAGCAGATGGCCAAAGTGCGGGCCCATCCGCGTTTTGCCAAGTTAATGCTTGAAGCAAAGATCCGCAAAATAACAGATGTAGCGGCCTTGGCAGCGACCGTGATTGGGGAATCCCAATTTTCTTCTCACGATTTGCTGCAAACCCTCACGGAGTTATTGGCCCTGCCAAAATTGTCTTTTAGATTAAAGCGTAGCATGCAAAGTCTTTTGGTGAGTGAACTGCGTCCAGAGACTCCGAAGACTCCGACTGATTGGCCTGCACGTTTGGGTGAGGCCTTATTTATGGCCTTCCCCGATCGAGTTTTTAAGATAAATGAGCGTGGTTTGGCACAACTTTGTACCGGTGATGTGGCACGATTAGGACATCCGGGAACGGACCTTTCTCCTCTTGAAAAAAACAGCATAGGGTTGGCACTTTCAGTAGAAGAGTACAATCATGATCGAATCAGTGCCCGAAATTTAGAAATCACGGCGTTCTATCAGATAACATCCGAAGTTCTTCTTCTAAATGAAAAATTGGTTCATGAGGAGAAGATATGTAGTTTTCATATAGAAAAGCGGCGAGTGGAAGAGATTTCACGTTTTTGTTATGGGACGATTGTTTTAGAAGAAAAGATGAGAAGACCTTCAGATTTCTCGATGGCTTCTCTGTGTTTAGTAGAAGGATTAGAAAAGTTGGAAGGTGAGGGGAGGTGGCCAAATAAGAATGTTCAGGAATCTCTGAAGATACGTCTAGCGCTTCTCTGCACACACGCTTTGGCCGAACCTCATCTCTTGGATCAATGGCCAAAGGACTTAAACAAATGTCTTGTCACCGCTCTCGCGAGCGCAGGTGTTTGTTCTCAAAGAGAACTGGAACTTCTTATCCATCCCAAGGGGAAAAGCGCTGGATCTTGGGGGAATATGGCCTATCTTGAGGCAGAAGAAACTTTTTTGTCCGATGCTCTTAATCAACATTTAACACGAATATCACAAATATTAAGAGAGGAAACTCCACTCCATATTTCTCTACCACAACGTCGCCGTGTACAAGTTCATTACGCAGAAGGACGCCCTCCTTGGATAGAGGCCATGGTCCAAGATTTTTTTGGCATGCGGGAGGTTCCAAAACTTTTGTCCGGTAAGCTTGCTCTTTCGGTGCATATTTTGACTCCTGCTCGCCGGCCCATGGCCATCACCAACGATTTATTCAGTTTCTGGACCAATCACTATCCCAGACTCAGAATTGAGTACCAACGGCGTTATCCCCGCCATGATTGGCCAGAGAATCCAGTCAATCCCTAAGTCTGACACAACTTATCGGGAACTTTCAGGGCACTTCCTCCCACTATTGAATAAAGGATAGGCGATCGCCGAAAATAGGATTATGGGGAGAATTTGCATTCTTTGGTTTGTCTTATTTTGGTTATTCAATCCTTCTACTCATGCTACCCATGGTTCTGAAGTTAAGGGTTTTACCTATTTTCTTTCTGGCCGAGATGGTGCTGGGCACACTCTTTTTGATCGCTTCGAACTCTACCCAAATGGTAAGGCATCTTGGCAGATTGCTTCAAAGGGAGATGTGTGTCCTGCCGAAGGCGGTGTCTTCCAAGGAAACTTGAATGAACAGACAAGGAAAAAGGTTTTAGAGCTTGTCAAGGAACTCTATGAGCACGAGAAAATGAGCAAGGGAACTGAAACTAAGGAAGGAGATACGGCCCGGAGGGCCAGACATTTGTTTCAAATTGAATTTGAGAATGCTGTATTCTCGATTGAACTGCACAAGGCCTTTAAAGATTCTCAAGCATTTTTTCAAGAACTGGCCTTTATTAAGGCCAAAACCCAACCCCAACGGGCATTGCGGATGATGGCCTCCAAAGAAAAAAATGCTAAAGGAAAAAAAGGTCGCTCTCTCGGCTTAATCATTTCATTTTTGAACATAGGCAGTGATCCATTTCGACTCTTGTTGCCCAAAAACCCGAATGAGGTATTCTTTCTGAATACTGGTGAGAAAATTTCCTATCGGAGGCCTCCAATTAAACGCGATCTTCTGTTATCTAAGGGTGAAACGGTTGACCTGATTCTCGACATCGTTGGCAAAATTCAAGGGCCGATTTATTATGATTCGGGCGTAATGGCCCATCATGCCCTGCTCAATCTCAAAAAAGATTTACCACCTGTCATGGAAGTTTTTTTGTGTGCAGGAGAATCATTGTGAGGATAGGCCAGATTCCCATCGTCTTATTCTCTTGGCTTGCAATGTCAGCAAGCGAGGCCCACCCTCCAGAATTCGAGAGTGAGGGCACCAGTACAATCCTCGGCAATATGAGCGTCAATCGAACTGTTTTTGGTGATAACTACGGAGGATATGGTTATCTGGCGTCCTCAGAATCTGAGGCGCACCAACGCCTCCAAACGGCTTGTGATCCCGAAGCTAACAGGCGATATTTAAGTGCTTATTGTCGTGGTCAAAGCATTGACCCCAATCGCGCCGCCAGTGATTTAATCAACAACACCATGCGCTCGGTGGTCATCTATCGTTTACGCACACACGCCTCAGAATATTTGGCGCTCAATATTCAGTCCGCTGCCTCGGACCTCGGTGAAGCAGTTGAGCTAGAGCGCCCTGAGTGTATCAGTGAAAATTCTCCCTTATGGCAGAGGGCCATTAGAAGAAACCATAACCCCAATACTAAAATGAGTGCCAAACTTGAAGCCATTCAGGCCACCTTACGTGGAGCTAATATGGCGCGTGCCCTTATGTATGGTGAACGTTTAGAGGCGGGAAGCGAACAAAATACTTGCGAATCTCTGACAGGAGATCGCGCTCCTTCGTGCGCCTCGATTCAACATACTTCCTATCGATTACGAAATTCATTTCCGGCACTCTATGATTATGCTATCCAAGGAACACAAAATAGTCCGACAGCAATCGTCCATAAAACTGATCACTACGACGATTTCCGTCGCTCTTTGACGTTTCTTCTGGGAGCACATAATGCCAGTAACATCTCGAGCGATGAAGCCAAGACAAGGGGATTGGCCTACCTTGAAAATGGTACTAAGGTTGGCCCATACCGTGCTTTAGAAGATCGATTTAATCAGGCCTTAGAAGCAGCTTCCCGCGAACCATCTGGAACTTTGCTTGGTCAGGCCTATCGAGAATATAAAAAGGCCATTCGCCGTTTAAAACAAGATCACTTAAAGCGTATGACGCAGGATTTGGCCAATCTATGCAAAAATAAATTGGTGCCGTTTCACGCTGGCAATCATGACAGAATTAATATTTACGGCCTCGCCCTCCAATATCCTAATGTCATTCGACAGACCATTTTAGATATGTCGCCCTCCGAGCGAGGACTTACCACGGCCGTGCTTTGCGAGATTGGTGCTATGTCAATAATGCAACGTGAACCGCAGTGTAATGGCGTGAGCGGAGGGCCATTGCCGGATAACGATATCGATGTGGCACGTTGGAAGGTCAATGATTGGCCTAATGGGAGTCAAAATTATTTTCATCTAGCGCGGCCAAAGATCCCGGTCGATGCCCCCATAACGGTTAAATTAAATATCAACTTTACTCTCGGGCCCAGCTTATCAGGACTCCCTGATAGTGATCAGAATGGCATTCCTGATCAACTCGAGTGTCAGCTTAGATTGTGGCAGGAAGATACTAATACCTGGGCCAATTGCTCCGTTGGGGCCATTCCTTCGGCAAATCTCAAAAATTTAAATGTATCAGAATGTACGGCCCTTCCAACTTCTATGCCTGTGCCTGCGATACCTCCGACAAGCTGTCCCCTAAACCCCGATATGGCGGCGTTAAATCCCAAGGTAAATTTTCAAATTAATCTGCGTCCAACCAATGAAAATCCAGCTCCGCCACCAAGTGTTCAACTCCATCGTTGTTATCGTCTCGACATTCCTGGCGCATTAAGTGATCGCGGGGATTGTGAAAAAGTTAAAGAAGTGCATATCAATAAATGCATTACAGAACATCCAAGTATGCTTACTGAATGTGCCTCAGAAGCAGCAGATATGGAACCATGTCGTACCCAAGTCACTCAGTTCTGTCGTGCCGAGGTTGAAGCCAGATTCGCCGCCAATCCAGGGGCCATGAATCGTGCCGATTCATCCAACTATACGCTTTCGGAATCCTATTCCGTAGTACGGCATGAAGTTTTTCATCAGATGGGATTGGCGGACGAATATTATAGTGATGAAAGGCCTTTCAGTCTCTTGGGCGAGCATAACTCCATCATGCGCAACAGCCGTTCTCTGGACTCTCGCCTCTATCCTCGCCATCTATCTCAAATATTGGATGTTCTTAAATGTCCCGAAGTCTCTGGAGAAATCTTCTAGTGTTCATGTGAGCGGGCGGCAGATGTTCCAACTGGAACCCAATCATATTCATCCCGAGGAGATTCAACAAATTGCCGATATACACGCGCCTCACGTTCTAAGCTTCGGATGTATTGAGCACGATTTTCATTATGTCCATCCATTTCTGTGATGGAGTATGCGAGGGCACTTTTGGTGGCCTGCTCTTTAATACAGGCAAGATATTTGGAACGATTGAACTGAAACAGGTTACCCGAACTATCGGAGAGCGAGCGCTCGGTCTTTTTATTTTTAAAAGTCACAGGCGCACTGTTCTCGTAGGAATAGGATTGGACTTCTTTTGCCAGCGTAATTGTGTGTTCGTCGACTTCACCAAAGCGATTTAAAATCTCAAGATCGGTATCTTCATCATCATATTTGAAAAATGGAATTTTGATCTCTTCCAACTCAATTGGCTGGGCATTTTGATGACGGCGGAAAGTTAGCTTGAGCGAACCATCCTTAGGTTCATAGCGAAAATCCAAACCTACGGAAGAGGGTAACAAGTCATTCTCAAAGATAGCTCGATATTTAATATCAATATGGTTTCTGCCGATCGTCGGGCGGGAGATTCCTTGGAAAAAGGCGCGTTCTTCTGCCAATTTAACATCCCCTTTATCAGGAAAGAAATTGCGTAACATCCGTACCCAAAGATCACCTTGACTACTGATGAGGCAGTTTTCATACGATTTATAAACACCGTGCTCAGGCAAATGTAAGGACCAACTTACCTGAGAGTAACTGGCAATTATGATGACTAAGCTAATTTTCAATAACGATCTGCCGGTTGACCATGGTGACATCGACATAGACACTCCTTCACAAAGTACAAAATAATGTGAACTAAATGCAAAGGCCGCGCCGGCCTTAAAGTATCTGAGATTGTTATCTTTGGGCCAATCCTTTGCCAAACCTGGCGTGTAAGGACTGCCTCTTTTTTAGACAGTTGTTAGTTTTTAAGTTATAGTTTTAAAAAAATATTTACAAAGGTCGGCCATGACAAAAACTAAGACGAATCTTGCGGAAGCAAAATTCCACATTCCGGAACTCCAGCACCGTAATTTTCGCGATGATGATTTTTGGAAAAAAATTCCGGCCTGGGGTCAGGTCTCCAGAGATGAGTTTGCCGATCATTCATGGCAGGCCAAAAATTCCATTCGCAAAGTGGAGCAAGTGGAAAAAGTTCTGGGCAAGCTCGTGCATGATGATTTGATTAAGGATATTCATGAAGGGCAAAAGCGCACACCCATGAACATTCGTATCACTCCCTACATTTTCGCTCTAATTGACTGGCAAGATCCTTACAATGATCCCCTTCGTAAACAATTTCTGCCCTTGGGTAGCCAGTTCATTCCTGATCACCCTTATTATCTTTCCGACTCACTCAATGAAGATGCGGATTCGCCAGTCCCCATGCTGACCCATCGCTACTCGGACAAAGTACTTTTTCTACCCACCACCATTTGCCCGGTGTACTGCTCATACTGTACCCGCAGTCGCATTATCGGCGGTTCAACCGACACCGTGGAAAAAGAGTCCTATGGTGCCAATCAGAAAAATTGGGATAAGGTTTTTGACTACATTAAAAAACAGCCGAGCGTGGAAGATGTCGTGATTTCAGGCGGCGACGCCTTTATGCTGACTCCCGAGCAAATAAAATATATCGGCGAGAATTTGCTCAATATTCCTCATATTCGACGTATCCGCTATGCCACCAAAGGGATTGCAATTTTCCCTATGAAAATTCTCACTGACGATGCCTGGGTTAAGGCCTTCTTGCAAGTTCATGCCTTGGGACGAAGCTATTTTAAACAGGTCATGATCCATACCCATTTTAGCTGTCCCTCAGAAATTACTAAATGGTCTGAGCGCGCCATGGAGCGCCTCTTTTCCGAGGGTGTCATCGTACGCAATCAAGGTGTGTTGCAAAACGGAGTCAATAATAAAATCGAAGATATGGTATTACTCACACGCAAAGTCTCCTATATCAATATCCAACCTTATTATGTCTACATGCACGACATGGTCCCTGGCTGTGAACATTTCCGAACCACTTTGCGGGAAGGAGTCGAATTAGAAAAGGCCGTCCGTGGTACCACTGCCGGTTTTAATACGCCTACTTTTGTTTGCGATCTTCCTGGTGGGGGAGGCAAACGCCATGTTGCCTCCTATGAATATTACGACGAGGAAAATGGTATTTCGGTGTGGCTGGCGGCAAATGTCAAACCGGGCAAGGTCTTTACCTATTTTGATCCTATTCACAAATTGAATCATGAGGCCCAAAAACGTTGGGCCGATCCCCGCACTCGTGAGGATATGGTTTTAAATGCCATTAAGAAGGCCGGCTTGAGCTAACGAGGTTTGCGCTTTTGCATGGTTGCTTCAATATTGCGATGGAGTTCTGGATATTTTTTGATGATATTAATAAAATCATCTTTATCCAGCTTATAGAGATCACAATAGTCAAAGGCCACCACATGAGCATTGCGTGGGGCTTCTTCCAACAGCGCCGATTCACCAAAGAAGTGTCCTTCGTGCAAAGTCGCCAGCACCGTCACATGGTCGAGCGTCACATTGACCGAACCATGCCCAATAATAAACATTTCATGTCCAATTTCACCCTTGTTGATAACTTGTTGGCCGGGTGAAAAATATTTCTGTTCCAACGCTTGCGCCACGGCCTTGAGACATTCTGGCGTACAGTTTTGAAAGATAGAAAGGCCACCAATCAATTTGACATTCATATAGGTGCGCATTTCTTCTTGGAGAGAGGCCGGCAATTCTGCAATGATTTTATCGTCGTTGTCGCTCAACCGTTTGGCCAGGAGATGGCCATAGTAATTCAAAGCAACTTCCTGAATATGACCTGGGACTTCATAGTGCCGCATGAAACTGGTGAGATCTTGGATCTTCTCCCTGTTTTGTTCTTTGTAGCGATCTGCTTCACTGAAATAGCGAGTGATATTACCGATGATAATGCCAAAGATGCCCACACCAATCATCATCGTCATCATGGCCAGCAGGCGGCCACCTGTCGTGGTCGGGACAATGTCGCCATAGCCAACGGTGGAGAGGGTCGTCACCACATAGTAGAGTGAGCGGATATAATAATCGAGTTTGCTCATATCACCCGGATTGGGATAGACCATCATCCACAAGCAAGCGAAGACGTGTGTGCCGATACTCGCTCCCACCATGGCCATCATCGCCTTGAACCAGCCTGGAATAACCGCCAAATCTCCCACCGAGTGAAATATATGGGGCAGACGAATGAGACGGAATAGGCGAATCAGTCGAAGCAGATGCAGAGAGTTCAAACCAAAAATGACAATGACAATATCGAAGGGTATTGACGAAAGAAAATTAAGCACTAGGTTGGCATGATGCTTAATATTGTCTGATAGAGATTTAGTTTTATCCTTCTGACGTTTTTTTTCTTGCCGAATGTAGTAGAATAAATCGGCCATGAATAAGAGGCCAATAACTCCATCGACCCATAATTGCCATGGGTGAATCTGAGATTTAACCGCCAAAGAGTAGGGCGCTTCAAAGGAAGTATAAAGAACAGCAAAAAAAAGGCAAACCTGCCATCCAATTTCGAGGAAGTGTCGTTGTCTATTTACCATGCAGAACCATTCGTTAAGTCTTTGTAAATTCTTCGGTAAATCATGGGCCAGGCCTAAGAAAAACTGTTAGAATGACCTTGACTTGCACGAGCTTAATACCAAAATGTGATTGTTTATCTCTGTGTATTATCTATTGTGTTTTAGTTTTAGGAGTTTGTTATGAAACGTTGGATTCTATTCTTTTTAGTCAACATCTTGGTAATGTTGACTCTTTCTATTGTGGCCTCTTTTCTCGGGATAGGACGTTACGGCAGCCCCTATGGAATCAATTATCAATCCTTAATGATCTTTTGCCTTTTTTGGGGGATGGGTGGAGCTTTTATTTCTCTGCTCTTATCCAAATTTATGGCCAAGATGTTTATGCGCGTCCATGTGATTAAGGAACGCGGCCAATACGACCAATTTGTTTCCATGGTGCATCGCTTGGCAAAAAAAGCAGGTATTGAAAAAATGCCTGAAGTAGGGGTTTATGAAAGTCCCGACGTCAATGCTTTTGCCACTGGCGCAACCAAAAATAGTGCCCTGGTCGCAGTGTCCACCGGTTTGCTCCAACGTATGAATCATGATGAAGTTGAAGGTGTTATCGGACATGAGATCGCCCACATCACAAACGGTGATATGATCACCATGACTCTCATCCAAGGTGTGGTAAACGCTTTTGTCATGTTCTTATCCCGTATAGCGGCCTTTGCTTTGTCGAATGCTTTAAGAGGGGATCGAGATGACGATAACCGCAGTTCGTTTGGCAGTGGCTTCATGCAGATAATCATGGTGCATGTCTTCGAAATGCTCTTCGGCCTCATGGCCCTTCCACTCGTGGCATGGTTTTCTCGTTATCGAGAATTTCGTGCCGATGCTGGCGGTGCCCGCTTAGCAGGCAAAGAAAAGATGATTGCAGCACTACAACGCCTAAAGCAAACCTATCCGATCACGGCACAAACACAAGATGCCACTTCTGGTATGCAGGCCTTGCAAATTTCTTCGCGTTCAAGTTTTCTTAAATGGATTTCAACTCACCCTGATTTGGATCGACGTATTAGTGCTTTGAATAAAAATGAATTTGCTGGCTAATGTTAAGTAAGAGATATTTTAGTGATCGCTCCTGATTAGCACCGGTCGACGCTCCTTCAATATGATAGGAAGTGAAGAAAACGAAACCTTTACCTTCCTCTTGCCATCCCAAGGTGATTGGAGCGTCAATTTTGCCCCCCAATGGAGCAGTATTACCACGGATAAAAGTTTGAACATTGCTGCTTATACCGATGACGGGTACCCAAGCATTGTAATCAAAATAAATCGGTACAGATGATCTACCTAAGAAATGTTTAAGCCCCGGGTTCAAAACCGATGAAGCGACAATTCCGCCCAAAGTAGTCTTCTTCCCAAACACTATATTGCCTGGAAAGGTTGCATGCAGACCCGATGCGGCCCAGTCA
Source organism: uncultured Bdellovibrio sp. (assembly GCA_964359085.1). Lineage (GTDB taxonomy): Bacteria > Bdellovibrionota > Bacteriovoracia > Bacteriovoracales > Bacteriovoracaceae > GWA2-49-15. Next base: position 3,081 of record CAYHRT010000035.1, on the reverse strand, counting down.
GAAAAATAAATGTGACCGCCCATGCGCACATATTGTGCAATGACAGCACTATAGGCACTCATATCGGTAGGGCAATTAATAAAAATAAATTGAAAAGAGGATAATGCATCTAGGGAACTAAATTGTTGCTGGATTTCGTCATCGTTTAAGACAGTCAATCCCGAATTTTCACAGTCCAGGCTCTTCCTTAATTTGGACGAAAATCTATGATCCCCAGAAAGTTTACATCCCTTTAACTGGGATAATAATAATTGAACACCATCATAGCGCCCGGGGACCACCAACCATTTACTGGTCACTTGTTTTCGCTCAACTCTGGTATCTTGAATCTTTACTTCGGTAATTTTGTCATAATCAACTTCCGCCTCAAATTCTTTTTTGGCGACATCCGGTTTTTCTATCATAAATTTCGTTCTGCCACTGTTGTCGATGCCTTTACAAGCAAAACGTCCATTATTATCTGATTTGCATTGATCCTCATCTTCCTCTTTTTCACTCTCACTAGAACCATTGTCCTCTTCATCAATCTTGGAATCGTTGGATGATTCATTATCAGAATTATTTTTCTGGGCATTTTGAAGCTTCACTTTTTTATCGTTCTTGATCATGTACACATTTGCCCCGGCCAAAGGAGTCACATTATCGGCAGCAGTTATTTGCCCCATAATAACGGCTCCACCATCGCTCTCTATGTTGCGACTGTTATAAAATCCCGGGGCGTTGTTGAGATTGGTATCGCTTTTGCTTGAGCTGAGCTTGTTGGCAGCGTCCTGCTCAACACACCCAACAAGAAACATCAACAGCAATAAAACGTGAAGGCCTCGCATAAACACTCCTTCCTCAAAATCTTATTATCCAGTTATCAGAATAATGCACTTTTGCGGGCCCACAGGACTTTGTGCAAATCTGCTCGCAGTTTTGTGAATAAGTACTGCCGTTTATATTGGATTTTCAAGATTTCTACATACTTATTACAACTTCAATCCCTGTGAAGAAATGGCTCTTCAATTCTTTAGATTTGAGGAGCGTTGTTGTATTACTCGCTACTTGTAGCGAAGGAGTGGTGGCACCTTTATGGTTCTGGCTTACTACAATCTTTGATTCCTTCAAGTCCATCGGCATCGGTGGGATCGAGCCTGATTGCAATTGCAAACTCACCACACGCATTTGGCCGATCGCCCCGAATGACAAGAATTTTGGCATAAAATGAATGAGCACTCGCCAGAGTATTATCATAGGCCAAGGCCTTTTGAACTTCTTCTGTCGCTCTTTCAACCATATTACGCTTGAGCAAGGTGCGGGCCAGATTTAACCGTCTAGTTGCTTTCAGACGGTTTTCGTTTATCTCATCTTGAACGGGATTAATGACGGCATCTAACTCATCTTTGGTGATCTCGCCAAGATGGTAACGGATTTGCGCTTTGACGACGTCAATAAAATTGATGGAGGCAAAATGTCGATAGTCGAGCAGGATGCCACTCGGATCAAAAACTCCGACTTCAGGATGAAGAATGACCCCGAAATAACCAACCAAGTTGTCCTGATGATCAATAAGGATGGGCATTTTTAGTCCACTTTCTCTGACGAAGGTCTTTATTTCCTCAGATGAATATCGATCGGAGATCACGGCCACGATTCGAACCGGCCTGCTTGTCATTCCCGGTTCAACATTGGCGGCCAATGCCGCAGCAACATCTTTCGAGTGAACTTGGTTGGGTCGAAGAAAAACGACCACATTAACTTTCGCTAAGTCGCTAAATAGAGGTGCTGCTTCTCCCGTGGAAGTTGACAAGGTAAAGTTTTCTGCACGATCACCGGGCTTCAGATACGAGAAGGCGTCAGTCAAGCCTGCCGAGCATAGAATTAATGTCAGCATTAACCATTTCAATTTCATACTGCTCTTCATCCTTATCTTCATCCTTATCTACGATACTCGCGTGTGGTGTGACAGGTCTTGGCACAGCGTCCACCATTGGGAAGTTGCTCGTAATGGATTTTCAAAATCCAGCCACGATTTCCATAGGGCACACCATCTCGAATATTATGTGGCTGTTCAGCAGCATGAACTTCGTGGCAAGCGCGACAGGTTCGACCTCTGCCGTCTTCTCTGTTTACATGCAGAAAATGTAGGTTTTTCTGCCCATTTCGAAATCCGGTCAAATTGGCCGTTTCAGGTTCAGTCACCATGGTCGAATCATGACAGGTAAAGCAAAGAGCATAGTTACTTTCCTCAAAGGGGGAGTAAAAGGTTGCAGGGAAAGGCTCAACCAGCAGCCGAAAATTTTGGCTTCCATGCGTCTGGTGGCAAGCACTACAGTCTTTTTCGGCAACCGGAGCATGAACATACGGCTTGGATTCAATCAGTTCTTTGATGTTGGCAAGTTTTTTGCCATTATGATCAACCAAATCGTTGGTATTGTGACAATTCACACAGAGATCATAAGGCAAACCTTTGAGTAACTTTTCGACCTTGGATGCATGAGGATTGTGACAATTTAGACAACTCTGTCCTACTTCCATGGCGCCGTGTTTTGTTGCGGAATTGGTAATAATATTTCCTATCTGAGTGTGGCAGCGAGTGCAAAGAGTAGGAGCTGGGGCGCGTAGGAAGCGTTCTGTGTTGCTGTTATGGGGGTTATGACAGTTGGTGCAGTTGGTTACCATGGCCTTATGGAGGTGTTTGCCCGAAAACCCATCGTGGCAGGTCATACAAACACTATTAACATCGGGTTGATTAAGAGGCCCCGGATTGGTCTCATCGTCGCGCTGATGACATAAGCTACAAACACGATCCCCGTATGGGGCATGTTCAAACTGGGCATTTGGAATGGGTGCCACCGAAGCAAACGATGCGGTTCCCAAAAAAACTAATCCAACAATCCCGCTAGCTACACCAGATAAGAATCGTGCCATTGCCATTACCCCTATTGCCTAGTTAGACAAATTTAACACCTAATAATGGTCGCACCCTAACATGGTGGAATCGGGTGCTCTAGAAAAGAATATTAGTTAGTAATTTTTATAAGGTGTCCGTTCCTACTCAAAAGCGGCCGCATCATTCCTATTGTATGGCAGCCAGTC
>CAYHRT010000034.1:0-23940 GCA_964359085.1 uncultured Bdellovibrio sp. | reverse complement strand
AACAATAGCAACATCAATATTTGCCTTAGTGCCTATAATCAAATTACGCTGCATCATTCTGATGAGATCATTACACTTGAAAATAATTATCTCATCGGATTTCATAATTTTATTGATTTGGCGATGGCCTTTACTGTGGCAAAACAATTATATCCTGACAAAAAGGCATTACTGGTCAACTCTGCCACAACCTTCCGACCGCAGCATAACCGTTCCGAGGTTCGCATAGAAAATAATCGTTTTATTTTTTTGGATGCGTATAATGCTAATCCGAGTTCAATGGAGGCTTCTCTAGATAGCTTTGTTAAATATGTCGTTTTGAAAGGGCACAAACTTTCTGAATGTCTTTTTGTTCTTGGTGATATGAACGAACTAGGTGAACATACCAAAGATGCCCATGAAAGAATTGGCATGCTCTTGCGAACCCATGGTATTATCAATGTTATTTTTGTCGGTCGATACTCAGATTTTTACCTCACGGGCTTTGGAGCGAAATGTCTTGGACAATTTCATAATGTTGAAGAGTGCAAAAAGCAACTCCCACGCCTCTTGCATGGCCAGGCATGTATATTTGTAAAGGGAAGTCGTTCAATAAAGCTTGAAGGCCTGTTTGCAAACCCAAAGTAATTGTTTTACTAATGACCTCATCCTTGACATAATATTGCCCAACGCGACAACCTAGTTATATTTATGCTTTATCATTTTGTTTATCAATTTGTTCAAGAACTCTCTGTTTTCAACGTTTTTCGTTACATTACCTTCAGATCATTTATGGGCTTTTTATTGTCTACTTTGATTGCCATGGTCTGGGGTTATTTCTTTATTCAGTACATGAAGCAAAAACAATTTGGTCAGATTGTTAGAACTGATGGACCTCAATCACATTTAAAGAAAGCAGGCACTCCTACCATGGGTGGAATTTTTATTTTTGGCTCTGTCCTTTTAACCTTAGTGATTGTGGGCAACTATTTTTCAAAGCCCCTGTGGGCGGTGCTTTTTACCGGAATTTCATATTTTTTACTCGGGGGCATCGACGATTACTTAAAAGTGTTACGCAAGGACCCTGTTGGCGTCGTTCCAAGGGCCAAACTTGCTTGGCAATTTGCAACGGCACTACTCGTCTGCTATTTTGCTTATTCAACCAAAATCGTTACGACAGAACTCTATATTCCGTTTGTCAAAGGCCCTATTCTAGATTTGGGTCTCTTTTTTATACCCTTTGGCGCTTTTGTCATTGTTGGTTCAAGCAATGCCGTCAACCTAACGGATGGACTGGATGGGCTTGCTATTGGTCCAATTATCACCTCTGCCTCTAGTTTAGGTTTATTGGCTTATGTCGCAGGCCACAAGGAAATTGCTGGATACCTCTACATTCCCTATGTTGAAGGTGCCGGCGAATTGACCGTATTGTGCGCCGCAATTATCGGTGCCGGTGTAGGCTTTCTCTGGTACAACACATACCCTGCGCAAATTTTCATGGGAGACGCGGGTAGTCTCTCGCTTGGTGGCATTTTAGGTGCTACGGCGGTTTTCACTAAAAATGAATTTTTATTTGCACTGATCGGTGGTGTTTTTGTGGTAGAAGCGGTTTCGGTAATTTTACAGGTTGGGTCTTACAAGATTAGGAAAAAACGTATATTCAAGATGGCCCCCATACATCATCATTTTGAGCTTTTGGGATGGCCAGAGCCCAAGGTGATTGTTAGGTTTTGGATTTCAAGTATCTGTTTGGCAATTTTGGCAATCGCGACCTTGAAATTGAGATGACCGCTGACATTATTGAACTGGCTTGAGGGATAGATATGGATAGATTTCGTGGTAAAAAAATATTAGTCGTTGGGATTGGAAGAACTGGATTCGCTCTCATTAATTTTTTTAACTCCCTTGGCTGTGACATAAGAGTCACCGATATTAAACCCATTTTTGATCTCAACAAAGCCGTCAAAAAGTTGAAACGAATCGAGCCTGCGCCTTCCATGACCTTTGGCGAACACAAGGATGATGATTTTTTAGAGGCCGATGTGGTGGTATATTCTTCTGCCGTTAATCCAGAATTACCGCAATTGGAATTGGCACGAAAATCTGGGAAAGAAGTTTATAGTGAATTTGCTCTTGCCAATAAACTCTGCCGTCGCCCCATCATTGCCGTATGTGGAAGTTTCGGAAGAACCACTGTTTCTCACATAATTGGTCATGCATTAAAATTGGATGGAAAAAATGTTTTTGTGGGCGGAACAAGTGACGCGCCATTCATCCAATTTTCCTTATTGCCAAACAAAGATGAAATTGACTACGTCGTCGTAGAAGTGTCTGCAGTCCAGATGCGCAGCCTGGATAACTTTCATCCCAAGATGATTGTGTTTACAAATTTGAGTGACACTTATCCGATAGCTTCATTTCGCTCAATGGGTGATTTTCTTGAAACTAAACTAAAAATTGTGAAATCACTTTCTCCTGATGACGTATTAGTTGTGAACTTTGATTCTCTTGCCAATAATACCTTTTTTAGAAACGCCAAATGCCAAACATATTGGTATTCGCGCAAATCTTTTGTCACTCTTGGAGTTATGAATGAAATTCAAGGGTCCCATTTCCATGAACGCAGAATCCACTGCAATATTCACTACCATTCTGAGTTTGTAGTTACTAAAATGCGTATTGTTGGCCAAGAAAATAGAGAAAATCTGCTAGCCGCCATCACCGCCTGTAAAGCGTTGGAGGTTTCTGATCAGGCCATTCAAAGGACTATCGAGCTCTTTCCCGGCATTCCTCACCGCTTAGAATTTCTCATGGAGAAAAATGGCGTGGCCTTTTATAATGACTCAAAATCTGAGACCATGGAAGAAATGATAAAAAGTCTCACGGCCTTTAAACAGCCCGTGATTCTTATTGCCGGAGGCAAGGATAATGAAGAAGTAGATTTTGAAAAATATACCAAAGACCTTATTGCCCTTACACGAGTGATTGTCTTAGTGGGGGAGTCAAAGGAACGACTCAATCGCTCATTAGGTGATCATTCGCAAGCGTATATCGTCGGTTCATTTGAGGAATCTGTGTTATTTGCTTATCAAAAATCGCGAACGGGCGATATTATTCTTTTAAGCCCAGGTAATTCTGCCTCAGATTTTTTCAGAGATTTTGAAGAAAGAGGCAACTATTTTAAGAAATTAATTTATCAATTGTAAATTCGCCATCCGTGTATAATGTACAGGAAGTAACCAGAGAGGAAGTAACGAGAGAGAAGAAATGACCAGAGATAAAATTGACTTATACAAACGGTTGATAATACTTCTGGTAATTGCACTCTCTTTGTTTGGCGTACTCATGATCTACTCCTCAAGCTATATTTTGGCGCGAGAGCATTTTGGCGATTCTAACTTTTTTCTCAAACGACAACTTATGTACCTCGTTGCTGGCGCTGGTATTTTCATTGTTACCAGTCATCTGCGTTTTGAATTTCTTCTGAAATATGCGCTTTATATTAATTTGGCGATTGTAGGGGTCTTGATTTTTACGATCATACCGGGTTTTGGGATTTCAGTGAAAGGTGCTTCAAGATGGGTTGGCCTAGCAGGCGTGAGGATTCAGCCTGGTGAATTTCTCAAATTTTCTCTCATTTTATTTGCTCCAACTCTTTTTGAAAATTTTGAACATCTCGATCTAAAAAGTAAAATAGGGTATGCTGCCTGCCTTTGTGTTCCTCTCATCATTCTGATGCGTCAGCCAGATTTTGGTACATTCTCTATATGTACCATAGGAATTATTTTTATTGTTTTCCTGTCAAGATTTTCACGCAAAAACTTTTATTTATTACTCTTTTCTAGCACCATCCTCTCACTTATTATTTTGATTTTGGAACCTTACAGAATAAAACGCTTAATTTCTTTCATCGATCCTTGGAAAAATGCCCGTTCCGCCGGATTTCAAGTTATCCAATCATTTTTGGCCTTCGCAAATGGAAGTTTTCTCGGGCAGGGCCTTGGTAATGGCAATCAGAAATTGTTCTATCTCCCCGAAGCGCATAATGACTTCATTTTCAGTGTTATTGGAGAAGAACTTGGATTAGTGGGAGTTATTGCTGTAGTGCTTGCCTTTGTCGCCTTTATTTACTTTGGTTTTAAACTCGCTTTGTGTTACCGCAGTCGTCTTTCTTTTCTTGTTTCCTCTGGAATTATCTTTATGCTTGGAATTCAAGCGGTTATGAACATGGGCGTTGTCCTTGGATTATTACCCACCAAAGGATTGAATCTACCCTTTCTTAGTTTTGGCGGTTCCTCACTCATTTCCAACATGTGGGGCCTTGGTATTTTTATGAGCGCTCACAGAGCAAATTTTCAACGTAAGCTCACCCTTGGGGCCCATTATGATTCTCAATAAAAATTTGACTGTTCACTTTGTCGGAATTGGCGGCATTGGTATCAGCGCGATTGCCGAAATTTTGTTAGACTTTGGTTTTAAGGTTAGTGGTAGTGATATTTCCTCAGGTGCCAACGTGGACAAGTTGAAAAGTCGAGGCGTCACTATTTTCATCGGACACGCAGACGAAAATATTTTCGGGGCCAATCTCGTAGTGCATAGTTCTGCTGTCGATAAAAATAACGTCGAATTACAGAATGCTCGACGGATGAATATTCCAGTTTTAAACCGCGCAGAAATTCTTTCAGATATCATGATGCTAAAAAAGGGTTTGGCCATTGCTGGAGCGCATGGAAAAACAACAACAACATCAATGGTTTCTACCATCCTTGTCGAATACGGCATGGACCCAAGCTATATCATTGGAGGGATCGTTAAAAATCTTCAAGGTCATGCCAAAGTAGGAAAAGGTGACTACCTTGTCGTTGAAGCAGACGAATCTGATGGAACCTTTTTAGAAATCTCACCGCTCTTATCTATTATTACCAATATTGATAACGACCACCTAGACTATTATGGAGCGCAGACTGCATTAGATGAGGCCTTTTTCAAATTTGCTAACATGGTGCCCTTTTATGGTTTATGTATCTTGAATGGTGATGACCAAAAGCTGCTGCAATTCAAAGATAGAATGAAAAAACCCTTCGTCTACTATGGATTAAATAACGAAAACCGTTCGCAATATAACTATTTTGCACATGAAATCAAGCATGCTGTTGATGGCACTTCATATACTCTCGTAGTCGATAATCATACTACCTATCGCGTCTCTTTGGCCGTAAACGGCAATCACAACGTACAAAATTCACTGGCAGCACTGGCATTGTGTTGTAAGCTCGGAATTCCCATTTTTGAAGCAATCAAAATGATAAAAAAATTTACTGGGGTTGGACGACGCTTAGAGCGGATATATGCTGATAACCTCATTACAGTTTTCGACGACTATGCTCACCATCCTACAGAAATTAATGCCTCGATCGAAGCATTAAGGGCCATGTTTCCATCTCAAAAAATAAAACTGTTTTTTGAGCCTCATCGCTACACTCGCACCCGCGACTGCTGGAATCAATATCTTCACTGCTTTAATGGTGTAGATGAACTCTGCCTCTTACCAATCTACCCTGCTTCAGAACAGCCGATCGCTGGTATTACTACCGAGGGATTGTGTGTTGATATCAATCGGATTCATGGCCCATTTAGCGTTTTTGTTGATAAGTTTCCCGAAGTCCTCACCAACACCGTTACGGCGAAAGAAACACCTATCGTTGTCATCATGGGTGCTGGAAGTATTGGTAAAAAGGCCCGTGAAATCATTAAATCTCTTAAACCTCTATCGATCTCATGATCCTAACCGCTTTACAGATATCAAGACTAAGTCCGCATCCAGAGATAGAAATTTCCATCGATCAAAGTCTTACGAAATATAATTCTTTTCGACTCAACTCTTTTGGAGATTTAATTACCATCAGGTCTATTGAAGCCCTATGTGAAACTGTTCAATATTTAACATGTGAGAATCTTCGTTACCGCATTATTGGCCAAGGATCAAATCTTGTATTACCCAAAATCGCCGATTGGATATATCTCAAATTAGAGATGCCAGTCGACCTAGACATTTTCAGTCAACCTAGGCATGAGTATCTCTTACCCTCCTCTGTTCAACTTAATTTGCTTACTCAGCATGCCGCTAAATTCGGTCTCAAGGGATGGGAAGTGTTTACTGGCATTCCTGCGTCACTTGGCGGCGCAGTTGTCATGAATGCCGGAACTAATTTAGGTGAAATCTGTAATATCATTATCGATGTACAGGTACTTAGGTCTAATGGAAAATTGAACACGCATATCATAACGCCCGATTCGTTCAGCTATCGTGCCAACCATTTTTTGACGAAGGGAGATATCATTTATTCTGTAAAAGTCAGACACTGTGGCATCGACTCCACCATCCCGAGAATAATTAAGGATTATCAGACCTTGCGAAAAAGAACCAAACCCCTCAATCTCCCTACCTGTGGCTGCGTTTTCAAAAACCGCACAGTTATCGAGCATGGCCAGGAAAAGATCCTTAGAGCTGGACAGTTGATTGATTCGCTTGGATTAAAAGGCCGTTGTGTTAATCGCCTCCAAGTTAGCAATATACACGCCAATTTTTTCGAAAATCTTGGTGGCGCAACTAAGGACGATTTTTTAGCCCTAGTTCAAATTATCCATGATGAAGTACAATCAAAGTATGGTTTCAAATTTGATTTGGAAGTCGAAGTTTGGTAATTGGTGGCATTTCATTGCGATATTTTGTCTGTTCATTCATTCCTCTTCACTTCACGCCAGTAATTATTCTTATAAAAGTTTTTTTGGTAATTGCCCTGCAAGGTCAGCGAGTGAATTTGCTCTAGTGATTGCAAAACGTTTCGAGGAAAAAAAATCTTTGGGTGACTTGAAAAAGTATCTCGAGAATGGTCATCATTCTGAAAGATATTTTGTTTCCACATATAGGGTGGATTTTGACCCAATCTATGATCGCATTACTATTAAGTTAACTTGCCCTGGTCCCATTTATCGGGTGACCTTTTACTCGGCCAAGAAGGGAATGCGGCCAAGATCATATGAGGATTTAATCCTCGCCTCTGATGGTAATTTCTATAACAAAATTTTTGCTGACTTTTTGATCGAAGAAGGAAAGTTGACTAATGAACTACCAAGCTTAGCTCTGCCTGAAGGCAGGTATGCCCGTGAATTATGGGGCGGACTAAAGCGTATCTCCACTAGTATCCATACTCTAGAACTCAAAAAAAAGCTTACTGAAATGATCGTGAATAAGGATGGAACATTAACCCTTATTCTGTCTGTTAACACTCACCCCGTAAGTGTCTTTTTGGGCAAGAGCGAATGGGAGGACAAGATTCAAAAACTCGGTCGCATTGTCACTTACACTGAAGCGCAGTCGCGAATTCCCGCTATTGTAAATATGACTAACTCTAAAAAAGTAGTTGTAAAGTTCTCCGAGTAAACTTAGCATTAAAGTATGTTCGGTAAATTCTGCCGAATGTGCGGAAAGATTCCGCTCTTTCTAATAATGAGAAAGGACTCTCATGAGCAATCGGAATATTCTTGTCGGCCTTGATGTGGGAACCACCAAAGTTTGTACCATCGTTGGAGTCCATAATTTAAATGGTGAACTAGAGATTGTTGGAATTGGTACACATCCAAGTTTTGGTTTAAAAAAAGGGTCAGTGGTTAATATTGAGAAAACAGTTCGATCGATTCAGGCCTCACTGGAGGAAGCAAAACTAATGTCGGGAGTCGACATTAAAAGCGCAACGATTGGCATTGCTGGTAACCATATTTACAGTTTTAACAGCGTCGGTGCCGTTCCCATTAAGGGAAAAGTGGTTACCGAGGAAGATGTAGCACGTGTTTTAGACGCTGCCAAAGCTGTGGTTATTCCCTCCGACCGAGATGTTTTACACGTCATTCCACAGGAATTTCGAGTCGATAATACAGGCGGTATTAAAGATCCCATTGGCATGTGTGGAATTAGACTTGAGGCCCATGTGCATATCGTAACTGGTGCCGTCAGCCTTATTCAAAATTTAGTTAAATGTGTTGAACAAACGGGTCTTCAAGTTGAACAGATTACCCTTCAACCGATTGCCAGTTCTGAAGCTGTCCTTACCAATGAAGAAAAAGAAATGGGCGCCATTCTTATTGATATCGGCGGCGGCACCACTGATCTTGCCATTTGGAAAGAGGGCGCTCTTATTCATTCACAGATTATCCCGGTTGGCGGCAACCATTTTACCAATGATTTGGCCGTTGCTCTTAAAATTTCCAATACAGAAGCGGAGAGAATTAAAATACACCATAGCAGTGTCTTGCTTGAAAAAATTAATCAATCTGCTCATATTACAGTCCAAGGCGTAAACAACGCGCGACCAGGCGAAATTGCACTTAGCTTTGTTGCCGAAGTGTTAAATGCTCGGGCCACAGAGCTATATGAAATTATCAAAGCCATTCTCGATGAAAAGTTGATCGAATATCAAGTTAATGGCCCCATTATTCTTACTGGTGGGGGAGCACTTATTAAGGGAATGGCTGAATTATCGGAATACATCACCGAACGGCCAACTAAAATTGGCTACCCCCATGCTTTTGGGGGAATGACTAATATTATGCAGCACCCGAAATATAGTACTGTTTTGGGGCTTTTAATGGAAAGTTTTAAAAAGCGCAAAGATGAAAATATTCCAAGCACTAAAAAATTAGAAGGCACTGATATCATTAGCAAGCTTAGCGAATCTTTAAAATCCGTATTTAAAGAGATTTTTTAACAGGAGTTTTCTATGTTTGAATTTAACTCGACCAAAGAGACCAAAATTGAGGGCGGGGCCAAGATCAAGGTTGTTGGAGTTGGGGGCGGTGGTTGCAACGCCATCAATACGATGATCAGGGCCGGTCTGTCGGGTGTGGAATATGTTGTAGCAAATACTGATGCACAAGCATTGAATGCCAGTTTAGCTCCTACTAAAGTTCAATTAGGAGCGACGATTACAAAAGGCCTTGGTGCAGGTGCTAATCCTGAAGTTGGCCGAAGAGCGGCGTTAGAAGAATATGAAAAACTAAGTGAAGTGCTTACTGGTGCTGACATGGTGTTTATAACTGCTGGCATGGGAGGAGGTACTGGTACTGGTGCCGCTCCCGTAATCGCGAAACTTGCGAAAGAGCTGGGCGCACTCACTGTTGGAGTTATTACTAAACCATTTCTCTTCGAGGGTAAGAAAAGATTCCGCCAGGCCGAAGCCGGGATTCAGGCCTTAGCAGAAATGGTTGATTCACTTATTACCATTCCCAATCAGCGACTACTCTATCTAGCTGGTGAAAATTTATCATTGATTGATACATTTAAAAAAGCAGACGAAGTTCTGCTTAACGCTGTCCGAGGAATTTCAGATCTCATTAATAATACTGGTCACATCAATGCCGATTTTGCAGATGTATGCACTGTTATGTCAAATAAAGGTCTTTCATTAATGGGAACAGGGATCGCAAGTGGAACAGGCCGGGCCATTAAGGCCGCCACTGAAGCCATCAGTTCTCCGCTCTTAGAAGATATCACTATTGATGGGGCCACAGGCATTATTATCAACATTACTGGCAATGAATCGCTCACCATGCATGAAACCAATGAAGCAGTAACTTTGGTTATGGAAGCTGCAGATGAAGAGGCTGAGATTATTTTTGGTACAGTCATAGACCCAACTATGAAAGATGAAGTAAAGGTCACTGTCATTGCCACAGGACTTCGTGGTGCTGACAAACTCATCCTCCAAAACCAAAATACAGTGCTTCCAGCTTGTGAAAAAACTACCGTCACCGATACAATTAGTGACGCAACACCAGTGCAGCCAAGTCAAAACACTGTCATTGCAGCTGTTGCTCCTGCGCAAATTGGTGACGCAACTCCCTCAAAGTTGGTTCAAAATATTAAAGAAGCGGCTTCTCGTTATGAAACAGCAAAAAATCTTACCAACACTGAAGAACAGCGTCCGAAGCCACCTATCTCTAATGAAAAAAGAGATTTGCATGGTTTGAGTCGTGCCAAAACAATTGCCGAAAAATTGGGATTTATTAATTTTGATGAAGAAGAATTAGATCGTCCTAGCTTCCTGCGAAAAGAAGATTCTGCCAAAATTGAGAACATAAAACCCGTCGAACACTAGAAGATCATTACTCCAACATTGGGTTTAAAGGAATATCTATCAATAAAATATTCCTTCACTTTTTTGGCCATAAACTTTTCATCTTTGGGTGCTTTAGTGGTTGATAATACCGAAAAAATATAGGCATCAAAATCTGCATGATCTTGGATCGCAAAAGGTAGGCCAAAAAAGCTGAATTGATAGGTTGGCTTACCTTTTTTCTGAAGAATTGCCAACGAAACAATTCCACTTTCAGCAAGCTTCCTCCGCTCTCTCAGCTCGTGCTTATCCATCACTTGTCCGTTATCGTGAACAATATCAAATTGCCATTTCTCCGTGCCACCTCGAAGTTCAAATCTATTAGACCCTTCAGACCCCTCAGTACGTACAGTCAAAGTATCACCGTTAGAGAAGTTAACAGTTTTTATCTTTGGAAACTCACTCTGAAGCCATTGTTTGAATGCCGGTATAAAATAAGATTCTGTATGAATAGGGATAATCGCTTGGGGAGTAAAACTTTGAATCAGAAGTTTGACATCATCACGACCAGCGTGCCCACTGACATGGGTCATATAATTATCTGAATGATATAAAGATGTTTTAGACAGAGCTATTTTATTGAAAATTAAACCAACTTTCTTGTGATTACCTGGAATTATTTTTGCGCTATAAATAAATAGATCTTTGTGAGTAAGTTTTAACTTTGAATTTTCATCCAAAATTATTCCGCGGAGGGACCCATTAAAATCTCCCTGGCAACCAGAGATGAGAATTAAACTGCGCTGATGCGGCAAGATTGTTTCAGCGATAGTTGGGGTGTTTTCAATGTACCCTGTTTCAAGTGCTAAATCTGCAAAGGTCTTCATCGAACGACCAAGCAGAGATACGGGAAGCTTGTACTCAATCGCTAGATCAAAAAATAATTTTAACCGCTCGACATTCGAAGGAAAAAAGGTAGCAATAATTTTCCCTTCACTTTGTGAAAAAAGTTTTTTGAGAGGTTGAATCAACTCATGCTCACTCGGCGTTTTTAGCTGATCTGACAAAATATTTGTTGAATCTACAAAAAGAAATTTGTTTTTAAATTTGGCAGAGAGCTTCTTTATTTGCTCAAATGAAAAGTGACTCTTGCTCCCCATTGCAGTATTAATTTTGAAGTCCGGCACAAAGAAAATGCAACTACTTTCATGATCATTCGTTAGTACGGCAGCAAATGTTTCCGGGATTGAATGATCCACGTAGAATGGTGAAAATTTCCAATGTCCAAATGAAATAATCGAGGTATCACTAACATTAATTATATTGCGCTTTTCAATGTTTTTTTTCCGGAGCATTTTCGCGGTAAATTTTGAAGTGTACACCGACACCGATGGAAATTTACGCAGGAGCACCGCAAGACCACCGATGTGATCCTCGTGTCCATGAGTAATAATAATGCCGTCCAATTGTTTTAAATCTTCATATTTGGGAACAAGGACATTAACTCCTAGCCCTTCTTCTAACGGAAACAAGGCGCCGGCATCAATCAGGATTTTTTTATTCCCAAGAGTAAAGAGAGTTGAGTTCGCTCCGATTTGCCCAACCCCTCCATAGGGACGAACACTAAACATGCTGATGGGCCTTAATTTGAGCACTCTGCCATGAATGTAAGGGAGTCGTAGTCTGCAAAAATTCTTTTACCTTTGCATTCAAAATAGAGGCAGCAGTATCTGTTTCTTCACCGACAATAAAGTCGGCATACTGGCGTTGAGGATCAAGGTATTTTTGATACATAGGCCTCACAGAATCATAGTATTGGCAAATAACAGATTCCAAGGAACGCCCGCGTTCTTGAACATCTCGATGCAGTCGTCGAATAAAGCGAATATCTGAATCAACATACAGGAAACATTTAATATCAAAAAGATCACGTATTTCTTGATCAAAAAGAGTAAAAATTCCCTCACAAATAATGACTTGCGAAGGGCCAAGGGGAATAAATTGGGATGTCCGTGAGCTTGTTTTAAAATCGTATACGGGGACATTTACTTCCAGACCTTGCTTCAAGATTTCCAGATGCTCACGCAACAAAGGCCAATCGAATGCATTAGGATGATCAAAATTTGGATGACCGGCGAGTGTTTTAAGTTCTGCCGCTGGTCTCAGGAGATAGTAAGAATCCATATGCAAAATAGACACTTCAGGGCCAAACTCCCTAAGAACTTTCTTGGCAAAAGTCGTTTTGCCCGAGCCTGATCCACCTGCTACACCAATCAAATAGGCCATATAATTTCACCTGGACATGTCTCTGGACTTCTTTCGGGTTTTATCATAAAAGGCCTTGTGGCACAGGCCACAATTAATATTTTACAAAACATAGCCTACGTGGTTTCAAATAGATAGCATAATGTTTAAAGTGCATATTTTCAATCCAGGCCATCCACTACTCGAGAAACTTTGCGCGACGGCCTTTTCCAATTTTCACTGCCAAGCCGTAATGGAGAATCAATTAGAGGAAATTGATGTTGATACTATTTTGGCAGAAGATTCGTACTGCGGTGGGAACGTCCCAGAACATGTTTTGCAAAAACTTGACGATGCTGCAACTCCTAATCCTGCATACTACTTTGCTGATCAGTCTGATGCTGCGCAATTTTCCAATTGGGCCAAAGAAACATTTCATCTCAAAAGCACTATCGTTGAAGAACCGATCAAGGACTGGAATCAGGAATGGAAAAAACATTACGCTCCAATTCTGTTGGGGCGAAATTTTTGGATCGTTCCTGCATGGGAGAAGCCTCCCCTCAACGACCAGTACATCATGATAAATCCGGGACAAGGTTTTGGTACAGGTTCCCACCCCACCACGAACGGGTGCCTGGAAGCACTTCTGCATTATCAAACATTATTGAAATCCCAACAAAACACCACTCTCGATTTTGGATGCGGTTCAGGTATTCTGGGAATTGCTTTTTTAAAATTAATTAATGGCACGGTAGATTTTTGCGATATTGATCAAAATGCCCTAGATAATTGTTATGATAACATCAAAATCAATAATCTCGACACAACAAGCTACACCCTAATAACAAGACAAGACTTTCGCCCGAGATCCTATAGTGTTATCTTTGCCAATATTCTCTTGAATATTTTAATTGAAGAAAGTGATATCATTCGATCGGCCCTCAAAACTGATGGGCTCTTAATATTAAGTGGAATTCTTGATGGTCAGATAGATGAATTACTTGATCATTACCACGCAGTTTTTCCTTTTAAAGAAGAGCTAAGATTGATGCGGGAAAAATGGGTAACCTTAGTTTTGCGGCGGTTGTGAATGCATGCTGTTTTTCTTAAAGATTTAGTCACAGAAAATATCAGAGTAGGCGATGTTCTTGATCTCACGGATCATCAATTTCATCATCTAAAGAATGTTGTTCGCCTTGAAAAGCATGAACACGTTTTGGGACTAAACGGCAAAGGTCTTGAGTTAGTTTTACAATATGAGTGCCTTGATTCTCATGACTCCCAGAACAAAAAATCTCTTCGCTTGGTGATCAAAAAATGCACAATCCACCCTCACACCAAAGGACCAAGAATGGCCATTGGTGTACTGAAAAAGGATGGCATGGAGGAAGTTCTTAAATTAGCAGTCGAAATGGGCTTAGAAAAAATTACTTTTTTAAACACAAAATATTCCCAAAGAGGTCTTTCTTTTTCTAAATTCAATGATCGTTATTTTAGAATAATGGAAGGTGCACTCTTACAAAGTAACAACCTCTTCTTTCCAACTATTGAAGGCCCGATTGATTTTGATGAATTTCTACAGACTCTTGATCCCACTTGTGCTCTTTTTTGCTATGGCTTAAGAGAATCTCGTACCACCAACATGGACAACACAATTTTGCCCGATAAGGATTCAAATTTTTGCAATATTGTTACCGTTATTGGGCCAGAGGGCGGATTATCGCTGGAGGAAGAAGAAATGGCGTTGGCCCGTCCCAATTCATTATGTTTTAATCTACCTATGCCCATTTTGCGGACACCCCATGCGATGTCTGTTGCGCGCGGACATTTAATCGGGCTATATTCTTCTTTGAAAATCATTGGTTAATTGAGTACAATAAAACAAGTCGCACAGTAAGTGAGGTTTACATGACACCTTCAGATTCATTCGCGCCAGAAAGCAACAGTGAAAATTCATCATCGCAAGAATTTAGTTTTCGCCCACTAACCCAAGGACTTGGATTTCATCACGATAAACAGCAATGGCCTAAGCCTATACATAAAGTTAATCAAACCTCACACCTACAAAAAAGCCGAACCAATCCTGCTCCAGCGCCAATACGAACTAATCAAGAAGCCCACACTGAACATCAAGAAGTCTCTGCCTTACACAAAATATATGGTCCCTCGATCGCTGCCAAATCTCCCTTTGCGGGAAGATTAGGTTCCCTTGAAACTCCCATTGCAAAAGCTAATCTAAGTGAGGTTGCGGTATTGCCACAGTTTTTGGCATGGGCAATTGATCTGCTCCTTATTGGTTTTGGAACATTATTTATTATCTTATGTTCTAGTTTTATTACTTTTGGCGATTTTATCGGACCATTTTATGCAACGGTTTCCAAGGATTTATATTTCTTGTTTGTAGCACTTTTCTGTTTATTTTATTTATTTTATTTTACCTTACTCGATTTAAATTCATCTATTGGAAAATGTTTATTCTCTATAAAATTGCTTCCTACCGATAAAGAACAAATTGAAATGAAGCATACTTTTGTAAGGGCCTTTGTAACCCTAATTTCATTGATGAGTCTTGGAATTCCTGCAGCTCTTGATTTCCAAGGTAAACTTTCTAAAACTACATTGAAAAAATAATGTTTGGACCTAATTTAGATAAGTTTCTCGCGGAAAATAGACATTCAAAAATTGTTTTTACGAATGGATGTTTTGACATTCTTCACCGTGGTCATGTGGAATATTTGATGGAAGCGAGGGCCCTCGGCGACGTCCTCATTATCGGTCTCAATAGCGATGCTAGCGTCAAAAAACTAAAAGGGCCAGAGCGACCACTTAATCCTGAGCAAGATAGAAAAATTGTCTTAGAAAATTTGCGCGTGGTTAATTTTGTTCAGATTTTTGACCAAGACACTCCCTTGGAATTGATTAAATATATTCAACCCAATGTCCTGGTCAAAGGTGGGGATTGGAGTGTTAGTAGCATTGTTGGCTCAGATATTGTTCTCGCCAACGGGGGCATTGTTAAATCGCTAAAGTTCTTAAATGGTTTTTCCACCACCAATATTATCAATAGGATTAAAGCAGACTAAGAGATGCTCTATCTTTTCTTTTCTTTACCCAAAAATTTTTCTTCTTGTTTTGATAAGACATACCATTGGTTTGTAATCACAGATCAGCAGTATTCTCGAAACGGATCAGAGTCTTATTCACATTTTTGCTCTCTCAATCTCAAGTCCAAAAGTGAACTAAATAGATATCTTTGCAGCTCGCTCGCCATCTGTGATGGGCTGTTTCTCACAAAAAATATTGCCTCGACTCTCACATTGACCCCTTCTCAAAGTATATGCCTACAGAAGGATTTTATTTTTGTACCCACTCGTTATAAAAATAAATTTGACCTTTTTACTTTAAATGCTAGACCTTTTATCTCTGACATTTGCAATTGCTTAAATCTGCAATAGCATCCGACTTCTTCTCTTTAGTATTGGCCCTAAATTTCTCATCTTCATTGACATTTTTAACTCAACCATAGGGCAAAATTTTCCGATTCGTTTTGTAAGCATTTTGCAATGCTTGGTTTGGTTTGAAACATGAAATTAGACATGGGTGTCTGATTTCTAAATCCACAAGGAGGTTCTTATGTTTAGAGGAGATTAGGTTATGGGTTTGAGAATTGCTACGAACGTACAATCAATAGGTGCACAGAGGAGTTTATCGAAAATTAAACATGACCAGGACCGGAGTTTAGAAAAACTATCTTCCGGTTTGCGCATTAATCGGGCCAGTGATGATGCTGCTGGTTTGGCCATCAGTGAGAAAATGAAGGCCACAATCAGAGGCACACAACAGGCTTCGAGAAACGCTCAGGATGGAATTAGTATGATTCAAGTTGCTGAAGGTGGATTGGAAGAAGTATCAACTATCCTTATTAGGTTGAGAGAACTGTCTGTTCAGGCCGCCAACGATACGCTGGGTGACACTGAACGCAAGTTCACCAACCTAGAGTATCAGCAATTGACCAATGAGATCGATCGTATCGCAGAGTCGACGTCCTTCAATGGTCGTACCCTGCTGAAGGGTGAAGGTGAGACACTTGAATTCCAAGTAGGAACCGATAATCACCCGACCAACGATCGCATCACATATGATTCTGGCGCGGCCAATATCACCACTGATGCTTTGAGTTTGAAAGGATTAGCTGTAGATGAAAAGACCAAAGCACAAACTAATTTGGGTGCTATTGACTTGGCCCTTGATGCTGTAAATGGAAATCGGGCCAATCTCGGTGCTCTCCAAAATAGATTGCAGTCAACCATCAGCAACCTTGATGTGAAGACAGAGAACTTATCTGCCGCAAACTCTCGTATTCGTGATGCCGATGTGGCCAATGAGAGTGCCCAATTTGCACGCGCAAATATCCTGAGTGCCGCAAGTACTTCGGTTTTAGGTCAGGCCAATTCAAGTGGCGCTGGGGCCTTGAAATTGATTGGTTAAGTAATTGTAAGTGCAGTGATTTGTACAAAATATCAACCAGGGGGAGAGGAGCAAATCTCCCCCTTTTTTTTTAACAAAAATACATCTTTCTCAGATAGAAGACAAAAATACTAAAGTTATTTCCAGACATCCCGAGAAGATCTTTGTCCGATAGAAAGGGTCGGGCATAACAGGAGATCGAAAATGGGTTTAAGAATTGCTACCAACATTGCATCCATAGCGGTGCAGAAACACATTAAAGATGTGTCCGCGTCAGCAGATAGAGAACTCGAAAGACTATCTTCTGGCAAAAGAATTACAAAGGCCGGAGATGATGCCGCAGGTTTGGCCATCGCCAAGAACCTAGAGGCACAAACGCGCAGCTTGAATCAGGCCAGCAGGAATGCCAATGATGGGGTTTCCATGGTTCAAACGGCAGAAGGAAGCTTGAACGAAATCTCAAACATTTTGGTGAGATTGCGTGAGCTATCAATCCAATCAGCTTCAGATACCGTTGGCGAGTCTGAAAGAGGCATGCTCGACCTTGAGTACCAGGAGCTATCAAAAGAGGTTGATCGAATTTCAGCATCAACAGAATTCAACGGCGTCCACTTACTCGACGGTGAAGGAAAGGGAGTCTTAGACTTTCACGTCGGAGCGAAGGGGGGCGATCAAAATATTATTAAATATGATTCCGGACAAACAAATGCATCGGCCACATCTATCGGCATAAATGGAACCGCCGTAATAACCAAAGATGAGGCCCTAACCTCCGTAGCCGCAGTTGACGGTGCCATTAGTGCTGTGAGCGGACAAAGAGCAAGTTTAGGTGCCATTCAAAATAGATTGCAACACTCGGCTTCGACTCTCGATGTGCAAAGTGTGAATCAAGAACATGCACGATCCGTTATTGAGGATGCCGATATTGCACAGTCAGCCGCTCAGTTAGCTTCAAGCACTATTCTTAAGAGTGCTGGTATTGCGGCATTGGCACAAGCAAATATGATTCCAACGTCAGCATTAAAACTTATCTAAGGATAGGTAGACTATAACTCGAAATAGTTAAGTATACCTGCTTCTTAAACCCACCCCCCAATGAGAATAATCTCATTGGGGGGACATTTAATTTGTGATATAAAGGCAAAATGAAATTTGCCTCGATCTCTGATCTGCATATCAAGTCTTCTCAAGACCCATCATTTGAAATCCTCAATCATTTTCTGACCTATTGCCTAGAACATGAAATAACCCATCTTGCCCTGCTTGGGGATATTTTTGATTTGATGATTGGGCCGCATATTGAATATTACAATAATTTCCAACATTCATTTGACCTAATGACGGCAGCTTTGAATAAGGGGGTTAAGATTTACTATCTTGAAGGCAATCATGATTTTCACTTAGGTGGTTTTTTTAAATTAATCGGGTTCACAAAATTTGAAAATTTTCGCTATTTAAAACACGCTACCCGCATACAACTCGAGCACAAAATAATTTATATTTCCCATGGCGACGATCTTGGGAGTAGCTCTCTTGGTTACAACATTTATTCAAGAATCTTTCTCCGTGGCGCTTTTGTCGGTTTTCTTTCTGGAGTTGCGCCTTACAAGCTGGTCACAGGCATAGGACATTCATGGTCTCAACATTCTCGAACGAAAAAAAGACTAAAACGACAGGATGACAGTGTCATTCGACAGAAATTCAGAGATGCGGCACAACGATTTTGGAAGAAAAAAAAATTCGATGTGCTCATTATGGGGCATTCCCATTTAGAAGATTCCTTTTCTTTGAGAGACGGGGCCATGGTTCTCAATAATGGCGATCCCACCCGCCATAGGGTGTGCGCATATGTCGATGCATTCAATTCAAAACTTATACCAATTACGTAAAACAACGGTCTAGTATCCCATTATTTTATGTAATTATTATTGCATTTGCATCGGTGCCATAACAGCGTAAAGTTCCTTCTGCGTTTTATAAGTAAATTCTTTTGCCATAGAAATAGTTCTGAAATCATCTTTTTGCGATGATGATCGAGTCTGCTTAACGATCTCGGTAATTTTGTCGGCATTGACGGCAATTTGAGGAAGATGGGTTATCACAATGACCTGGCTATTTTTTGCCACATCTTTCAGTGCAGTCCCGATTTTAAGTGCCGTTTCACCACCAATTCCACTTTCTATTTCATCAAAAAGAAAAATACTAATGGAATCTTTAACCGAAAAAACTCGACGGATTGAAAGTAAGATTCGGCTCAACTCTCCTCCGGAGGCGATCTCTTTAATCCTATGCATGCCTTCACCAGGATTGGTTTCAACCATAAAATGGATATGATCACAACCCGTCATAGTTAAACGATCAAGTGGTTCGACGACAATTTGCAGCTTTGCGCCAACCATATTGAGTTGTTGAATCCCCTGGGTAATGAGCTTAGAAATTTCGAGAGCGGCCATAGTTCGTCTGTTAGAAAGCATACTCGCAAGACTTTGGGCCTGTTGTTCACTTTTTTTGATTTCAAGTTCTAATTCGTGAATATGACATTCCTCGTTTTCACTCGATGATAGTTCCCTTTCAAAGCGCTCAAGTATGGAGTTTAATCCAGATGCATCGCAATTATATTTACGTTTCAGTTTTTGATAACGATCTAAACGTTCCAACACAAAATTGATATCAAGATTTTCATCGTTATAGAGATCAATGATCTTACTCAGCTCACAAGTAAATTCTTCAATAAAGCCTTTAAACTCATGCAATTTATTGAGTGAGTTTTCTCCAAGTACCAATTTTGATTTTTCAATCATTTTTAATATTTTAATAAGTCCAGAGGATATTGAGAGATCCTCTTCGCAAAGTATTTCATTTATCTGCGAACAAGCGCCTAAAATTTGCTCCTTGTTAATTACTTTGTCTTTAAGCGCTAGAATTTTAATTTCATCATCTGCACTAGGATTAAATGTTCGCAGCTCCTCTATCTGGAAAGTAAGAAAATCCTTCATTTGCATTCTCTCGGATGCTTTCGCCTGTAAAACTCGAAGATCTTCTCGTCTCTTTTGCAGTTGTGAGAAAACATTTTTGTATTCAGACAAATTTTTATCTTTAATATAATGATCTACAAGATGCAAATGATATTCTTCTGAGAGCAGTTTCTGGTTCTCAAATTGCCCGACAATATCTATGAAAAAGTTCGATACATCCCCCAAGTGAGACATTTGGCAGGCCTGAAAATTGAGGAAGCATTTGTTTGACCCAGTAGTACTTATCAATCGTTTGATCACGATTTCATGATCATTAAATGGATAACCAAGGTTATCAAAGAAATCTTGGACTTGCGGGTCATCATTGCTTCCAAAAATGGCTTCAACTACGGCACCATCAGTGCCTTTTCTGATAATTTTTCTATCGGCACGATGACCAAAAATAATTTGCAGGGCATCTAACACTAAACTCTTTCCGGAACCAGTTTCCCCAATAATACAATTGAGTGTATCCGCAAAATTGATGTTACAGTCCTCAAAGGTCGCAAAATTTTTCAGCGTTAACGTTTTTAAAAATAACCCTCTTGTCATTTCTTCCTCTCATTTTGCTTTTATGCCGTGATAAAATTTTTCTTTCAATGTGTTAAAGTAAGATTTCTTCTCATTTTTCACAAATGAAATCACTTTTTTATCACATTTTTTTATCGTGACAGTATCCCAACGGTCCATACTTATGGCCTTTTGACCATCCAGAGTTAAGGTCACTGATTCGCTCGTCTGGGATAGTTTAATAATAATTTCTTCCTTATTAGAAACCACCAGAGGTCGATGAGTCAAACCGTGCGGACAAATCGGTGTAAGGACTAACGCCTCCACATCGGGAGGGATGATGGGGCCTCCAGCTGCAAGAGAATAGGCGGTTGAACCTAGCGGTGAGCTGACAATCAGACCATCACCGGACATATCGAAAATGTGCTCATTTTTTAAATACGTAGAAAAGGCAATAGGTCTGGAAATGGCGTTTTTGCTAATTACCACATCATTTAAAAAAGTTTCTTTAAACCAGGAAATATCCTTTTTAGAAAGTTCCGCTTGGAATGTTGGAAATTGTATTAATCGAAAATCACCATCCAATGTATTCTGTAGTTCATTATAAAATTCATTTTTGGAAAATTCCGCAATAAATCCCATATGTCCAACATTGACACCAAAAATTGGAGCACATCTATCAGGTGCCCGACGTGCAATACCTAGCAAGGTTCCATCTCCTCCAAGCCCAATAATAAGCTCAGAATCAGCAAAAAGTTGATCGTCACTTACAAAATTTACGCCGCTTATTCCCGGAATAAGTTGCTCCACTCGCAGCCTTTCTTGCGCAGATATCAATATCGTAACTGATCGACGCTGAAGCCATGGGAGAATGGCCTGAAGAACGATACTCAAATCATGTGAATTTCTAGGCCGCAATATAATACCAACACTGGATGCTTTTTTTTGCATATGATTCCCTTACAATACTCTATTATAGATAAAAAAATCGATTGTGCTTTTAATATCTATAAAAGGCTTTTTAATCAGATTACATCCATACTGCGTAGCCAAGTTCAGAATTTGATCCGAACTATAAGCCGTTATGATTATAAACATCTCTTTGATTATTTCTGAAGAAAAGAGAGTTTTACATTCTTCTAGAACCTCAAACCCCGTGATATCTTTAAGCATTAAGTCACAAATCACGCGATCATATTTTTGAATTCTGAGCAGTTCTAAAGCCTGTGTTCCACTGACCGTTGTATCGACTTCGTGTCCTTGAAGTTCAAGCATTTTCTTGATTGATTTCTGAATCAGAATTTCATCTTCAACTATAAGGAATTTCATTTTGGCCTCCTGGCCAAAATTAGAACTTCACGGTCGTCGACCATCATGGTCGACGTTTTTATCTTATTTTCCTTCAGAAAATTGCGTTTCATTTTGGCCCCCCAGACGGTATCGTAAGAGTAAAGTGGGCACCTACAAATCCTGGATTCTTCAAAAGTAAAGATCCATTCAGTTTATTAACCAATCCTTTGCATATGGCCAATCCCAATCCGGTGCCATCTTCTTTTGTTGTAAAAAAAGGTTCAAAGATTCTTTTTGCAACTTCATTATCAATCCCCGGACCGTTATCAATTATATCGAAGTAAATGTTTGACTCTTCTTTCTTCGCTATGATTTTTATTTCAGGCCGTACGGATGAAGTGGCCATTAGTGCCTGTGAGGCATTTATGACAATATTAAAAAGAACTTGGGAAATGGCCCAATGATCAGTACGAATTTTGAAATCCTTCATCTCATCTGGAATTAGAATCGTTTTTTTTATTGTCCTTGTTGCACTTTTCGTAAGAAGTAGCACCTCATCAACAAGTTCTCCGACACTGATAACACTTACCGCATTTGTATCTAGATAGATAGTTGAAAAATTTTCAAGCGTTTTCAAACATCTTCCGGCAGATTTCCCAATTTCCTTAAATACCTCCGCATTTTCTGTTCCAATCTTGGCAATTTCATTTTCATATAAAGAAGAACTCATCTTGATTGCAAAAATTGGATTGCTCAACTCATGCTTCAGGGTATTAATCAATTCACCAAGTAGAGAGATCCGCTGAAAATGAAAAATTTGAGCGACTACTTGATTATCTGTATTTACATCAAAATAGCATGGAAAAAATGGATGTGGAAAAAGCGGAAACTTAATTTCACGTATGTTCTTTTTTGAGGATTCAATATTTTTCGTAATGCTTCCATGGTAGCGATCATAAAGCACCAGCCCAAATGGAATCTTTTTGAAAGCTTCGGAGTTTAGGTCTGACATTTGGTAATTTTCCGAACTCAAATATGAGAGCGTAAAATATATTATAAATGACGGAGCGATAATGCTAAAGAGATTGATATCGTCATTAGTAGGTCGCAAAAAACTTTCCCAAGAAGCAAGAAACAGTACATCATAATTTTTAAACTCATATTCTTTTGCAATAAAATATCCAAGGGTTGCTATCGTCTCGGTTGAGGCAAAAGAAAATTGTTCAGAATTAAAAATTCGTTGTTTGCTTTTTTTTATCTGCCGAAATATTTTATTAAAAATTTCGGCATTAATTTTTTCAACACAACCTCGCTCCCGAGAAAAGAGATGACTGGTGGCCAGGGATCTTCCTTTTTGGTGAATAATAATTTGGATCGTAGTAAAAAATTTTAAAAAACGATCTATACGATCAACTTTCTCATGTTGATATGAGTCGGTTCGTTCGATCCCGAAATGTGTTAGTATGGAATTTTTAAGAAAATCGTCAAACAATTCAGATAAAGTAAAAGGTTCTTTTCTGGGTAAGGGCCCTGAAAAAAACAAATTTCTGGCCGCCTGATTCATCTTGAATTTTTGCGGTCCCCCACACTCAGAAAGAAGAAAACTAGGGAGTGAACCTCCTAGAGATGTTGTCCATGCTTGCTCTTTATTTTTGAAAAAATTTGAATCTTCCACCTAGTTAAGTTATCAATAAGTTCATACTGTAACAAGTCGCACAACATGGAAATATTGTTGAGTTCCTTCGCGTTAAGTAGTCCCTTTAAAATCATTAATAGTTGCGATTCGATTTCATGAATTTCAACCTGGGTTTCACGCCCAATCAGATTGGCTTGCTTAAAGGTCGCAATGGTTTTAGTTATTAGCTGAGTAAAAATATCAATTAATTCTATAACCTCGGTGAAGCAGGCATTGACTTCGTTAGAGTTTCCTTTCAAACAATTTGCCACTACTTCATCAATTTTTTTAATGATACATTCAATGTACTTATGGGTTGAATCTATGACTTCAAATGCCAATTCAATAGAAGTAAGTAATTTAAATGAAACAGTATCAGTATCAACAAGCCGCTCTGAAATATGCTCGATGAGCAAATCGATTGCCCCGCCATTAACTTTTACTTCCGCAATATATTTATCGTCGGAATTACTTAGAAGGGTAATTTGATTAATAAGTGTCTCAAGATCACAAAACCTAGAGAGTTCAGGGACAACTTGGTTATTAATAAAAATATGGGCCATATTATTTCTCCAATACGGGTTGTAATTTTATGTGATGATCTATAATTGCTTCTGTCAATTCTATAAGCACATGACACAATAATTTA
>CAYHRT010000033.1:0-24055 GCA_964359085.1 uncultured Bdellovibrio sp. | reverse complement strand
CATGGGAAGTTGCCGACCGTAAACTCCGGCAATTTTATCGTCCGCCAGCGCCGCAACCAAATTCTCCAACCAGGTATTATTGACCGGAATACAGTGACCTGAGAGGAACACCAAAATTTCACCCTTGGAATGTTCAATTCCAAAATTCAGGGAATGACCGGGGAGATACTTTTCCAAATTTACTATTTTCACCGGAAATTTGGCGGCCTTCTGAAGAGTCCCGTCGGTACTCAGATTATCGACTAAAATGACTTCAAAATTTTTGTAGGTTTGTTCATAGACCGCTTCAAGACAATGCTTGATCCATCGCTCTTCATTTTTGCTTCTGATAATAATCGAGACCAAGGGAGTGCTCATGATTTATCCTCTTTTGACATTAGGGAGTGGCACCTCAAGGTCACGCGCCAATCCTTCAAATTCTTTCCAAGTCACATCTAACACTGGGATACCTTTCTCTGAACGATGTTTCTTATGGGCCTTTTGCGGGTCCCCAGGACACATCACGGGAGCGATTCCTTTCGAAGGCTCCTGTCTAAGTTCCGTCATCATTTCCTTGAGTCGTTTTTTGAAGTCGTCGACCTCAGTAAAGGCCGCGATATTGATGGCCAAAAAGAAATGGCCCAAATGGCGATGCTCGGAAATCGGTGTTTTATACATACTTGAAATATGACGACCAAAAGGCATGGCAGTCAGCAATGAACATAAAATCTCAATCATCATGCTCAACCCGTATCCCTTATATCCGCCAATGGAATTCAGGGCCCGGGCCAGCTTCGGGTCAATCGTGCCGTCACCATTTTCATCCACCGCCCATCCCGGCTGCAAGTTTTGATCCTGAGATGAACTCAGCATGACTTGGTTCCAACTGATACTGGTGGTGGCCATATCCAAATAAAACGGCTCTTCACCTTCAACTGGAGCACAAAAAGAGATTGGATTGGTACCAAAAAATGGGCGCTTCCCATTGGCACTCAGCATGAGTGAGTCGGCATGGGTAAAACTCAACCCGATCATATCTTGATAAGCGGCCTTGATGGCAAAAAATCCCGCCGCACCATAATGGCTTGAGTTGGCAACGGAGATGGCACCAAGACCAAACTCCTTCGCTAACTGTAAGGCCTTGTTCATGGCCACAGTTCCCGCATGATGCCCAAAGGCATGATCAGCATCGAGAACGCCAGCACAGTGGGATTTAAGAGTGAATTGATATTGGGGATTTAAATTAATACGGCCGTTTTTGGCCGCGCGCACATAGTGGGGCAGCAGCTTGATGCCATGAGAATCAATTCCGAAAAGCGAGGTAGTTGCAAGACCTTCGGCGACACAGGTAGCGGATTCGGAAGAAACACCAACCTTGCGCAAACATGCCAAGATAAATTGGTAGAGTTCCTCGTAGGCAACATGATTATTGGACATTTATAAAATCCTTGATCAAATTATGCTTAATCTCGATCCATTCGTTATTGGAGCGCAAGCTTTCTCCTACAGCTTCGGTCACGGATGCTGAAATCACGGCATCGGCAAAAGTGGCAGTGTAAGAAGAAGTTCTTTTTTTGCAATCATTTATAAACTGTCGGATCGATTTGGGCCCATAACCATCGATATAATAACCATCCTTCTGCTTGAAGGCCTTTGAAAAATAGGGATTAATATCTTCAATCCCTTCTGCGTCTACCATTTGCAATCCCCGATTCTTTTGATCACTTTCAATGCGACCGGAGGTCCCGATCACTTTAATTTTTTGATCAGACATACTGGAAGTTTTATTAGAATCAATCCAATTGGTTAGAAGGACAGAGTTGAAGGTTTTTCCGTTTTGATTTTCCCACAAAATGTTCGCCTGAATTGAATCATAAGTATCGATCCCCTGGGACAAAAGCAAATTCTTCTGACCGGTGGCCGAAACACGTACAGGACGCGCACCCGTCATGTGGTAGATCAAGTCGACGTAATGGACTCCCAGATATTGAAAAATATTTGTCTTCGCAGACCATTCTTTAAACACCTCAAGAGGGATCATCCGTTTCTGAGAATACTCAACCAGTACATACAGAAGATCACCGATTTTATTGTCGGTAAGTGCATCTTTCAAAAGAATATTGGCCTCATCAAAACGCTTGTGAAATTCAACTGCACCGAACAGCTTTTTTTCCTGGGCCTTTTTTGCAAGCGTGATGGCATCGGATAAGGTGGTTGTGAAGGGCTTCACCACCATGGTCGCGATGCCTAAATCCAGCAGGTCATTGGTAATTTTAAAATGCAAATGATCGGGAACAGCAACAATGGCGACTAAATTTTTAGTTTCCTTGGCGATCTTGAGATACTCTTCCTGATTATCTTGGGCCATTGGAAAAAATTTTACCTTGGGACCGACTTGTAATTTACTGGCAAGAACTTTAAGTTTTTCGATACCTGCCTTGGCCGAGGCGAGTCGACTTGAAGCTACAAAAATTTCCCCGATTTCTCCCTTGGCCTGCTCTTGCAATAGGGTGGGCAAAATTGTTCCAAGGTCTTTGTCATCCCGACCGAGGACATACATGCCAGCGCCGATGATGAGAACATTTGGTGTCATACTAGTCCTTAAAATATTGAAGCTCATACTGTTCAACAGGTACGATTTTGGAAGCAATGCTATCCGCCACCATTAAATCTTCTTTGTCCTTAATGAGAATTGACGTCAGTTTGGACACTGGAAAGGTTCCAGTTTTTCCGCAGAAAAAAGCCGCCCCAGTCTTTCTATATGTTTCTAAAAAAATGGGGGCGTTCCACATCATCACTGAATAAACAAACCTCTGAACAGGTTCTAAATCTTGAGTCTTGGCAAATAACTCTTTTAAACTATAGTTAACAGGTTGGTTTTGATACATGCAATGCACCTTTTCATTGTACACCGTGAAAAGCGCATCGAGAGAATTCTCAAAAAAATAATCGACAACTTTTGTTATTTCACCCAAAGGTTGAAGCGGGGAAGTAGTATTGACCCAAGCAATGACATCGCAGGGAAAGGCCCCCAGAAATTCATTCACAACTTCATCCGACCTGGCCTCAGAGTGGGCGAATTCCTCGGCCCGATTATACACCTCGACGCCATAACTCTTGGAGATGGCGACCACCCGTGGGTCATTGGTATTCACAATCACTTGATCAAAATAGGGACAGGCCTTAGCGGCCTTAATTGCGTAAGCAACCAGCGGTTTGCCAGCGATTAACGCCGTATTTTTTCTAGGCAACCTCTGACTACCCATGCGGGCGGGAATCATGGCAATGATTTTTTTATGTTTCTTCATACAGCTCACTTACTTCGCGTGTTGCGTTAGTTTCTTTTTTTTGTCAAATCCCAGTAGATAAATTATTCTTGCCCAACGTTATAGAACACCGAGTTTATGGAGTCAAAAGTGATTGTTTCAATGTTGTTTGGTCGTGGTGGAAGTAAAGGCCTACCTGGTAAAAATATTAAGGCGATTTTGGGGCGCAAAGTCCTCGAATATCCCCTGATGGCCTGTAAAAACTCCAAATATGTGAATGAAATATACTGTTCTACGGATTGTAAAAATATTGCTGCGGTTGCCGAGAGCTTCGGGGCCAAGGTCGTGATGAGGCCAGACGAACTGTGTACCGATGAGTCTTTGATTCACGATGCCATCACCCATTGTGCAAAACTGATCATGGCCAAGCAAAAGGTAAAATATTTTGTTATCACACTCTGTAATGCCCCTAACCTGACTACTCATGGCATTGATAAGGCCATTGAGATGCTTAATGAGCACCGCGAACTGGATTCTGTGATTTCCGTTGCTCGCTATGACATGTACGCACCTGAGAGGGCCAGAACCTTATCCAATGGTTCAAAACTCATTCT
The DNA here is from genome assembly GCA_964359085.1 of uncultured Bdellovibrio sp. Taxonomy (GTDB): domain Bacteria; phylum Bdellovibrionota; class Bacteriovoracia; order Bacteriovoracales; family Bacteriovoracaceae; genus GWA2-49-15. The sequence continues at coordinate 20,196 of CAYHRT010000033.1, read as the reverse complement.
CAAACCCTATGTTTCCTTTGATAAATTTGACCATAAGATCTCCTGCGATCGAAGCTCGCACCATCCGACCTTTTTTGCTGATGGTGGCTTTACAGTCGTGCGATCTGAAAGTCTGATCGACATCTCGCAAAATACCCCGCCTTTTCTCTGGATGGGGAAAAACATTGGATATTTTGAGCAAGCACCCGGAGGAGGGGATATCGATTATCTCTGGCAGGTCCCGATGTTGGAGCAATGGCTGAGAGATGCGGGTTTCACCGAAACCTCGACGCCTTATTAGTTGATGAATATTCTTGTCATCCATCAAAATTTTAAGGTTCATGAGCAGTACCTCGCGGCCAAAAATAGCATGCTTTTTAAACCCCAGGAATTTGACGCTTTTTCTAAACAGGAAATTTCAGGTTTCAACCAGTATGTGAATGCCCTATGTAAATTGCATGGGCATCGGCCTGAGTGGTGGGCGACCTCTATTAGCTCGCGAAATATTTTTTTTAGCCCTTTTTTCCAAACCTGGTGTTTCGTAAGGTATGCCATAAAAAAAATAGCGGAAGAAAAGGTTGATGAGATTGTGTGTGAAAATCAACTCATCAAGGACGCCTTAAGTGCCAACCTTGAAGTAGGGAAAGTAAAAATTACCGTCGCCGATACGCAAACATGGCGACAAAAAGTTAAATATTTTTTTCTGTTTCGCTTTATCTATTCCATGGTTCTCTTTATCTTTCGCAGCGTCCGACATACTTCTTACGCTAGTCAGGGCCGCCAGGGGGTAATGCCAGCGACCAATCCCATCTGCCTGGTAGATACTTTTGTCAGCGAGAAGTCCTTTAGTAATCACGATTATAACGACCAATTCTTTGGGAACTTCATCAGAAGTACTCCGGAAAAAAATTGGCACTATCTCCCCTACTTAAACAGAATTCAAGATCTCCGGAAATGTTATGAGGAAATGCGTCTCTGTAAAACTCCTTTTGTTATTATGGAGGATTTTCTCAAACCCGCCGACTACCTCTGGGCCATCCGCGCCTCCATAAAAGTGATGTTTCTTAAGTTCCCTACGGATATTTTCTCCCCCATCCTGAGAGCTGAAATCCGCAGTTTGTTTTCCCGAGACAATATGACTTTTCTTCTTCGCTATCGTCTGGCGCAACGCCTGGCGGAGAAAGGTTTCAAGGTATCCGGACTCTTGGATTGGTACGAGGCCCAACCACTCGACAATGTTCAAAATTTGGGATTCAAAACATTTTTTAATGATCTCAAGATCTCCAGTTATGTCGGTGCTTTTTTCAGCCCTTTTCAAGCCATCGGCTATCAGGCGATTTCAGGCGAAGTGGAGCAAAATGTTTCGGCCAGTAAAATTTTTTTCTATGGGGCCGGGATCGTTGCCAATTTCACCAATATCCCGGGGGTAAGTTACGAATGCGCTCCTGCCTTTAGAATTCATAAAAAAGATATCGTTCCCCAAGCAAATGAAAATAACTGCTTCATTGTTTTGCCCAATATGCTTCCTCAGGCAGAGGAGATTATTGACTTCATCTCCCAATCGAACATCCACCAGAAAAATTTATTTATTTCTCTTCATCCCGCCACGAACAAAGAGCACCTCAAAAGTTATATAACCGCAAAATTGGGTGACAAATTTAAATACCAATATGTGGAGCGGTTCTCTGATGTCGTATCCAGTGCGGAAATTATTATTTCCACCGGAACGAGTGCCTTCGTTGATGCTTTTATGACCAAAATCCCCTGCTTGGTCGTGGGCAGTCGATCCAAGCATACGCTTAATTTTATCCCGGAAAAATTTGAGAACATCCTTTTTAAAATAGTCTATGACCCAAGGATACTCCAGGCCACCATCGCGGAGTCACTCAAGACTGCTCAGGAAAAATCCAATTACTTTGATATTTTCTTTAAGGAATTTGTCCAGCCGCAAACAGCCGCTGACATAACCCTTTTTGGCAATAATCTTTTTTCATCGTGTGATAAAAATGTTGTCGCTTAGAATTCTGGCAAAAAAATTAATTCTACTTACTTATCCAATCTTCCGGATAAAGTCGCTTTTGGAATCAAACTTCTGCCCCAAAGTCAGAGTCATTATCCTTCACGACATCAGAGATTCTTGGCTCGACCCGATGAAAAAATTTATCATGTCCATTCAAAACGATTTTGATTTTATTACACCTCAGCAGTTTGCAAAATATATGGAAGGGGAATTTCGCCTCAAACGGAACTCACTGCTCATCACCTTCGATGATGGATTTAAATCATCCAAACTTGCCACTTCGCAATGCCTGGCCCCCTCAAATATCAAGGCCCTCTTTTTTGTCTGTAGCGATTTCTTGAATCTGAACGATATGGATGGAAGGAAATTTACCGCAGAGAAGATTTACGATGGAGCAATGCCTGCTAAACAAATTGGTGACTTCCAGCTTCCTATGAATGTTCAGGACCTTAAAGATTTGCTCGCGGAAGGCCATATGATCGGTTCTCATTCGGCCAACCATGCCCGATTCTCTAAAATTGTCGATATCTCCAAACTCGAATCAGAAATTATTAACTCTGCTGACAAATTGGAAAATATGTTAGGGACCAAGATCACGGCCATCGCTTGGCCTTTTGGCTCGCTGGATAGCATAAGTGCCCAGTCCTTGCGAGTTATCCAGCGACGTTACAAGTTTTGCTTTAGTGGTATCCGTGGAAGCAATACTTTTAAGCAAAACAGACTCAGCATTTATCGCGAGTGCATTGACATAGACAATACTTTGCTTTTTAACAAATTCATTTGCAATAATGGATTATCTTTGTTTTACAAAGGACAACGAAAAGTTTTGCAGGACATGGTGAACACTGCGACGAAGGACCGCCCTTGATTACCGTTACTCCGAATCTCACATTCGTTGAGCTTCTAACAAATATTGTTCAAAGACGAGTCGATTTTGCCAAAAACAGCGTTTGGGATAGAAGCGAAAAGGAAATGCAGTTCTTTTTTTCAGCTTCAAAGTATGCCTTGTACGTTGTGACCAAGGCACTGGAAATTCAGCGGGAACAACCCCCCGTTCTTTTTGTCCCTGATTATTTTTGCTATCGCTCACTGGAACTGGTGTGGTCAAAAACATCATGCAAGATTGTTTGGTATCCCATTGATTGTAACTTTTCTCCAGACTGGAAAGTTCTTGGCGATCTGGTGAAAGAGCACACCCCTGATCTTTTTTTGCTCGTGCATTTCAACGGTAATGTCGACAATATTGAAAAAAGTGAAAAATTTTGTCATGCCCATAAATGTCTGATGGTTGAAGATTGCGCAAATGTTCTTTTCCCCAGCGGGAAAATTGGCAAATATTCTGATATTTCCTTTTTTAGTCCACATAAATCTTTGGCGGTTCCGGATGGAAGTGTACTCTTTGTGAAGAAGAATCTTCCTCTTTTGGATGCCATACAAAAGGTCTATGAAGGCCTGGAGATTGAAGCTCCAAGTCCTCTCAAGTGGATCTTTAAGAAAGTTTTAGTAAAAATTTTTCCCGCATGGTTGCAAAAAAGTCGTTCGAAAAATATTTTACCCTTTGAGGTTGATCCTCCCATGGTTCCTCTTGTCATGAAGCCCCGCATGAGTCGGCTTGCGCGAAGTATTCTGACATCTTTCTCAAATGAAAAATTACTTGCCTTCGCTGAAAGCAGAAAAAAGAATTCCGAAGAGTTCTTAACCCTCTTGAAATTTCTTCTGCCGGATTTTGAATATTCACCCATGGCGATCAAAGAAACTCCTTATAAGTTCGCTCTACGCTTTAATAATTCCCAAGATACCATCCGGGCGTTTGAAATCTTGAAGAACACAGGTCTTTGGCCTGTCTCATGGCCTGATCTCCCACCAGTTATCAAAGAGAGATCTGGTGTTGCGCTGGCCCTCAGACACACCACAATTTATCTCCCCGTTCATCATCAGTTAAAAATCCTCAAGACTTTTCGTCGGCAGCTTAAAATCTCCACGGAAGTCGAGATACATTGGGATAATGTCTCCCACGAAAAGTGGGATGAATATTGCCAGCGCATTGCTCATTTTAATCTGCTCCAACATTGGGGATACGGCGATGCCAAGAAATTAGTGGCGAGTACTCCCTTTAGAAGAGGCATTATCTATTTTCAAAAGCAACCAATTGCGGTTGTACAGGCGTTCATTAAAAAAATTGGATTTGTAAGTTTAATTCGTGTCAATCGAGGCCCACTTTTTTTCAATCCTTCAGTTTCCCCTAAGATCAGGGCAGCCGTTTATCAGACTCTGCGCAAACAAATGGGAACAGGCATCTTCAGCTTTCTTTTTATCATTCCCGAGCTTGAAGATTGTCTTGAAAATCGTTTTATTTTATCGAAGGCCGGCTTCTTTCGTTTTCGTGGCACCCATTCGGAAACGGCTTGGGTTGATCTCAGATTGGACGCTGATACTTTACGCGGAAATTTAAAAAGTAAGTGGCGAAACTTGCTTAAGAATGCTGAAGCTTCCGGCCTTCGCTACACCATCTCAACTAACAAAGAAGATTTTTCCTGGCTGGAAAAACAGCATGTTCAAGATATGCAAAGCAAACAATTCAGCGGTGTCCCTCTTGAAATGCAACGTCAGATTTCTTCCATGGTACTTATCGCCTATCTGGAAGACCGTCCGGTTGCTGGCGTTATGATTGCTCACCATCTTGATTCAGCGACCTACCTGGTCGGCACGAATAGCGCAGAAGGTAGAAAATGCAACGCTAATAATTTTCTACTTTGGAATGCCCTGCTTGAGATGAAAAACCGCGGTTGCAAATCTTTCGACCTGGGAGGTTTAGGCGTGCATTTGACCCCGCACATTGCTCATTTCAAGCGAGGAGTTGGCGGTCAGGAATTCCATTACCCTGGTGAATATTTTGCTTGGTGAATGAACTATTCTTGTAAAAACAGCTTCACACCCTCTTCTAGGGATCGTGGTTGCCACTTAAGTTGCCGCTTGGCCTTCTGGTTATCACCATATTGCCTCATCGCCTCACCTGGTCGCATGGTTTTAGCACCGAACTGAAGGAGCGAGGCAGGAACGTCCAAATTTTCGGCAATCGTAAGCAACAATTTTTTCAAGCTGGTGGCCTCGCCCGAGCTTAAGTTGAAGATTTCAAAAATTTGCTCTGAGCTTTCGATATGCTTCATGAGTCCTTGATATCCACTCATCAAGTCATCAATATACAAGAAATCCCTTTCTTGTTCACACGGTGAGAGTTCAATTTTTTTATCATCGCGAAGAGACTGAATTACGGTAGGAAATAATTTTTGAGGATGATCCATCGGGCCATAGGGAATAAAAATGCGAGCGACTCGCGTTTTAAGCTTATAAAAATTGGCAAGTTGAGCGGTACATTGAGTTTCCATCAATTTAGATAATCCGTACGGCGTTACCGGTAAACACAGTTCATCTTCTTCATGTGCCACATCGGAATCAGAATACTCTGTACCTGTACCCGTAACGACGACCCCTCGGACATCAACTTGCTTTAGCGCGGGATAAATCCATTTTAGAGGGCGAATATTGACCTCATGGCCCCTATCCATATCGAATTCGAAACTGCCGTAGTCTTTGGCAAAACCAGCATGATGAAACCAAAAGATAGGTTTCACTGATTCAATGAACTGTTTCGTTGCCATTTGATTGCACAGATCGACAACGTCAAGCTTGATCCCCCTTAACCCTTCAAGTCGCTGCAACCGAATATCGTCGTATTGATCGATCAAACGCGATATTGTTCCAATGACAGGAAGCCCTTGATTGGAAAAATATTTTGCTAAATGATAACCGACGAAGCTACTGACGCCAGTTACGACAATTGGTCTTGGTTTCAACATGGGAAAAAAGTAATCGCTTAACCGCTCAAAGGCAAGAAGAAGGCTTCAAACCCGAGAGAACTGACCAAAAAGTTGATCCTTTTAAAATTAGGTACTATTATGTCCCGAAATGAGGTGAATAGTGAAAGTTGTTATCTTAGCAGGTGGACTGGGGACACGTCTTAGTGAAGAAACCAAGTTGCGCCCCAAGCCAATGGTGGAAATTGGCGGCCGACCAATCCTCTGGCACATCATGAAAATATATTCCCATTTTGGCTACAATGAGTTCTGTGTTGCACTGGGTTACAAGGGAGACGAAGTCAAAAAATTTTTCATGAACTATCAAGCTGTTTCCAGTGATTTTTCGATGAGCTTAAAAACCGGTGAAAAGCAATATTACAACTCACCAAGAGAGGATTGGACACTTCATCTCATCGATACTGGTGCAAATACATTAACCGGTGGGCGTATTTTTAGACTCAAGCATTTTTTAAAAAATGAAGAAACTTTCATGCTCACCTATGGCGATGGTGTTTCCAATATCGACATCAATGCTCTTGTTAAATTCCACAAATCCCACGGGAAAGTGGCGACAATTACTGCGGTACGACCACCGGCCCGATTTGGGGCACTCCAAATTGAAGGGGGACAGGTGGTGGATTTTCACGAAAAAGTGCAGCTTCACGAAGGTTGGATAAACGGAGGATTCATGGTATTCAACCGTGAAATCTTTAATTATCTCGACGATGACTCTAATATTTTAGAGAAGGAACCCCTTGAAAGACTTGCGCGCGATAGACAACTCATGGCCTTTCACCACGAAAGTTTTTGGCAACCCATGGACACAATCCGAGATAGGGATTTTTTAAATTCGCTATGGAGTTCAGGCAATGCGCCCTGGAAAATTTGGAAAGAATAATGTTCGGCAATATCTATCATAATAAAAAAGTATTAATTACTGGGAATACTGGATTTAAAGGTACCTGGCTCACCGCCTGGTTGCTAAAGCTAGGTGCAAAAGTTGTAGGTTTTTCCAAGGACGTTCCAACTATTCCCTCGGCTTTTGAAATCCTCAAACTGCGCGACAAGATCACCTACTATCAAGAGGACATCCGAAGTGCGGACAAGGTAAAGCAAACATTCCTAAATGAAAAACCTGACTTTATTTTTCATCTTGCCGCTCAAGCCATCGTTTCACAGTCACATCAGCGCCCACTCGAGACTCTTGAAACAAATATTTTAGGCACCGCAAATATTTTGGAAGCGCTTCGTTCAATTAATTGGCCTTGCACTGCCGTGATCATTACATCTGATAAATGTTTTGAAAATGTCGAGTGGTGTTGGGGCTATAAAGAGAGCGACCGATTAGGCGGCAAAGACATCTATAGTGCCTCCAAAGGTGCAGCAGAACTCATTTTTCATGCGTATCATCACTCCTTCTTGCCATCTGGTAGCCATGTTCGTTTTGCGACGGCCAGGGCCGGCAATGTAATTGGTGGTGGAGATTGGGCGCAGGATCGAATTGTGGCAGATTGTTTCCGAGCATGGTCACAAAATCTTCCGGTGCAAATCAGAAACCCTCAGGCCACAAGACCTTGGCAGCATGTTCTTGAGCCACTTAGCGGTTACCTTCATCTCGGATGGTACTTAAGTCAAAATAACAAACTTCACGGGGAATCATATAACTTCGGACCAAGAGCAGAGCAAAATCACACTGTCGAAGATCTCTTGAAGGATCTGTCGAAAAAGTGGGGACATAAGAACTTTAGCGAAGCTTATCTCGTGATAGAAGATCGCCCGTTTCACGAAGCAAGCCTCTTGAAGCTCAACTGCGACAAGTCTCTCTTCGATCTTAAATGGATTGCGGCAATGAATTATCTCGAAACAGTGGGGATGGTTGCGGATTGGTATAGCAAATACTACAAACACAATTCCAACATGTTTGCCTGCACCATAAAACAAATTGAAGACTACGAAATTTTGGCGCAAAAAGGAAAAATAGTGTGGAGTCAAAATTAATCGATGGCGTCGAATTAATACCCCTAAAACACATAGAAAACCAGTTGGGAGATCTATTCCTTGCTTTGAAGGCCAGCGAGAAAAGTTTCAGCTCTTTTGGTGAGGCTTATTTTTCGACTGTCAAAACGGGAAAAATCAAAGGTTGGAAAAAACATCGCAAGATGATCCTCAACCTTGTTGTTCCTATCGGAAAGATCCGTTTTGTCCTTTTTGATGATCGTGCGAAATCACCCACCTATCACCGCTTTAACGAATTTACTCTTTCACGTGCCAATTATGCCAGGTTAACAGTTCCACCCGGTGTATGGATGGCCTTTCAAGGCACAAGCAACAACGAAAATATCCTTTTAAATCTTGCGAGTATCGAACACGACCCAGGCGAATCTGAAAACAAAGAAATAGAAGAAATCCCATTTAATTGGAATTAACCTGCCAACACGGCCCTCATACGATTTCTACATTTCTCAAATAAATTGTATGGTAGAAAGTTAATCAAAATAAAAGTGATAAGACACTTTGAATCAGCAAGATATGGCTTCAAGTGCTGTAGTGCTTTCGCTCGATCGCCGGCCTTCCAAAAAGCATGGGCAAAAAGATAATGTTGCTTCATGATGAAAATTTTTATTTCTCCAGCGTATTTTGTCTTTATTTCTGGAAAATCTTTTTTTAAATCTTCCAAAAGAATTAAATTGTCGGTTGGCACCTCAACTCTGGCGACACTTGTACCACTGCTGATATGGTCTCTCCATTTAGAGAGAACTTCCGGCACATAATCTACCTTGTACTTATAGGCAATTCGTAAGAGCAGATCATAGTCTGTCGCTGCGTGAAATTTTTCATGAAAGATAGGCGAAAATTCTGTAAGAACACTGCTGCGAAACATGATGGCTTCACTCGACATGTAGCCTTGAACAGTTTCCAGCAAGGAACCAAAGATATGTCCTCTCTTTGGTGAATAACTTGAAAAAACATTGAAAATATCACCATGATCATTGAAATACATAGTGTCGTTATAAGTAAATCCCAGACTTGAATCTCCATCCATTAAGGCCACTTGCTTCTCCAGTTTCTTTGGCAACCACAGGTCATCCACATCCAAAATTGCCAGATACTCTCCTGATGCCACGGCAAAGGCCTTATTCCGGGCAGCCGCCAACTTGGTAGTTTTTTCACTACAAAAATACTTCACCTTCTCCCCATAAGACTTAGCGATCTCTGCCGACTTATCAGTCGAAGCATTATCCCAAAAAATGATTTCCCAATCCTGATAAGTTTGAGCAAAGACACTTTCCATAGCTGGGCGGAGGAATTTTTCGCCATTATAGCAATTCATAATGACTGAGACTTTGACATTCGACATTCGTAGCTCCAAAAATTAATGGCCAATATCCTTGCCTCCAACAACTCGCACAACCGTTAGTATAATTATTTTCATATCCAAGAGAAAGGAATAGTTATCAAGATAGAATTTGTCCAACGCCACCTTGTCGGGGATGGAAATGCTGTCTCGGCCATTAATTTGTGCGTACCCCGTCAGACCGGGCCGCAATAAATGCACTCCGAGCTGAGTTCTCAAATTCATGAGGTCGTCCTGATTAAAAAGGGCCGGGCGCGGCCCAACAAAACTCATGTCGCCCTTTAAAATACTGTATATCTGGGGCACCTCATCAAGACTGGTTTTACGTAAAATACGACCAATCGTCGTCAAGTAAACATCGGGGTCCATCAGAAGATGAGTCGCAAGCTGGGGCGTCTCGGGCCTCATCGTCCTAAATTTTGGCATGAGAAAAATTGTACAATTGATACCCACCCTTTTTGACCAATAAATGGGCGTCCCCTTATTCGTTAACTTTAGGGCGAAGATAATAACAAGAATCGGCACACCAAGCAGGATGATGAATAAAAGAGAGAAAACAATATCAAAGCTTCGTTTCATACTAGTCTACGTATTGAAAAAATCGCACATCTCTTGAATTTGTTTCAAAATGGGTTTGGTGGCAACGAGCTTAGTTAATTCATAGATGGATGCAAGGCTTCGATCACATTTCTCGGGCGTGTCGGTGGCGGTAATCTTAAGTTCTAAAGCATAAACTTGGTCGAGATATTGAAGCAGTTCAAATTTATTGACCCTGTCAGGAGAATGGATATGAAAGAGACCTGGCCTATAAAGATTCTTATTTAGAATTTCCAGGATAACTTGCGAGAGATAAAGGGTAGTCACACCATTCCAAATATGATTCGTAAATCCATTGACGCCCTTTCCCTTCTGCGATCTGGCCCATTCAAGCAAGTTCCGCACTTGGCCTTTCTCCTCTCCAATAAATGACGTTCGCAAGACCATACAGGTGGGGACTTCTCCCGCATTTTTAGATAAGCCGTAGACATCTTCCGCATCAAAATAATCCTCTTCCGAGTAATTGCCCTTTTTCCCCGAGTACACACAATCTGTGGTAATGTGAAACATTTTTTTGCCATTTTTTTGGCAAAGAATCGAGAGGTTTCGAGGAAAGATTGAGTTAATTTTCAAAACCTCTTCGATGGGATAATTGGGAATCAAAGGTTTCACAATTCCGGCGCCGTTAATCACAATATCGGCTTCCTTGATTATCTCTTCCAAGCGCGCCAACTGCCCTTCAGCAATATTGTAATTGTCCCGAGAAACCTCGATCACCTGAATGTGCTGCGCTCGAAGGTATTTTGACATAGCGTACCCAAGCATGCCTGTGGTACCGACTATTGCGATTTTCATTTGTTTATTTTCCTAATTAAAGCTTCTGCGGCATCATAACCTAAAGCGAAAACGCCTTCAAGTGAACGCTCTCCCCCAGGGCATTTGATTTGATCTTTATAGCTCCGCAGGGTAGTGTTTTACTCTCACAGGACCCTATAGTGAAGATTTTGATTGTTACCCAGTATTTTTGGCCAGAGAACTTCCGTATCAACGATTTGGTGCTGGGTTTAATTGAGCGCGGCCATCAGGTTGATGTCTATACGGGGTTACCTAACTATCCGCAAGGTCGCTTTTTTAACGGATATGGTTTGGGCGGACCCTATCACCAACGCTACCATGACAAAATAAATGTTATTCGTTGCCCACTCATTCCGCGCGGCCAGAAAAAGGGAATTCAGCTTTTTTTGAATTATTTTTCCTTTGCATTTCTGGCTTCACTCTTGGCCCCCTTCCTGGTGCGGAAAAAATACGATTGTATTTTCGTCTATCAACTCTCCCCGGTATCAGCGGGACTACCGGCGGTGATTTTAAAATTCTTCAAAAAAATTCCCATCTTTTTTTGGGTCACTGATTTATGGCCTGAATCTCTTGAGGCGACAGGGGCTGTCAAATCTAAAACAATTATCGAGCTGGTGGCCAAGTTTGTGCGATTTCTCTACCATAATAGTGATGTCATCTTGGTTTCTTCCAAGGGATTCATCAACAAGATCGTCGCGCAGCACGTTCCCCCATCGAAAATACATTACTTGCCCCAATGGGCGGAAAATCTTTTTCTCACCAAAGATGAGCATGACGATGAGCAGATAAAAAGTGAAATCCCGCCTGGATTTCGGGTTATGTTTGCCGGCAATATTGGAACCGCACAGTCCTTTGAAACCATTATTGAAGCGGCCATTATCTTGAAAGATCGGCCTGAAATTCAATGGATCGTCTTGGGCGATGGACTGCAAAAGCCATGGGCGGAAGAGCAAAAAATCAAACATGGGCTTAAAAATTTTCACCTGCTCGGTACGCGACCGATCGAAAAGATGCCGCAATATTTTCACTATGCCGATGTCCTATTGGCATCGCTTAAAAAAGATCCCCTCTTTGCCATTACAGTTCCTGGCAAAATTCAGGCCTACATGGCCAGCAAAAAGCCCCTTATTGTCTCTATGGACGGAGAGGGTGCGGAATTGGTAAAAGAATCGGGCTGTGGTATTGCTTGCGAAGCCAATAACGCCCAAGAATTAGCTGAAGCGGTGTTAAAAATGTATAGTTTCACTAGCGAGAAGCGATCAGAAATGGGTAATATGGCCCATAGCTTCTTTTTAGATAATTTTGAGCGTGAGAAACTCCTGAGCAAACTTGAAAATCTCATGCAGCTGTGAGGAAATCTATGCCTTTGAAAATTATGACCATTCTGGGAACCAGACCGGAAATTATCAAGTTAAGCCGCATCGTCGCAGAAATCGAAAAGCATATGACACATGTTCTGGTTCACACAGGGCAGAATTTTGATTATGAACTCAACGAAGTTTTTTTTAAAGACCTGGAAGTGCGAAAGCCAGACCATTTTTTAGGTGCCGCGGATAAAGAAAAGAGCGTTGCTCAAACCATTGGCCTTGTAATCTCAAAATGTGATGAGGTTTTGGAAAAAGAAAAACCAGATGCTGTTCTCATCTACGGCGATACCAACAGTGCACTCTCCGTGATTGCCGCCAAGAGAAGAAAAATACCCATTTTCCATATGGAAGCTGGCAATCGATGCTTTGATGAACGCGTTCCGGAAGAAATTAACCGCAAGATTGTTGATCACTTAAGCGATATCAATATGGTTCATTCTGAACACGCGCGACGTTACCTCCACAACGAAGGACTTAAACCTGAAATGATAATAAAAACAGGTTCGCCCATGAAGGAAGTGCTCGCGCATTATTCTCATAAGATTGACAGTTCCGACGTCATGAAGAGACTGAATTTGCGTTCGAAAGATTTCTTTGTGGTCAGTACTCACCGTGAAGAAAATGTTGATTGTGAAGATAATTTCCGAGAACTTCTCGACTCGTTAAATAAGATTGCAAAAAATTACAAAAAAAGAATTATCGTTTCCACTCATCCACGAACCCGCGACCGTCTCTCGAAGCTGGGTGCCAAAGAATTTGATGAGCGCATTGAATTTTTGAAACCCATGGGTTTTTTTGACTACGTCAAATTGCAAAAAGAATCCTTCTGCGTACTTTCAGATAGCGGAACCATTACGGAAGAATCTTCAATTTTGAAATTCCCAGCTGTCATGCTTCGCAAGGCCCATGAGAGGCCAGAAGGTATGGATGTCGGTGCCGTGATCATGTCAGGACTCGAAACCGGCAGAGTCATTGATAGCATCAAGATGGCGGTGGATATGAGTGATCAGATTGTGCCCAACATCGAAGATTACGATAATCAGCAGCTATCACGACAGGTCGTGCGAATTATCCAAAGCTACACCGATTATATCAATCGTACGGTATGGAAAAAATCTAACTAAGATTTTTTAAATCTTTCAGCTCATGAAGATGTTTTAGGATCTCGATCATTTCATTTTCAGTGAGCTGCTTGGTATTGTGCGAGTGATACTCATCCATTTTTGAGATAAGATTCTCGCCCTGCTCGAAATAGATTTCGTAGTTTAGATCTCGCGAATCGGGATATATTTTATAGTAATCCCCTAGGTCTTCGGCCCTCGCCATCTCCTCACGCGTCATTAAAGTTTCGTAAAGCTTCTCGCCGTGGCGTGTGCCAATAATGGCAATTTCGTGGTCTTCATGTTTCATGAATTTCCGGACGGCATTGGCCAAATTCTGCAAATTGGTGGCAGGGGCCTTTTTAACAAAGAGGTCACCATTTTTTCCGTGTTTGAAAGCGTAGAGCACTAGTTCGACCGCCTCATCCAAGGCCATTATAAAACGGGTCATCTTAGGGTCGGTGATCGTCATGGGTTTACCGCTTAAAATTTGATCAATGAAGAGCGGAATCACCGATCCTCGTGAGGCCATAACGTTGCCATAGCGAGTACCGCAAATGACCGTATTTTGCTTCTCAAGGCCACGAGAGCTAGCGACCATAACCTTTTCCATTAAGGCCTTACTCATTCCCATTGCATTAATAGGGTACACGGCCTTATCGGTGCTCAAGCAAATCACCTTTTGAACTTTGTGGGTCACCGCCATATTGAGTACATTTTCTGTTCCGAGAATATTGGTTTTAACTGCTTGCATTGGGTAAAATTCGCAGGAAGGCACCTGTTTTAACGCTGCCGCGTGAAAGACATAATCCACACCTTTCATGGCCGAATCAACGCTATTTGAGTCACGAACGTCCCCAAGATAAAATTTTAGGCGCGAATTCTGATAATGTTTACGCATATCGTCCTGTTTCTTCTCATCGCGGGAGAAAATTCGAATTTCTTCGATATCCGTTTTAATAAAATGGCGCAAAACAGCGTTCCCAAACGATCCAGTACCACCTGTTATTAACAGTGTTTTTCCACTAAACATTTTCTCTCCCGTTGATTTATTGTATAGTTTTGACATAATCGCACTTTTGGCCCTTTGTAAACCGGTCTTTAGACCCGAAATGATTAGATGATGGAAAAGACAAACACATTTATGGACTCGCCGTTTATGCAAGAGAAAATCTTATAAAAAATGCCCTAAAGAAAAATTGCTACCATATATCCGACCTCTTATTGAGAATTTATGCTCTCGGGCCCCGATGTAATTCGCCCTCTTGATCCTTATCACTTAAGCGGAATTAAACTCCCATGCGTTTGTCAGGTTTTTCAAGAGAGAATGGAATTCTTTTTGGTCATCTTTATTGTTATTTCCCTTCGCATTGTGAGTTTATTTCATCAACTTCCTATTATTCTTGTTTTTCCTAAGCAACCCACGGTTTTTGGATTGCCTTCGCACACCTCATACAGCGATATTTTCTCAAGACCTAATTCAACTTTTGCACAGATCTTATTAAATTGGTTCGCTAGCAATTCTTTTTGAATATAATTTTCGTTGCAAAACTCAGCGAGTTGAAAAGCGTAGATCTGAGAAGGGATAAATTCATCGCCAATAGACATGGCAAGATCAGGATAAATAGTATTAACCAAGTCGTAAAAGGGAGCGATCCTCATTCCTTTTTCATCAATAAAAAACGAAATATTTTTGCCATGAGCATCTGAATTGCCAATCAATAGATTAAAGAGCATCCAGTTGATAAGCTCGAGCTGATTTACGGCGAGAACATCACATCTCATAGTCAGATTGAAAAGTTTCTTAAAACTAACACCTTCTCTAATACTTGAAACATCTTTGTCCTGGCCAAAGTTTCTCTCATATCGATATGAGCTAAGGAGATTAAGTTCCTGACAGCTATCAATGATGTGGCGTCGACTAACTTTTGTATCGCTTTCAATATGACGATCAAAACGCTTAACCAAAAGAGCAGGATTGCCTCCAAAGGGCCTATAAGATACTTCTGGAACTTCTATGCCAACACTCTTGGCAAGACTCATACAAAAAAACTCATTCAGAACTAAGCACGGAGTTTTTGTGTCGTCTTTTTGAAATTTAAGAATGTGCGTGCTTGCAATAGCGCCCTCGCCAAACCCCATTCTACCGTCACTTAACATAGTGATTGGCAACTTATCTTGTACGCCCTCTCTAAAAGAAGATTCGCCGTTAACTGGCACATCCTCAGGTAAAAATGATAGTGCGCCAGTTGTATCCTTGCCAATAATTCTAATAATAGCAAAAGTATTACTGACACCAATTCGAAATTGCTCTTTTAAATCTTCAAGGGCATTTCCCTCTGGAAATAAGTTTTCCAGAAAACGTCTAACCGAAGTTGATTTTATTTTCTCACCAAAAGGCAAAGAAGGGGATATCTCAAAACCACTACCAGACCAGCTATCGTAGTATATAGAAGAGAGGTCATCCGTTTCCGAATCAAGGACCAATTCCCCCACTCTTTCTTCATTCAAATAAACAATCAGTTTGTTTAAATTCATGACTCTTTCTCTATTTCATATTCCCAAGGAGTAACCTTCAACTCAATGCCAAGCATCTGACAGACTTGTAGAATACTTTCAAAATGCACCCCTCCTCTCGCCGTCTCAATTTTTGAGAGCGTATCTTTTGCGACATTGCACAGAAGCGCAGCATCCTCCAAACGAAGATTACTCTGGGTTCGCTTTGCCCTCACAAACTGCCCCAAAAGCTCTGCAGTTAAACCAAAGTTGACGATCATCTACTCAATCACGGCTTCTTGCACATCGAACATGGTCAATGGCGATTGGCACCGGCATTCGACATCAATCCCTTTCCTGAACGCGTTCGCGAGTTGAAAACCTGGATCTCGGAAGAAACCGGGCCAGTGGCGACGATCGAAGCCCTTCTTTCGGCCATAGCATATTTCAAAATATCAAAATCGCACGCGAAAAAGATTCTGACCGAGGTCGAACGGGCAGTCGCCGGATGGCATGAACAAGGACGTGCACTTGGAATGACCAAACTGGAACTCGATCAATTCAGCAGTGCCTTTGAGCATTCGGAACGAGTGGCCGTGAAGCAAGTTATTTCGCACTAGAGACGGAACTTCACCGGGATTTATGACAACCTTTTGGTTAGGGATCGCAACCAGTCCAGCACGGGAATGACTTCTATCTTTTCATGCCGATAATGTCTATCTCCACCATAAAGAAGCATAAGCTTGGCCATGGGATAGTCTTTGCCGAACTCAAGAAGACCATGAAAATCCTGAGAACGAACCCTGTCACCGGATTTGATCTCAATTGCAAATAGTCCTCGTGGGCCGTAGAGGACAAAATCGACCTCAACGTGTTTGCGGGTATGCCAGTGACTAATTTCAAACTCCAGCTCACGATAATCGTTAATGGCCATTAAGTTTTGTAAAACTAACGTCTCCAATGCCGCTCCATTTAATTCACTATCTGAATCCAACGGGCCCCTCGGGCGAAGAGCACGAAAAACCCCACAATCAAAAAAGTAAAATTTGTCGCTGTTTAAAAGCTCGCGCTTTGCCTTTTTTGAAAACACGGGAATGCGGTGTGCAATGAGCAGGTCTTTCAAGATATCGAAATAATTCGTTACACTTCTTCGGTCGACGCCACAGTCGGCGGCAACGGCGGAGATATTAAGAAGAGATGCCTGAGAAAAGCTTGCTGCCTGCAAAAACTTTGAGAAGTGTACAATATTACGAGACATTCCTTCCTGTTTCACCTCTTGATCCAGGTAAGTTTGAATATAACTTGCAAGGTATTTCTTTGGATCACCTTGGCCCCAAGTTGATGGCAACAAACCTGATTGAAGCGCACGCTTGATATCGAAATCCTCACCAAGCTCCTCGACTGTCAATGGATGAAAGTGGGTTACAAGAGCACGTCCCGCCAGGAGGTTGACGCCCTCACGTCGGAGTTTTCGCGCACTCGAACCGGTCAGAACAAATTGATGACCTTTTTTTGTTTCAATCACACGATGAACTTCATCAAGGAGTTGAGGGATTTTCTGAATTTCATCAAGTATGATCGGGCCTTTGTAACGGGCCGGAACTCTTCGCATTAAATTTTTTGGATTAGTTCGCAGATCAAATTCAACCTCCGCATCTAAAAGATCAAAATAGGGTGCATCGGGAAGCTTGTCCTTCAACCATGATGTTTTTCCTGTTCCACGTGGGCCAAATAGGAAATAACTTGAACGCGGTGGGGCTTTAAAAAATCTGTCATACATATTTCCATTTTGTACGAAAAAATGGAAATAGCAATAGCAAATTTTGCTCGATGGATTGAAATTCTTTAAACATGATTAGCTGCCCCGCAGTACACAGTCTGAATGGCCCAGCGAAATGCGGGGCTTTTTTATTTCGCGTTTTATGTTTTGAGCATTTCATGACATTCTTATTGGGATGAATAAACCGAGACTAGATAATTTCTTAAGCATTTATAAGAGAGATAGATGAAAAAAATAATTTATTTTTTCTTCCTAGGATTGATTGTACCTACTTTTTCGTTGGCGGAAGAGTTTGATCGAAAAGTACCTTCCTCACATATCAAGGCAGAATGTGATGCTGCCGCAGATGACGAGCGAGGACCATTTGGCATCGTCTATCAAGAGGGTGAACTAACCCATGATTTTCTTGTAATGACCGGAGTCCATTTCGACACATGCAAAGAATTAGAAAGAAAAATTACGGCCCTCAAAAAAAAATATCGCTACCTTATCCTGCAAGGGTCAGGCAAAACCCTTTATGCCACCAATAACTACTATTGGAGATGGAGATCGATTCGAACAGTTGATCGCAAAAAGTGCCTCAGTTATTTTGTACACGACTGTGAGTAAAATTGCTCAGAGACTTGGAAAAGATTAAAGAGACTGTGCGGGATCGTCTCTTACACTTCGGTACCCTTATTGATGAAATTCCTAAAATGGAGTAATAATACTACTTGTACTCGGACAAACAAAAGATATGACCTACTACAATGAGCTTTTCAACACCGATGGCCAGGTCAGACCACACTACGCGGAAGTACTTAATTATTGGAAATCTCTGCCACCAAAAGACCGCCGCGCGCTCCATGTGCGCTCAAAACGACTTTTTGCTGGAGACTACGCCCAAGATCCTCTTCCACGACTCCTGACTCAAGATGAATTTCAGTTCCTGAGTCGAGGAGTTGAGCAGCGGGCGCGGGCGATTTTAGCATTTCTTCGCGACTACTGCGTAAAAGGATCTCGCTGGAACCGCATCATGCCGGCGAGTACGCTTCATACCATGATTGCCCGCCACCATATGGGCAACCTGCTTCGAAAGATCAATCCTGATCAACTTGCCTTTCCCTACGGCCCCGATATCATCCGTGACCAGGCTGGCCGCTGGCGCGTGGTCGAAGATAGCGCTGGTTTTATTGGTGGAATCGGAGATCTCCTGCATGGGCAAAAGATTCTCAACAAACTTATGCCAGGCCTTCGCGATCTGCTGCCCTCCACTTCTGATGGCGTGAATGACCCACAGGAGTTCTTTAGCATGCTCGCTCGACATTTCTCGCAAAAAGCGGCACAAAATGACGGAATTCCGCTCCTCTATTTACGCCCCTATAAGGACGAGTCGGACCAGGAAACGCGAAGGCTCGCTCAAACCTTTGCCCAGTTTGGTATTGAATCCACGACGTCAACTAATCACTTGAGAAAAATCGAAATTAGGGAAGGCAAAGACGCTGGGATTTTTCTTAAATCAGCAGGGCGAACCCAACGTATCGGGGCACTCATCTTTCATGCTGGCCCCGAACAGCTTGACAACCGCGCCCTTCGTATTCAAATGACAAAACTTCGCGACCCAAAAAATAGAATTTATATGAACGAGATCGTCCAAGCTTTTATTCGCGCTCTACATGCTCCTTCGCTCAGCACCGCTATTTTAAATGGCCATGCGTGGACTAACTTTTCACCCGGTGTGCAATTTGTAAACGATAAGATTTTTGGTCTCTTTGTCGATGCGATGATTCGCCATTTTCTCAAGGAAACACCGCTCCTCGACAGCATTCCCGCTAAGCCGGCCGCTTTTCGAACCCGGGACCGCGAATGGCGACTGGATCGAAGTATTCTCACCGCCCTTCGCCGCAACCAGGACCGCTACGTCATAAAAAAAGTGGATGAAGATGGGGGCTCAGGCGTTTGGATTGGGAAAAAAGAATCAAGCAGTTCGCTAAAGGAAATCATCGAAAAAATTCGCTCCCGGCCCCATGAGTTCATCATCCAAGAATTTGAACACCTTTCGGTTCTCCATAACCGAATAGTCGATCTTCGGATTCACGCTCACGTAGACAGTGAACGGATCATTGTAAGCAACACGCCTTGGGGACGCGCCAACTGGATTCACGGTAACGGCAAGGTGAACATTGGCAGCAAAGGCTTCACATCGCCAGTAGTGGTTCTGCAGCCTCAATCTAATGCAAGCGCAGAGCGAAGATGAAAACAAAAAACCACCAAACCCAGAAAACAGGAAAGCTCAAAATTGGCGATGATTGGAACGCCATCACTATTATCGCGCTCTCCCAGAGCAACCCACTTAAGGCCGTGGCTGAGTTTGTTGAAAACAGCATCGATGCAAAGGCGAAAAATATCACCATTATTCGAGGGCGAGAAAAAGGTTATCACTATCTAAAAATCAAAGATGATGGACAGGGCATCCCACTTGATAAAGAGGGCCATCCAGACTTCCAATATGTCGCTACCCATATCTGTGATTCAATCAAGCGCCAGCTTAAATCTCACGGCACTAAAGGACTGCAAGGCGAATTTGGCATTGGCCTCTTGAGTTTCTGGACCTTGGGGGAAGACCTCCATGTCACTTCGACAGGAAAAGATGGGCAGTCTTATCAAATGCAGATGAGTAAAGGGAATCCTTCATATAAAATTACCAAAAAAAATGTTCTGCTTGCCGGCCCTGGTACCGAGCTTTGCATTCATCATATTTTACCTGGCATCAAACAATTCAGCGGCGAAAAAATTCAGTGGTATCTCTCTTCTGAATTAAGAGATCGCATTAGACATTCCGGCGTCCAGATTCGCGTCATCGACCGCACG
>CAYHRT010000032.1:21665-24091 GCA_964359085.1 uncultured Bdellovibrio sp. | reverse complement strand
CATCGATAATATAATCCATCTCAGAACAAAAACCACAACGGCCCTCCCGACCAATCAATGAAGGCCTGGTCTGGAATCAATTATCTTATGCTCCACTATCTCCAAAAAAACCCGCACGAAGAGATCTCTATCCTCGTCAGAAAGCGCGGTCAAAACAGTTTTTTTGCGTTCAAGTCCCTTATGTTTATCCAGACGTGTGATGATTTCTTTGGCCCTAAGACGATCTTTTTTGGTAAGACCCTTTTTAGGACTTCTGGTACTGGCCGTGATCCAATCTTCCATGAACAAGGGAAAGTGACCATTCATACCCAGTTCAACTAGAGAATGTAATGATGAATCCTTATAAACTAAGCAAAGTGTCACGCCCTTCCTCCTGATAGTGATAATAATTCTAGTACCACTTGATCCATCTTAAACTGATCGGGCCCCTGATCGAAGAGGGAAAGAGGTACCAGCAGATTGTCCCAAAAGTTTGCGGGTACCTCTTTCCGGATAGTTACTCATAAGAAAATTTTGCCCATGTAGGCTTTTCCCATGAGAACATCCCCTTCCACTTATACTATAAGACGGTATACATGGAGGTCACAGATGGACTTGCACCGTAAATATTTTTTTTCCTTTGCCACATTAGTGATGATTTTTTTTGTTTTCCTTTTCCCCTATACGTCTCAAGCGTTAGTTGATTATTCTGACGAATCTTCGGCAGCACCAAAACGCACCTTTACACCAAAAAACTCGGAATCCTCTTCACCTTCCAATGCCAGTAGAGTCTCTACCAGCACAACCAGCACGCGAAGTGATAGTCATGCTCCTCTCATATTCTCTTTCTCCCCAAGATATGAAGTCATGACTATAAAGAAAAGTAATCGAGAATCAAAAGTCCGTGCCACGGGACTCGAGGCCAGAGTCAACTCTCCCTGGAACTTTCACTTTGATATGAAATATGCCATGTATTCCACCGATGACCAAGAACTGTCAGAGGAAACCGGCCAGCAAAAAGGCAACCCCGAACTTAAAATCGGGATTGACTGGCTTGACTTTGGAGGCGCACAAGATCGCACGACCCTGACTCTAATTGCCGGAGCAACATTAGCTGCCAGTAACTCAACACTAGGATCTTCCCGAACAGATAAAATTGCCGGGCTCGAAACCACTAAACGATTTTATTCTTTCGGTCTGGGACTCGGTTATGAACTCCATTTGGTTGGCAACCCTAAGCATGAAGAAGAAATGGAAATTGGCAATATCCATCACATCTATGGCGGAGTGGATTTTGAGTTATCTCCAGATATCGGCGTAGGCATTATGGCCGATAATTACAACATAGGAGCGGCAGGAGGTTCCACACGCGCCAATCATTTAGAGAAAAAACTCAGCTTTAGCAGTATTGCCACCTCACTCACATTGAGGCCGCAAGGTTTTTTTGCCCTAGAGCTGGGAGCGCGCTTTAATACTAAACGCGTCCAATCTCCAGAATCTATGGCCAATGCTCGCCTTTGGGGATTACCCGGGGCCTATGGAAATACAATTTATACCGGACTTGGTGTTAGCTTCTAGTTGAGAGAAATTTGAAATTCTTAAATGATTTTTATATTTGCTGTGGTTGTCACCAACTCTTTGATCGCAAGACAGATCTTTATATGTTTAACGAGGAAAACTTCCGTGTTTTTTGTAGTGAAACATGTACAACTAATTTCTATCAATCCCTTATGGGGCAATTGGCAATTGCAGAAAAAGAATTGCGAGCTGAGATAAACCTCCCCACGGAGGCCTGCTGCTCTCTGGCCCACGATCAGGAACTATTGGAAGTGGCACTTCAACGTCCCGACGAAGTGCATAGTGTCAATAATGGATTGGGAGAAATTATTTATCAACACTTTCTGTGGCATGAACATGCTTATTATGGAAAGGTCGGGATTGTGCTCTACTGCTTGAAAGAGAAGGATCGACCTTTTCTCATTTTGCATACAATTTTATCTCAGAGTCATAATTTATTAGAAAGACTTTTGCCGGACAAACAGTCCGAAAGCGAAGGTCATAGTCCGAGCGATGTGCTGATTGACGAAGAAATGGCCACCAGTTTAGAGAGTAAAAAATCTCAATTAATGGCAACCCTCTTAGAACGTCAATCCCCCATGGACATTCCTTTTGAGGAATTCAGTAAATATGACAATCATCTTGGACCAACCTTGGAAAATCCAGATGAAGTATTCTCAGAAGTTGATACGGAAGGTGATCAGATTTTTAAGTTTTTTAAGGCCTGTAATAACGAAGGTAATAATTTTTATTACATCGTGGTCGGCGTAATCGTCAATGTGGACGAAGATAATCTCACGGAAACAATAGTGCCCATCCTCTCTTTTCCTACTATCGATGGTGAACTCTATCGAAGCTTTAAGACTGGCCAGCAGGTCAGTGGCCCTCCT
>CAYHRT010000032.1:0-21565 GCA_964359085.1 uncultured Bdellovibrio sp. | reverse complement strand
CGATGGTGAACTCTATCGAAGCTTTAAGACTGGCCAGCAGGTCAGTGGCCCTCCTCGAAGTTAGGACTTGTTTCGTTACTAGTCGTTAATCATGATCACCTGGCACTTGATGAGGATCGCCCTTAAATTCACCATCATGATCATAAAAATGGACCCGTCTTACATTGCGTAACCTGACTAACTTAGTCACAAAGTTACTTAAGGCCTTAGACTGGGCACGAATGACTACATGAATGATTCGCAGACTGATAATTGGATCAAGCATCTCCTCGTAGATTTCGCGAATATAAAAATGCTCTTTCAGCAGCATCTCCCGGACAGAGTCGTGGAGATCTTCACTGGCCAAAACCTCCATGTGAAAATCCTTTTGGCGGCCAAATAAATTATAGATGGGTGAGATCGCCGAAAGAACCACCAGCACAGTAATGGTAAAAATTGTTGCTGTTATGGGAAAACCGGAGCCGATGGCGACACCAATGGCCGCCACAACCCACATCGTCGCCGCAGTCGTCAGACCAGAAATAAATCCCCTTCCATGAAAAATCGTTCCCGCCCCCAGAAAACCAATACCACTGACAATTTGGGCGGCAATCCGATTGGGGTCAGAGTTGGGATGATCGGCCAGATTGAGAAAAGAGGAAGCCGTAAAAAGTGTAGCACCTAAGCAGATCATAATATTGGTCTTAATACCGGCGGTCTTCATCTTGGTTTCACGGTCATAGCCGATGAGACCTCCCAAGACTAGAGATGTGATGATTTTTATCCCCATTCCCACATAGGGATTGATATTACCAAAAAATTCAATACTCATTGTGGCCGGCATGGCCATAGGCGAAATCCTTTTTTACCTTTATGATCATTATGGTAAAGCAAGGCACTTTTGTCTATGTGAGGTAAATTTGGGTCTGTCAAAACGTCCCTACATTATTCACTGCTGGCCTATCATGAGCGAATCCCTACTCTCCATTAAGGCCTCTTTGGCCTTAAAACGAGAGGGCCCAGCAGGCATTCCTATGAACATTGAAGGTGTGGCCATGCTTGCTCCAAGCAACCCTCTACAAAATATCCGCCTTCTTTCCGGCCGGGCCTTTCAATTAAAAGTTCTCGGACTGGATGAGAACCATCAAAAGATTTTCGAGAAAATCTTCGATTCAGATAGTTTTGGCAATTTTGCCATTAAAATTCCTAAAGAAAAAAGCTGGCCCACAATAAAATTTTTAGAATTGTATGAATTGATCACTCACCCTGGAGTGGAAATCCACCTTGGCCACTTTATCCCGATGGATATTGAACGGCCAAGCAAGATTATCATCAGTGACTTTGACAAAACATTAGTGGATACCCGCCACCATACAGGAAAGGATGTATTTGATGCGCTGACGAGACCACTCCAGTATTTTCCAACCGTCGAGAAAAGTGTATCCATTTATAAAGAGTATATTGAGAAGCAATACCATCCTTTCATTTTGTCGGCCTCACCTCATTTTTTTGAAAACTCTATCCGCGACTGGCTCACCCAAAATAAAATCTATACAGCCGTACTTTTTCTTAAGGATTATCGACAAGTCCTGTCTTTGTTTGAAGGGCAACTTCGCCCCAAAGACCTCAAAATCCAAGGTCTCTATAAACTTAACCATCTTCTCGATATCCTGGCCATGACTGGAATCCCCAATGAATTAGTGCTCATGGGAGATAATTTTGAATCAGACCCGCTGATCTATCTGACCTTGGCCCTGTTCCTTCGCACCACAATTGAACCATGGAAATTATGGCATTTGATTCAAACACTTGATTCTTTCAAGCTGTCCAAGCGCCAGGATACTATCTTTTTAAGCAAGCTCTTCCAATTGAAGAATGCACTCAAAAATTTTGAAAAAAATTCCGCAAAGATACCCCAAATATCAATCTATATCAGAAAGAAAAACCATGAAACGATGCTCGAAATTCCCTCTTTCTTAAACGAAGTTGCCTCTACATTAACATTGTACGATGGGAGGCAGTGTTAGGAGTTGTATCCGAGTAAAATGCCAGGAGCAAAAAGAATGACATATCCGATAGACAGATAGAGTCCGTAGCGATGAAAATTCTTGGCACGTTCGCCAAAAAGCGCTTTGGAAACTGGTAATTCAGCAAGCTTAAATCCCATCATTTCCATATACAAGCGCAAACCGGCCAGGAGAAAAAGAACAGTGGTGAAGATTGCATTGCCTCCTTCACTGGCCCCCGCTAGAATAGTGTCCATGCAAACCCCCTTTATACGTCTGGTCGGAGATCTAGAAGAAAATTTTTATCAATTAGGTGTCAAAGATCGTGAAGCGGCAAAAACTGTTGTTGATCATATCACTTCCATTTTTGATCTCCCCTTTCCCATTCTCAATATTCCCTTTAAGACCTTGCTCAATCTTTATCTGAGTAAAACATTCAGCTGCCATTCACCTTATCAAAAGGCCATGAGTGCCTATATTGAAGGACTGGGGATGTCCAAAGATGCCTACTACGGCGCAATGATCCTGCCCGAACTTATGTCATGTCTGTCCAAATGGTTCCCTGCCATCCCGACAACCTGGATTGGATGCTCGAGCTTCTTCACCATTGATGATGATTATGATGGCCCTCTTCATGGAAGAATTATGGATGGTCCCATCGGAGGCACTTATGATGCCTATGAACGTGTCATCTATTATGAGCTGAAAGGCTTGCCCAAGATGATTGGCATCAATCTCCCTGGTCTACCTACCGCTGGCATCACGGGCATGAATGAGTCTGGTGTGACCTTGGCCCTCCACCAAAAATATACCAAAACTTTTAATACTTCAGGCACTCCTATTTTTGAACTTGGATTTAACCTGCTGGCTTCAGTCAAAAATAAACATGAAGCCATTGAATTTCTAAAAAAATCGCAAAGTATTTCATCGTGGTGTTTCTATCTGTCTTTTGCAGATGGCGATATTTTACGCGCCGATCTCATCGGTGATCGCTTGTTCTACCATGAAGATGGACTCACCAGAGGCAAAGTTTTATATTTCAACAATTCCCTTGAAGATAAATCCATTGATCAACGACAATTTCTCCCCTATGGAATCGAAGATTACAACGAAATGCGAAAAAAAGTTGCCCATAAAAAAATTCTAAAGCTTCAGCATGAAAAGAATATCAACGCCCATAAATTACTGAAGGCCATGGCAACTCCCCTTGATCAACGCGAAAGCAAAGCATCAGAATCAAAAATGGATTGCATCACCCCATTTTCGCTGGGGGTTCATTGCATGAATGCCACTTCCGGTAGGCTCCAGCTTATTCCCGGGCCTGCACCTAAATATTATCAGGGTGTTCATCATTCCTTCATCAATCTTTGGACGACTCCAGAAGTTCAGTACAGTAACAAAGATTTCATCCCCCATCCTCTGCATAAATCCATGCGCCACTTTATGCTGGCGCAGACCAATGCCGATCAAGGAAAAATCGAGCACACTTACCACCATTTGCAAATGTGTATAGACCATGCTGCTGAGTTTCCCGAAACTTACTGGGCACAATTTTATTTCTATGTTTTTCAATTTCATCAAGAACCAGATCGTGACCTCTACCCGGCCATTCTACAATCCATTCGAAATCTCATCCCCCACCTTCCTATTGCTTTAATCGAACATGCACTCTTGTATATTATTCGGCTGGAACGACTGACTCATTTGCCGGTTACAATCAAAGCAGATGAGATAAAGAATCCTGCTCTGAAAAAAATTCTCATTGCGGAACTGAACCTTCCAAATTTTGCCCTAAAAAAAATGTTGGATGCCAATGTCAGACCACGGATGGATTTTCTAGATATTATGTATGGCCATTTACGCTAGGTCCTTATCAACAACCGCTTCATCAAAATAATTCGCTGACATTCCGGCGTCGACTACAACTGAGGTCGCGGTGATTCCGCTTGATCGTTCGGATAATAAAAAAACTGCTGCGTTGGCCACTTCCTCGGTGGCAAGAGCGCGTTTTCTGAGTGTGAGCTTTTCGGCAAAAAGATAATTTTTTACATAGCCAGGAATGCCGGCGGAAGCCGATGTTTTTAACGGGCCGGCACACAGTGCATTGAAGCGAACTTCACTAAATGGGGAGAAACTTTTACTTAAAAAGGCCACGGAAGAATCAAGACCTGCCTTAATCGGCCCTAAGTATCCATAGTTGGTCGCCCGGGTATTAGAAATAGACAAGGCCACCACTGAGGCCTTGGGAGCGAAAATATCTTTAAGATGGCGCGAAAGCGCCAGTAGCGAATAGAGTGAAATGTGACTGGCCTGTGCAAAATCTTCCCAAGTTGTTTCATGAAAAGGGCGAATACCATCTTTCAAATTGGCGAAGGCAATGGAATGCAAAAGTCCATGGATCTCATGCGCATCATTCTTCAGTAACGAGGCCAGAGATTTGATCTGTTCATCAATCATGACATCGCAAAGATAGACAGGACGTGCGGGAAAAAGGTCTTGAACTTTTAATTGCTGTGCTTCGCCTTGCACCGAAAAAAATAAACTGGCCCCTTCTTCAGATAATATTTTCGCCACAGCGTAGGCAATGCTTTTTTTATTGGCAACCCCGGTAATCAGAAAGTTTTTTCCCGTAACATTTAAAAAACTCATTTTTCTTCAACTTCAGCACAGGTAAAATGCAAATCCAAGGCCTTTTTGCCCTTTTGCGTGACCGTGCCTTTAAAATAATACGCGTTGCCAACTGTTTCTAAATGCCATACTTCCATTTCTATGGGTTCCCCGGGAATAACCATTTGGCGAAACCGTCCATTCTCAACTTTGGTTACGACTCCCAGACCGCCTGATTTCTTGCTCAGGGACATAAGCAGCGCACCCGTCTGTAAAAGCGCTTCCTGTAGAAGTACACCAGGCATAATCGGACGACCGGGAAAATGGCCCTTAAAAAAATCTTCGTCCCCCGTGAGCATCTTGGAGGTTTTTAGACGTTTTTCTTCACGCTCCAAAATCTGGTCCACAAATAAAAAAGGAGGACGTTGTGGGATCAAATCATAAATCTCTGCTAGTTCGCTCATGCCCCTAGTCCTCCCGAGACATCAATACTTGTCCCAGTGATATAGGCACTTTCCCGGGTCGCCAAGAACGTGACGACATTGGCAACATCGGCCACTTGACCTAGACGCCGAACAGGGATTTCGGCCAAAGTGGCCCTTTTTTGTTCATCGGTCATATATGAAATCATTTCGGTCTCAATAAAGCCTGGGCAAACCGCATTTACGGTAATGCCCTTTTTTCCCACTTCTTTGGCCATGACCTGCGCCATGGCAACTTGTGCGGCCTTGGTGGCACTATAATTCGCTTGGCCAGGCAGTCCACTTTTTCCACTGATACTACTCATATGAATAATGCGACCGAAGCGATTTTTCATCATGAGCGGAATGGCAGCGCGACTCATGAAAAAAGTACCATCCAAGTTAATATTCATGACTTGTTTCCAAGCATCATCACTCATAAGGGCAGTCACTTGATCATTTTTTATGCCGGCATTATTCACCAGCACATCCAAGCGATCCCAACGCGTTTCAAAACGACTATAAAATTGTTTCACTTCTTCGGAATTACTAACGTCAAATTTTTCTAAAACTAATTTATCTGCATACTGGGGTAGCTGTACTTTTAAACAATTCGCCTCTTGATCGTTCTTGGTATAGGTCGCTATGACAAAGGCCCCTTCTTTTAAGAAAGCTTCTACCAATCCGCGTCCGATGCCACGAGTGCCACCGGTTACGATGATTTTCCAATCATAAAAGCGAGTCATGTGATACTCCTGATTGTTTGGTTAGAAAGGTATCCACGGCATGCGACTGGATAGCGCCATAATTGGCGGCCCCCAACCATCCCGACATAATAATGCCCACCGAACCGGCATGGTACAGTCCCGCAATTTCTTCGCTCAATTTTTTACTGGCGGCAAGACCTTCAAATTTTGTTCCAAAACTGGCACCCATGGGGTGACGGGTAAAGCGCTCAAGAGTAAGGGGCGTAGCGGCCTCCGTAAAATCTATTTTACTCCTTACCCCAGGAAGCAACTCTTCCAAGTCTTGCAGGGCACGCTCAATCAGATGTTGTTTGCGTTTTAAATATGTTTCAGGAGAAAGATTGGCCCAGTCGCTATAACGGGCATTAGATGAGGCCACAACCGCATAAGTTTCACCGTTCTCAGGCCGCATTTCAGGATAGTAAAATGAGAAGGTTTGTCCTTCGACGGCAGGATTCAAAAGCATTTCGGTGGAAAATTGCGGGGCCTTCGAGCAGAAAATTAAATCCCCCATATAGGGTAAACTCGCTCCAGACGAAAACCCCATGTACACCTGACAACTGGAAGTATTGGGCCGAACAAGTTCGGCCTCTTTTTTGAAGCCGAGACTGAAATGCTCTTGCCCCACGAGCTTAAAAATGGTGGAGATTAGATGGGCATTGCTCACGACTGATCGAGTGGAAATTTCTTCACCACCAACCCGAACCCCAGTGACTTGGCGACTGTTTACCAAGATTTTCTCAACTTCTGAGTGGAATTTGATATCAACGCCATTTTTCATCAGTTCAGTTTTCATCATCTCAATCATCAGGTCTGTGCCACCTTGAAAAATATAGACGCCCTTATTCATAAAATTAGAAAAAACGATCCCGTAAGCGATCGCCGGGTCTTCCAAGGTAGAACCATTAGCATACGTAATGGGCTCCAAGAGAAAACGCACCACATCGTTTCGCCCGGGAAAAAAACTATTAAATAACTCACCAATAGTAGTCTCTGGGCGATCATAAAAATTCATACTGCGAAGAGCATCAAAAAAAGCCTGGGCCACCGTGGGGGTTAAACCAAAATTTTCGTGCAGAATGCGCTTGTAATCTTCTTCAGTAAAATCCGTATCTATATCAAATTGGGGATTCTTAAAACGCACTTTTTTAATACGAACGATCCGATCAGCAATCTCTTGATTCCAATAACGCCGGCAGGTTTTTATCATGCCGGCAGGAAAACCGTGCAAAGACACATCAAATATTTTACCTTCGGGTCGGCGAAACCAGGTGGCGAGGCCACCCAATTTATTATGCGCTTCAAGAAGCAAGATTTTATGTCCTTGCCGCGCCAGCATATTGGCGGCAGTCATGCCCCCCAGACCCGAACCGATCACCACGACATCGTAGGGCCCCTTCGGCCGATCTTTTTTCAAAAGCAACATAGCGCGTGAGTCTACCCAAAGCACCCACTTATGTACAGACAGGTTCCATGACCCCTTTGGGACTCACTGCAGCCGCGAAGCGGCGCAGTGAGTCCCAAAGGGGTCATGGAACCTATCTTCTTAAAAATTTTGAGAAGAAGATGAGTAAGGCCGGGGTAAATAAGAGTTCGAGCACCACGCCGATGGTGAGAACCAGTGCGCACAACACTCCGAAATAAATATTGGGAACAAAGTCACCCAAGATAAAAACGCCAAAGCCGCATACCAGTAGGAGCGTGGTAAAAACAAGCGCAGGGGCCGTGATATCGTAAATTTTTATCAGTGAATCCCGGAGCGAGAATCCGGCATTCCTCAACGACTGATAGTTTAAAAGAAAATGGATCGTGTCATCAACCGTGATCCCAAAACACACACTCGTCACCATGCACGTTCCGATATCCAAAGTTCCCCCCATAAGTTTAAGCATGCCCATCCCATAGATGAGCGGAATGACGTTGGGAATAAGTGAGAGGATTCCCAAATTAAGCGAACGGAAGATGAGCATCATGACTGTTCCAATCAAAATGATGGCCCAAATATTTGAGGTGTTGAAAGAACCAACCACATACTCATTCATGCGGTTATATAAGAAAGTTTTTCCTGAGACATAGGAAGTGAGACCCAACTCAGTGGCCTTTTTTTCAATGCGATCAACTTCACTCAAAGAAGTTTTTGAGTCTGTGAGCGATGACGAAATAATTAACCTCAAATCATCCTGATGCATCGTCATCAAATTATTGAGATCCATTCCTACTGGTAGGGAAAGTGAATAGAAGAGAATATCTTCAGCAATTTCACGACGCTCCGTAGGTATTTTATAAAATTCTTTTTTCCCGCCGTGCAAGTTCTGCGATACATCCTTGATCACATCCAAAAGACTTACAACTTGATTGACGTGGGGCAAGGACTCGATCCAAGTTTCAAGCTCATCGACTTTTTTTAGAAATTGCGGATCATTAATGCCTGATTCCACCCCACTTTGGATCACCAATTGAGGCCCCCCCAATCCTTTATATTCTTTCAGGGCCAAATCATTATCCCTTTTTATCTTGTATGATTTTTTAAAATATGAGTACGGTTCTGAATTGACCTCCAAATGCATGGTGAGATAAAGCGAAACCCCGAGCAATGCGATAACCGCTAAATTGATTTTCCCATAATGTCGATAAATGAAATCGACGAAACGTGCCGGATTCCTAAACAACCTTACGTCCATGAATCTGCGGTCTTGAACCTTATAAGGGATGAGCATGATACAGGGGGCGACAAAAAAGATGGTGAGAAGCCATGCAGCGGTGGTGCCGTAAGTGGCCAGCAGGCCCAATTGGGAAATGGGCGTGAGTTCGGTGAACACATTCCCCACAAAACCAAAAGTCGTCGTGGTTGAAGTAAGAAGAGTGGCGTAGAAATTTTTATCCAGGGCCGTCTTCATGGCCTCGTAGTTGGTCATACCATCATCACAAAGTCGGTAGTAGACCACTAAGATGTGCATAACTTCGGCAAGACAGATCGCCAACATGATGGCAGGCATGGTTGCAGTCATGTTGTTGAAAGTGACTCCCATGAGACCCGCCAGACCAAAAGAGGAGAGCACCACAACGGCCACGGACACGATTGGCAATAATACTCCTGCTATAGTTCTTAACACAGCAAAGAGAATAATAGCGATGATGACCAGTGATATAGGCGTAAGGACGTCGAGATCATGATTTCCCACAACTCGAAAAGCATCATTGACGGGAGCTGCGCCCAAGAGAAGATACTCAACGCCAGGACGAGCATGCCGATCAAGCAAGTCTTGAAATTGCTGAGTGATGATGCGGTAGTTTGATTCATGCCCGTCATACTTGGGAACCATTTGGGCGTGGATTAAGGCCAGGGTTCCAGCACTATTAATAAAACGATTGAGCATGATCCTATGGTTCACAGCTAGATCTTTTTTCTGGTTCAAAAGATCCTGGGTTAATTCCCTCTCAGGGGACAAAAAAGGATCAACCTGGATGTTGTCACCATCAACCGAGACATAGTTATAATTAGTCAGCGAATCAACCCTCACGATATCTGTCATCTTCCAAGCTTCATCAGTCAGAGTTTGAATGAGCTGAATATTATCCTTGGTAAAAAGTCCGCCTTTATCATACACGCCCACGAGAACCGACTGATCATTGCCGAAATCCCTCTCAAACTTATCTAATTCCTTCAGATGGGGATCGGTGGTTCTAAACCACATCCGGACACTATAATCTTCCTGCATGTTACCAATGAATAAGCTTAAAATCACAAAAGGGGCGAGAGTGAGCGCAATACAACGCTTGGGATGTGTCACCACAAACGTGACACAAATATTTTTGAAAGAATTCAAAGCTTTTGTAAGAGACATCGGAACTTACTCTCTAAAATTCGACCCAATTTACGATTGGTATAGGATAATACCATCAGTTGTAAAAGAATAGATTATTCTCGACACTGCTCTGTTTTCGTTGTTAGGCTTATTTCCTTTTTATGAAAGTAAATTTTATCTCTCTTCTTTTATTGACCCTGACATGTTGGATTTTTGATGTCCCGGCCATCACCATCATTTCGCAAAATCTGCAATGTGGCCAAGCTCAAATTCATGAGCGTATCGGACGCCTGGTTGAGCAAGTCATGACCTTCAAGGCCGACGTTGTGGCCTTGCAAGAAGTGTGCTCCGATGAGAGTCTCGATGTGGCACTCTTGATGAAGCAGCAACTCATGCGACATGGATTTGCGGTCAAGTTTTTTGACCGTCTGTTTACCCATCTTGGGTATGAGCATTTTGAAGAGGAGTTAGTAATTTTTTCTCGCCTCGATGTCGATGAGGCCACGAAAGGATATTTGCCTTACTCTCCTTTGCAAAGGGGATATCTGGCCATTCATATTGGTCAGAACTGGTATGTGAACACCCATCTCACCCATGAAAGTGAGGCATCGACCTTGCGCTTTCAGCAAATGGAATTTCTGGCAAAAAAATATTCTGGCCAATCCGCAATTATTTTAGGCGATTTCAATGCAGGACCGAACGAGCGCGAGTCCCAGGCATTCCTTGGCCACAAGTATCACCCCTATTTTCCGGGCCCAACGTGGCCTTCCCGGGCCCCCCTGCATTCATACGACGGTTTCTGGTGTAACTTTCTCCCTCCCCTCCCTCCCACGACTCATCTGCTTGAAGATATTGGAAGTGATCACCTCGGTATTACCCTGAATTTCTTATAAGGGATGAAAATACATCATCCCTTTTTTACACGGACGGTTGAGAGGTTGCGTGAGGTGACATACACTCGCATGCCTATGAAATATGTTCTGCTTCTTGTCTTATCCCTGCTTGGCCAGTCCCTTTGGGGTGCCCAGACCTACTCTCTGGACGATGGGCTTACAGTCACCGATGCACAGATTCAGGACTTAACTGGCCGTCTACCCCGAACTACAAAAGAAACTCGCTACTATCACTGGACTCAATTACAAACCGCCATTCGTTGGAGCCTGAGTGGTCGCATTGATCCAGGTGAAGTGGCCTTCTACAATCGCCTTACGGGTGATAAACAAGCTTATGGGCCGGGAATTTATATGGCGGAATCGGCCACCTCCAGTATGAGCTTTGGCAAGGCTGCCGTGGTGTTCACAATGCCCAGTGGCACAATTCTTTTGGATGCAAACATCGTTGCCCAAGTGTTTGGCAAGCAGCTAAGCGTTCAGCAAATCTCCGAATTGGGCGAGATTATACCCTTTGTTCGCCGTGTGGACGGGGACTGGTTGATCACCAACCACCCCCGCAATGTCTCTCAAATTACTTTTGCCGGGGCCCATGGGGTCAAGACGAAATGGGATAAGATGACGACAGTCGAAATCCTAGAAGAACTTCGTCAATCCGCACGCAACGATGGTGCAGCCAAATACTTGGAGAGCTTGTTAACTCTCTCATACTATATGGATGGGATTTCTTTTTTTCGCGCGATCAAGGTCAATCCCGGCAATCCATGGCGCGAGTTTGAACCACAAAATTTCGAGCAGTACAAACAGGCCAGGAGGGCACTCTTTGAAAAGGCCCAAAAAGGCAATATCGGCATGTCTCAAAATAATACATTTGGTTCATTTAATACTCCCCGAGATGCCTGGGTCGAAAAGCAAATACATGAAGTGCTTCCACTCTTATTTGAATCAGTGTCTGGAAGAAGCGAGACAAGACGAAATTATTTCCGCGATGAGGGAATTCGCGCCGGCGGAAATTTAGAGGGACAAACTTTCAAGGCCACGGCCGCCCAGGTTGAAGTGATGAAAGGAAATCCCTATATAGAAATCGAAGTGACGCCCCACCCATCTGGCGAGGGATTTCTCGTCAATTACTTTTACCCTGATGCTTTCCATTATACAAAGTTGAAAGATAAACTCTCCAATGAACTCTATCAAGAATTACAAGGCCTTAATGTCGAACGCCTTTTAAAAAATACTCCCTTGCGTAAGCACTATAATCAACGCATCGTCACTGACTTATTGAAAAATCTATTTCAGCAATATTATGGTCGCCGCGTGGATTTTCAAGGCGACTCAGTCCAGTTCCTCATGGATCTGGTCAGCATCCATCCCTTCAAAGACTTTAACGGCCGCGTGACTCGTATGTATTATGATCTGGCCCACGTTGAAGCCAAATTGTTGGACATCCCCTATTCTTTTTTGGCCGATCTCGATTTAATGACGGACGTTAATGAATATCAGGGAATCTTAAAACTTGGGGCCCAAGGGCATAAAGAGATGATGGCGGCGATGGTGGAAGAACTGTTGAAGGCCAGAGCTGAAAAGCGAGTCCCTAACTATAGTGATTTGCCGGCTGTGAATAACTTGTGGAGGGCACTCCGTCCTCTTGGAATTCCGGAGCGAATGACCATCAGCGCAACCCAGATGGAATTGATCAAGAAACGGCGTTTTTATGAATTGTTTGAACTCATAAAACATCCCCAGGAAATTAACATCGGCACCTTTTGTAAACGTGTGTTTAATTAGCCGCGTATCCATGCGTGGATCGTAGCAGCGCCAAGGCCACCTTAACGCCATCGACGGCCGCCGAAGTGATTCCTCCAGCATATCCGGCGCCCTCGCCGCACGGGTAGAGGCCGCTCCACCCTGGTGACACGAGAGTGTCTTCATTGCGCAAAATACGAACGGGTGACGATGTTCGCGTCTCAGGCGCCAGCAACAATCCATGCGGGCCAAGCAATCCCGGAATTTGATGTTCAAAGTGGGTTAGCGCCTCTCTCAAATGTTGCGATACAAAGGGA
This sequence comes from uncultured Bdellovibrio sp., assembly GCA_964359085.1. GTDB lineage: Bacteria > Bdellovibrionota > Bacteriovoracia > Bacteriovoracales > Bacteriovoracaceae > GWA2-49-15. The sequence goes on along the minus strand of CAYHRT010000032.1, from coordinate 9,010 downwards.
GGCAATAATTCATCTAAGGAGGCGCTGACGATGCCTGAAGGACAGGAGGTTTTAGGCAGGGCCGCAGACTTTCGTCCGCGCATAAAATCTTCAATCTTCTGGGCCGGCATCTCGCGCCCGGTAGCAAATTTTTTAGAATATTGGAAGGCCTGGGCCTCGATCTTGCGTTGAAAATTTAGACCTTCTAAGACATCCTTAGATGCAAAAGATACAAAATCGACAGAGGCACGCACTCCCACGACCAAAGCAGAATTGCTCCACGGCGCACATCGGGCCATATTACTCATGCCGTTAGTGACGAGTCCACCCACTTCGGTTCCCGAGGAAAGAACATGGCCTCCTGGGCACATACAAAAACTATAAGTCCCACGATTGCTCTTTTTGGAATGAAAACTTAAACGATAACGGGCCGAACCGAGAAGAGGAGCGGAAAGAGGAGCGGAAAGAGGAGAAAGACAAAAATTCCCGAACTGGGCCTGGTCTATAAAACGACGCGGATGCTCCATTCTCACACCCACAGCAAAATCTTTGGCCTCCATTGGAACTTGAAGATTTTTCAAATGCTGATAAAAATCGCTGGCCGAATGACCGAAGGCCAAAATCACATGTTCAGAGTTAAGCTGCTGGCGCACACCCGCTTTTTTCAAATCGCTATACTCTAAACCCGAGATCTTGCCATTCTTATCACAACACAGCTCTTCCACCCTGGCGTTGGTGAGAATCCGCACCCCCTTCTTTTGCAGAAAGTGGGTGAGCCGGGCAATGATGGCACGAATTTTATTGGAACCAAGATGAGGGTCAGCAACATAGGTAATTTCATCTGGCGCTCCAAAATCGGCCAGGCGTTGCATGACATAGGAAATATGGGGGGACTTGATTCGAGTGAGTAATTTACCGTCGGAAAAGAGTCCGGCACCGCCCTCCCCAAAACACACATTGTCATCGGGATCGAGTATTCCCTGTCGCCAGTATCGGGCAATTTTGAGCATGCGCTCTGGTGCCTGCGATCCTCGTTCTAGAATGATCGAAGGCACACCATGTTCCAATAAGCGGAGAGCACAAAAAAGGCCGGCCGGACCGGCACCGACAATCAATGGAGGAAGTGCCAGTGGTGAGAGTTGAGCATAAGTCACTTTCTCTTGTTCAAAACTTTCGCCCCTCCCAATAGTCTGAAGCTGATAGTGATAGCGGGGAATTCTGCCCTTATTGGCGCCACGAGCGTCTAACGAACGGGACAAGACGCGATAATCTATCACTTCCGGATAATGCTGCTTCAAATGAGCTTCTAGTGATTCGTCAAAATTGAGAATAATGTCAAGAATGGAGCGCATAGAGATCACTGTGTATCACACTCTTTATTTTGTTGCACTCATCATAAGAGGAAACCTACTATTTAATTCCAAACTCAGGTTATTTATGAGGAGTATTTTTATGCGTACAGGCCTTCTTATCATTGGTAGTGAAATCCTCTCTGGTCGCACCCAGGATAAAAATCTCGAGACCCTGGCCGCTGCTCTCAGAGAGAAAGGTATGGTGATTGCCAAAACGATCGTGATCAAAGATGACCTTGTCACCATAGCAGAAAATATGCAGGCCCTTATGCAAGAATTTGAGTGGACCTTTTGTTCTGGAGGCCTGGGACCAACCCGTGACGATATAACCAAGGAAGCACTCTGCCGTTTAGCAAGTGTAACTTTAGAAGAAAATCCAGATGCAGAGAAACTAGCCTTGCTTCATTATCAACGTTATGGACGAATCTGGACCAAGCAAACGAATGCCTATCACCTTATTCCAAAGGATGTCGTCCCCTTAGAAAACCCTGCTGGTCTGGCACCTGGATTATTTTTTAATCAAAAAGGACATCAGCTTTTTTGTCTCCCTGGAGTTCCTCGTGAATTCAAGGAAATGCTCATACAAAGTGTTTTACCCCTGGTGGAGCATCATCCATCCTTTCACAAAAACATCATCGACTATATCACCATTCGCACCCATGGAGTGCCTGAAGAGAAAATTTTTTTTCAACTATGTCCCAAACTCTGGGACGATCTGGAAAAGTATGGTGAGGTGAGTTCCCTTCCTCACACTATAGGTGTGGACATCATCATCAAACTTAAGAATGGTTTCATTAAGCTGGATACGGAACAAGTTCTCAAACGACTTCCCTCACTTGCTCCGCTCCTGCCTAATATCTGGCAATGGGGCCCCCATTCCTTCCAAGAATATCTGATAGAATTATGCCAAAAGAAAAATATTAAACTGGCCATCGCAGAATCTTGTACTGGTGGGCTTGTGGCACACAAAATTACAATGGTGCCTGGGGCCAGTCAGATCTTTTTAGGCGGGGTGATAAGCTATAGCAACGAAATAAAAAAAGATATTCTCCATGTTCAATCTGAAACCCTAGAGACCCATGGCGCCGTCAGCATCGAAGTGGCCAGCGAAATGGCCAAGAATGTGCGAAAAGATTTTAAGGCCGACTTCTCCCTCGCGACAACTGGCATCGCCGGGCCGGAGGGCGGCTCACCCCAAAAACCAGTGGGCATGGTATGCATTGCTACTTCAGGCCCTGACTCATCAATCTCGGTAAAAAGCTATCAGATGAAAGGTGATAGGACACATCTCAAAGAACGTTTTAGCGACCGCGCCTTACTCGATTTAATTCTAAATATAGAACTTCCTATCTCTACTGGTCCTACTGGTTGATATATTTAAAAGCATCTTGTAGTTTTTTTGAACGATCCTCAACCGCAGGAGAAGCTTGAGTCGCTTTAGTTGCAGCCGGCACCACAGGCTGAGGAGACACCGAACTCGCTACCGCAGGCACTGAGGCCGGAGCGTGAGCAGCATTAGTCGCAGGCGGTGGCGAAACAGGAGGAAGTGTGGGAACGTTCCCCGATTTGATACGATCCATAGCATTTTTTTGCAAATTTTGCATATCGGCGTCTGACTTCTGGCTCAATTCCTGTTTTGCTTTGGCCGCATCCTCTGCTGAAATTTGTCCCTGAGATTGCATGAGGTCGATCATCTGACTCACCTGGGCCTTGTCTACATTCGTATTCAATCCTTCTTTTCCAACGCCCAGACCAAAGTCGTCCTCGTCATCAGCGGCCCTGGCCACTAAACAGGTGGGCGCAACAAAAGTCGCACACACAAATAGAAAAATTACTAACCATCCTAATCGCACCATGTTTGACTCCTACGAAGTTGTCATCGCCGCATACACATCAATAATACTAAGGTATTATGCACTTCTCGGCAGACTTTTTTAAAACCTGAGCATTTGCCTAGCTTAATTGTCGTTTTTTTCTCATTTAAGTGGCCCAAAATATGGCCATATAACAGGGCAAACGAACTCTCCCTTTTTCTGTAAAACCTTGAAATTTCACTAATCTAAAATAAGATCCTCATAGCAGCAGGCCTAGAGGCTTAAAATTAATAAAAGTTGCGAGGTGAAGATTATATAAAAGCTTAAATGTTTCCGAAGAGTTGGTGAGTTGGTGCCAAATTTTATGATGATTTTTAGGATTCGCTTTTTCACATTCACGGCCTTCATTATCATCGCGACTCTGCTGGGGATGTCTGGTTGCGTCCCAAGTTCCGGCGAGAACAGTGGACGTAAAAGTAAAAGTACCTCGCAAACCACAACGGGTTCAGGGCCCAACAGTGGCACTCCCACCAATCCTAATTTTGTCGATTCTCTCAACTTTTTTCAAAATGGCCAAGTCATCTCATCGGCAAGTTTTACCATTGATCTCACTTTCAGCGACAGCTTCTATCTACGAGGGGCCGAGGTTCATCAGTACTTGGCCGCTGGGAATCTTGATGTGGCTTGCCTGGCCTTTAACTTTCCCAGCATTGACGGCAGTTCTATCACTCTTATTATGGCCGGTAACCCTCGTTCATTTTTCAATTTCACTTCGAAAATCAAAGAAAATTATTTTCTCATTGAACCATCAAATAAATCCCTCAACTCAACTTTTTGTCAAACCCCAGGTCCTCTAAACTATGTCGGGCTTAATTTTCCAACATCCACTCTCGCTTACTCACTACCGGATATTTGCCCAAATTGCGGCAGCTTTCTTCTCGATTCATCGCCGCTCGAACTTATTTCCTTGGGTGGCCAGCACATAAAAAATATTCAAACAGCGTACCTTGATTTACGTGTCAAGACACAGGGAACTCAGGGTACCACAGGTTCAAATGTCGGTTGTATAACGACGACTGAGTGCGCCACTAAGGGCTTTGACTGCTGCTCCAGCGGTCAATGTGTCAAAGACCTGACACTCAAAACGGGAGTTGGTACCGGTTCAGCTGAATATCTCCAGGCGCAAACGGAAATCGCTATTTCCCCTTCTAATATCTACAACTATCCTAACTTATACCATATTTGCTCGATGCAGATTACGGCCACTCCGACTCCCATAGTTACAGAAAATCCGTTTGATGCGGCAGCCGCCCGCATGATCATGCTACGGGAACTATATGAATGTACATCTCCCATCGTCGGCGAGATGTCAGCATGTACCATTACGTTTAAGGAAGCAAACAAGAGCATGCTTCTCCCCACTTTTACCGGTTTTATCACTGCTCCCGATGATCGAAGTTTTTCGACAACACATAAAGGGGCAACAGAGATCCCCAAACACAGCATTTATGAAATTACTCATGCAGGAAGCGTGCTCTACAAAAGAGAGAGTGCTGGATATGGATCTAGTACTGGTGAGGGATATGATATTCCCCAATCTTCCGGCAGTGGCAGTTTTCTGGGAGGATGGAATGATGATCTGACGAGCTGGCAAAGGGTTGTTCTCGACCGAGCAAAGCCAGCAAGTGCCAATAATGATGATCTCAAGATCAAATACATGATTGATGGCAGTTGCAGCTACATTAATACTAATTTGGCAAAATGTTCCAAACACTATGTTCAAGGTCAAGGTGCAATTGGCAGCACACCTCAACTCAACGACCATTATCCAGCATCAAATAAATTTTCATTGCCGTATTATGCAGATATCACCCGCACTATAAGAGTCGAAGTGGATGGAACTGTTAAAACGGCCAGCGTCGACTGGAATGTCGTCGAGAGTTCGCCAAGCTATATTCAATTTATTGGCACGGCCCTCCAGGTGCAAGATACTCAGAATGTTAAGATTGAATTCTTTGTCGTTCTCGCTTCTAACAATGTCATGCAATCCAAATTGGTGGCCTTAAATACCATCGATCAGCTGTGTAACTGTGGTGGGCCCTATTGCACGCTAAAACCGGTGACACAAACCAGCAATAACATCACCAAGATTACAGATTACGCCTGTGTTTACCCACCACCCATAACGAGTGATCCTCCTATGCAACAGACAATATATCTTTCTACCAAATCGGTTCCCCACCGCTACTTTGACAAGGCCGCAGGGGTCCATCACACTTCTGTCACGATTGATACCCCTGAACAAGAAGGTGTTGCCTTTGAGTATACGAGTGGAAATGTTTTAAGGCCTAACAATCTCACTCAAATTGTCGGCTTTAATGAGATTTACGGGAGTTTTAAATACAACGCAAATAGCGCCAAACCGGCGCGCGAGATAGTCGTTAAAAATGGCAAAACTTACGACATATTTACTGACTATGGAAGTTTGTCTACCTGTACTCTCTGCGGAACTGATTACTACTCCACCTTAGCAAAAATCTTCCCAACCAATTTTACCCAGAAGGGTGGTGGCTACCGTCCAGAGAAAGATAAAACCGATCGCTTTATGATTACCACCTACAGAACCGATGATTTGCTCTATGGGCGGGCCTGCTTTATTCCCGCCACCATGATCCCCTGGACACACGCAAAAAATGCCACTATTACAACCCAGAGACGCAATCGTTTGGCGGCCCAACACTTCCTCTTTGCAAACGGTTATCAGCGTGACTGGTATGGTTTTGACTACGGGGCCGTCATTGCCTCTTTCGATGGTGTGTCCTGGTTTGCGGTAGGCAATCAGAGGCGTATTAAAGCAACGGGTAATCGTCTATACTTGGCAGTCAACACCTATTTTGGCGATCAAACGCTGGATAGCATTTTTACCATTACGATCAGCGAAGCCAACCTCACTATTGGCTCAGGGTCTCAAATTACCGTAGACGACCAAAGTGATGGGGCCGAATGTCGCAAATATCACCAATGTTCAACAGACAGTGACTGTATCACCCAACTGGGCTGGGAATACACTTGTGAAAATGTGGGGTCGATCAAAACTACCTGGCCATTCTTCGATAGCAATGGGGTAGAAATACCAAACGAGGAACAAGCTAACTTTCCACTAACCAGTATTCTCTCAGGGGCAATCGCTGATAAACGATGTGTTTACCGCGGACGGGGTGCCCCTTGCCATTCTAATTATAATAACATTCTTGCAAATACCACTTACAATGGGATGGGAAATGCTCCCCTTGAGGGCAACGGCGGGCTTTTCGCCTGTGCCCCAAATTTCTATTGTCAAAAATTTCTGGACGGCACCGACAAAGCACTCTTCAACAACCGAATCTCTCGCTTTGCCAAATCACCATCGGCGCAAAACTTAAGCTCGGATGTCCCAGAGACAGATATGGATACCTTTGGCTTGGCGGCAAGACTGATCGGCCGCCCCTATCGGTACAATGGTACAGAGGTTATCTCCGATGCAGCGAAACCTGGGATGTCACGCAATAATATTGTGGCCTTGTGTATTCCCGGCAAAGATCCGAGCGCAAGTAATATGACCTTTGAAACCAATAATTCCAAAAAACCTACCGCCAATGGATCAGAAAAATTTGAAGGAGATCAAGTTTTAAATTTGGGAATGACTCTCTCGGGTAAAACCAAGCAGAACTACTACTTGAGTTCTTGCGGTATTTTGAATGCTGATAATAATTATTTTTACAAGACCACACCAACTGAGAAGATGGATAGTATTGGTTCTGGCAGCGGTGTCGCCTGGTTTGCTGCCTCTCAGGCCACCACCACTAACTTGTTAAGTATTTTCAATAACATTGACTTTAACAATGCCGAACTGACCAAGAACTTCAATGCTGAGCTTGTTACCTCCTTTACCTATCAGCCCAATCGCTGTCTGCGCATGCCTGGCAGCGCCTGCTTTTCTGACCAGGACTGTGCCGCCAATAAAGACATCGCCACGCCATTATCAGAAGCGGACCCAGAGCAATCAATTTTTGATGGTGTCACTAATTTAAACTCCTTCGAAGTGCGATTCTGGCAAAATGAATTGATTTGCGGCCAAGGTGTGGCAAAAACAGATGCCACCTACGATCTGAAAAAGAATCGTTGCTGCCGCGACCTCGGTAAGGATTTTAGAATTGCCCACGCCATGAATGGTGCAGTCACCTATTCAGCAGAGGCACCTGACATTGAAATTGATCGCACTAAATTTACCCCAATCTCCAAAAACCTCACCGGTGCGGAGGTGTATAAACGCAATTCTCAGATGTCCACCTACATCTACGAAATGTATAAATTTGGTCAGGATGGTACACTGGGGAGCGGGCACCCCTTTCTGCAATATCCGCGTGCGGGCAGTTGTGAGAGTTTCGCTTGCGCTACCCTTGATTCGGTAAAAAGCCAATTTAATACCATTCAAACCCTGGGTAATAAAATGTGTTGCAGTGGACATTGGGTCCGTCATTTCCATGAGGAAAACGGCGGAGACCACAAATGGGAAAGCAGCAAACTTCAAAATTTTCCTACCGATACGCTCCGTTGCTTGAACTGGCGCAAATGCTCTACCACCGGTTCAGGCGGGGACTGTGGCGGAGATGGAACAGAAGATGATGAAGAGAGCTTCACCTGCGCCCATACGCAGGACCCAGATGATCCAAAGTGCTTGACTAGACCAAGTACCAAAAATGAATGGGAGAACATCTTTAACTATTTGGGGCGTTTCGAACTGTTAGGCATTCCCCAAGTCCCCATCATGCATCGAGGCACGGAACTCATGGACGGGGCTTCACGACCGGCCAATGAAACCGAGAATTACTTGCGCTGTCGGGTAGACCCGAAAGATCAAAAGGTGGCAGCCGACATACAACACATTATTCCAGGTCTGATCAGTGATACTGGGACAGGTGGATTCAAAGGCGAAATGGCCGATGGAGATACCAAATATTATAGTGCGGCCGAGATGAGCTATTTCGACGAGACAAGTGGCATGAGACCCATTTTCTCACCCGACAAGTTGAGCTGCTGTAAACCGGCAGGAACAATGATGGCCGTCGGAGAGGATCCCGCCAACTGTTGCACCGGGTTTGTCAGCGGTGGATCTGGACCGAGTAATGGACGATGTGTGCTTCCTTATTGGACGGATGTCACTATCTATACCAACAAATACGTAAGCTCGGCCTTAAAAGACTTGGATGTCGTCGGCTCATTATCCGCAACAAACAAACCAATCTATCTGGAAACTGGCTATGTCTTGGATGTAGATTTTATCTCAAGGGCGGCGTGTGCCTTGAAACTATGTGATGGCGAAACTGTAGCGACGGGTATTGCCTGGGGTTCTTACAATGTGCCTGGACATTCTAGCGCAAATTGTCAGAATTCCTTGTGTAAATACAATCGCTATATCCAAGGTGACAATGAAGAAAATAACATATCAGACTTTTTCAAAGCAGGACTTCGTTGGAACAACCATGTCTATTGTGTTCCTCCTGGTCAACAACCTTCCCCTGGTATGAATATCATTCCGTGCAATCTCTAAAATAGCAGCAAGAGAAAAGTGGCCAAGACAAAACGATAGAGGGTGAAAGGCCACAGGCCTTGCTTCGCCACCCAATAAAGAAAAAAATGAATGGCACAAACTCCGGCCACAAAAGAAACCACAATGCCCCATATGATAGGGGCCAGCGAGACGGCGCTGGGAAGATGCTTGAGATGCAACAACATCCCTCCAAAGATTACAGGAAGAGACATCATAAAAGAAAAACGGCCAGCAGTGGGGCGATCAATCTTTAACAACCGGGCAATTCCTAAGGT
>CAYHRT010000031.1:0-24199 GCA_964359085.1 uncultured Bdellovibrio sp. | reverse complement strand
TTGATAAATTGGTGATCAACCGACCTATCTTGATAAAAGGTACCGGCGCTAAGGCCAAAGATGTTGTGATTGAAGTGTCGCAAAAAAGTGAAATTAACCTCTTTAATGCTAAAATAAAAAAAGTCGAATTTCAGGGACTCACTCTAAAGTCAGTTGAAAAGATATCGTACAATGACGCTTTTTTGTCCATCAAAGACGCGGAAGTGGGCCTTTATAAAACCAATTTTCAAAGCTCAGGCCATGAATTCTTTGCCCATCTCTCTAGAAATGCCAAGCTGCTGGGGCGGGAATGTGAATTTTCCTCTGGTGATCAATTTGATACTTTGTTTATGGAAGGAACATCAAATCTTGATCTTGATAATTGTCACTTTAAAGGCCATAAAGTGGCGGTGGCCACTCATGTCAGCAATTTTGAAGGCACTCTTTCCATCACCAACTCCGACATCATCAATTCCCGCGCCCATGGACTCATAATCTATGGCGGTAAACTAAAACTAGAAAATGTTGAATTCCACCAAGGTAAAGGTGGCATCTACATAGGTAATAAATCCCAAGCAATTCTGACTTCCGTTGTTTTAGATGGCCTCACCATCAACGGCATGGAAGTGACCGACGGTGCCTCTGCGCAATTGAATGAGGTTTCGATTACCGCCGCACAGACCGCTATTTTAGGTCTCAAAGCAGGAAGCTCCATCAGGGGAAGCACCGTTTCTTTCCAGGGAGGTGAGCGGGGACTCCATCTACGCGAAGGGGCCATTGCCACGCTCACCAAGGCCACCTTCCATGATTCGGCTATCTCGGCCATAACACTAGAACGCCAAAGCTCATTAACTTTAGATGAATCGAATCTCGATCTCGCGGCGGGAAATTGCATCGAGGCCAAAGATTCCAATGCCACTTTACGCACCGTAACCCTATCAAACTGCCTTTTTGCTCTCAACCTCACCCAAAATTGCCTCATCAAACACAAGCAGCTCACCTTCAAAAATAATAAGGAAAAAATTCACAACAATTTTAATTCTTCTAAGCTGCAGGAGCTTCCTTAAATTCGCTGAAATTGAAAACTAACCAGTCTTCCAGCTTGGCCTTGGCTTCTCCATGTAATTGTGAAATCCGCGCCTGACAGAGTCCCATCATCCGACCAATCTGACGCAAAGTCTGCCCTTCGTAATAATACATATGCAAAATCTTGCCTTCGCGATCATCCAGTTCACCCATGGCCTTGGCCAAAAGTTGATTATTGGAGTGAGTGATGGCCGAATCTAACAGCACATTCTGATTGATATTATTTTTTATTTGTCGTTTTTCCAAAGCATCTTCAAAAGAAAGCACTCGACCACACTCACCTTCACTGTGATGAGTTGTGCTATGAGAAGAATGGAACGCCTGATCCTGACTGGCTTTCACCTGACTTCGACGTCCGCGAGTCAAAATATCCAGATCACGTAACTCATCAATCATGGCCCCGCGAATGCGAAACTCGGCATAGGTCTTAAATTTCACGCCACGCTTATGATCGAAACGGTCAACCGCCTCAAGAAGCCCGATAATTCCTGAAGAGACGAGATCGTCATAATCAACATTGGGGGGCAATTTTTGCTTGAGCTTCTTGGCCAACAGATGCACCAAGGGGAGATGCTCTACAATAAATTTCTCACGACCTTCCGCTTGCTGCGTAGGGAGACTTGTTTTTGTATTATCCAACATACGTGCAACTCCTTCATCATTGGCCTACTCCTCCTCCCCAAGATTCGTAAGCTTATTAATTTCTCTTACGGATGAGGTGTTTCCTCCCCATTCATTAAGTTAAGCAAATCTTTATGCCGTACACGGATCTCTGGTGCCGGTGTTGCCGTTGGTTCAACAACCGGAGCCGCGATTGAAGCGATGGCGCGGCCTTTTTTCTTCTTGGACTTGGTTGCACCACCTGTTGCGTGAGGGACAGAGGCACCTTCAGGCACATAGGCGACAACACCTTCGGCATCGTTCTGGGCAACATAAACTGTAATCGTCTGATCAGCATTGACTACATAGATAGGAGCACCATTGGCCAAGGTATACATTTGCTGACGTTTTACGCTATCAGCAGCGTCAAATTCGGCGCGCGGAATAAGAAACTGATTAGCATTGGGAGCAAAACTCGTCCCATTTAAGGTCAATACCATTCCATTAACATTGGAAACGAAGCCTAGGCTTGAATAAAGATCATAACCTGTCAAAGTATCACCAGAAGAAAGACCTAGGGGTGCGGCAGATCCACCACCCAAGGCCGGAGCACCGAGACCAACACCCGCTCCGCCACCTTTCAGTACTGGAACAGAAGCAGGTGCTGCCGCTACAGGTGCATCTTTCGCAACGGGGCCGGCCCCCGAACTTCCCGTTGATGTCGATCCTGAAGGTGCCGGGATAGTAATGCCACTTGCTGCTGCCTGAGTCCGTGCGGTCGAGAGATCAGTCCGTAAACGTTTGAGTTCATCTTTTAGGCCGCGTATTTCGGTCTCTCGATCACGGGCGGCCGAAACCAAAGAATCACCGACCTCACGGCCTTGACGAGACATGGCCTCACGTAACTTTTTCTCGCGGTCCTCGATCGTGCGCTGAAGTTCCGCAATACGAGCGGCGTAATCAACAGCGCCAGAATCGCCAGGTCCTGGCCCAGCCTCGCCTCCTGAACCACTCCCGGTTAAACCACCACCCAGGCCAACCGCTCCCCCACCGGGGAGGACGGTGGCACTTCCCAAATTACCGAACCCACCACCACCATTATTGGTAAACGCACTATTATTGTTGCCATTTGGATTAGTATTATTGGCCGGTGCACTGTCTGCGGGAGCGGCACTATCGGGAACATTCTTTGCAGTAGAAGGATGTCCCGCTTTGTCACCGCCGCTTTGAGCACGACGAGTGTATTGTCGTGCAATTTCTTGGATTCGAGGGAGATCAATAATCATCTGTCCAGCAATAATCTCACCATTGCGAATGGCATTACCCTGAGCAAGTTGATTGGTAATCAAAGTCTGCTCGGCAAGATTTTCATGATCTGAGGACGGATAAATTTCTTCAGTGGGGATACTAACCGGAATGGAAAAGACCACACTCGCTTCGGACACTGGAGCGGCATTAGTATAATTGAAAATATCGTCCATGGGAGTTTCTGGTGCGGCATAAGCGTAACAGAGTAATTGATCTGATTGGGCCTCAGACGATGGGCCTCCGCCCGTTCTATTCATAAGAACATTAAAATCTCTGCGCTCTTCAGGGGTATTCAAAATACCCAAGAGGGAGGTTATCGAAAATTTATTTTCACCAATCAGAGGACAAATTGTCTCTTTTATAGGTGTTAAGATCTTCTCTTCACAGTCAGAAAGCGTTTTAGTAAGTTCATTTCTTAAAAATTGCCGATGAAATTTTGCCATAAATGGCCCTTGAGCAGGGATTGCACCATTGGGTTCTTTCACCGCCTCTTTAAGCTTCACCAAGAATTCTGTGATCTTTTCGGAGGTAACTTCTTCGTTATCATTCATGACATAGGGAGCAATCAGACCATTCAGTTTCAATCTATAGTACTCGCTGGTTGGAATATTTACCGCCCCGCCGGAAGCCATGGAGAGAAGAGCATTGTGTAAAATGATCCCCAACTGATGATCGCCTTCGTAGGTTTGTGTTACTTCTGCCGTTGCCGCTTCAGCTGGAAGCTCGCTTTCTGCCGGTTCTCCCGCTTCTGATGGGGCCGGAGTTGCACCAACCAGAAGTCTGGCATCTTGAATAAAACCGGAGCGTAGATGTTCTGCATCAGAAATACCAAATCCTTCACTAAAGGTGCGGGTATAAGCACGATCAAGAATATCTCCAAAGTTTCTGTCGCCAGTTTCGCGTCTGAATTTGTTCCTGGGCTCCTGGACCACACTCATTCCTTGACCAAGGCGCCTGAGGGCCCTGTCATTACATGCCCCATCTGTCCGGAGTTTCTCAATATAAGCTCCCATATTGCCTGGAACACAGGCCAAACCATCCCGAGCGGGTGGTTGAGTCGTTGCAGCTCCTTCCGCTGACATCATGGGAGCAACAGTAGGACGTAAGCTGCGATTGAAGGCGGCATAGGTCAGGCCGCGAGCAATATTGCGAAGCGGTCTACGCAAACTATTCATTTTCATGGCAATGGCCGCTTTCATGGCCTGTTCTTCAAGTTGAGCAAATCTTGCTGGGCCAATCTTAGGATATAAATCATTCGTGCCACTCGACGTCACTTCGCGGATGCAGTTACAAAATCTTCCGTAAGCACTAGGACCCGGGACGTTCCGATCAGCACTGCAAACCAAGTGGTTGGCAGTGTCGGTAATAACATCATGGCTTGGATCAGAGGGCCCTGAGGTGGCGATGCTGTCACAAGCAACTATAGGATCGGGAATACCATCGCCGTCGAGATGGGTGATGCTCTCGGGATCAACTCCGAAAGTTGACGAGATACGTATATGTGCCCTGTACACATGTGCGCCTCCGTGCCCGGGCGGATTTGCGTTGGCCGGATTATTAGAGAGGAAGAGAGATACAAGCAAAAAAACAGTACACATTCTTTTCATAGACACACCCCTATTCAATCTTCTTTTCGGGGTAACATTTTTAAACTTGAGCATTTTAATCTCCCATACCCATTGTCGGGGCACCCGCTTCTACGATCAATCTTTTTTCATATTTTTTTTTATGAGCGTCCAGATTTCGAACGGATTATGCACTAACTCTTTGAAAATGCTGCTGGCAAACACAAGCTGTCCAACGAATAGACGGCCATCCTACATATTTTCAAGCGCCAGAAAAAGTTGTCATGTAAAAGACTAGCACTCAACACTTTTGAGCTTTTACAAAAGGCCGTACACTCTTTGCACAGTTCTCGGCCCCTTTCAATGGGTTAACGATGGAGTATTTTGTATGAAAACTATTCATAATTTTGATGAATATTTACGGCAAGTTGAAGAAGCTAAAATCAATCCTCATAAATATTGGGGTGATGTTGCCAAGGATTTAGAGTGGTTTAAACCGTGGGGCAAAGTCTCTTCAGGCGACTTTTCTGATCTCAAAGTCAAATGGTTTGAAGGTGCGATGACAAATATGAGCAGTAATTGCTTGGATCGCCACCTGAAAACACAAGGACGCCATACCGCACTTATTCATGTTCCCAATGACCCCAAGCAAGCCCCAGTCAAAGTAAGCTACATCGAACTCCATCAAAAAGTTTGTCGTATGGCCTCGGTCTTCAATAATCTGGGAATCAAAAAAGGTGATGTTATCTGTTTCTATATGGGGATGGTACCCGAGCTGATGATCGGCATTTTGGCCGCCACACGTATCGGCGCAATCCACTCAGTGGTCTTCGGTGGCTTTTCGGCCCAATCGCTTGCCGGCCGGATTCAAGATTGTCAGGCAAAACTCTTAGTCACTAATGATGGAGGATATCGAGGAGATAAAGTTATTCCTTTAAAACAAGTTTGTGATGAAGCACTGACAGATTGTCCTAGTATCAAAACTGTGGTGGTCCACCGCCATGTAAAAAATAGCGTGCGTATGCAGGACGGCCGCGACTTCTGGCTGCATGATCTAGAAACCACAGCTACCACCGTATTTCCGGCCACCCCCATGAATGCCGAAGATCCCCTCTTTATTCTCTATACCAGCGGCTCGACGGGAAGGCCCAAAGGTTTAATGCACACCACGGCAGGTTACATGGTGTATGCCTATCACACCTTCCGCAATGTTTTCCAATTGGAGGCCGACGATATTTTCTGGTGCACGGCCGACATCGGCTGGGTCACTGGACATACCTATTTAACCTATGGCCCTCTCTTAAATGGAAACACCACTGTTATGTATGAAGGGCTGCCTGTTTACCCGGACCCTGGGCGCTTCTGGCATATTATTGATCAACTCAAAGTCACTCATTTCTACACTGCCCCCACAGCGATCAGGGCCCTCCAGGCCATGGATCTGTCTTATGTAACGAAATATAAACTGGATTCGCTCAAAGTTTTGGGGACTGTGGGTGAACCAATCAATGAAGAAGCTTGGGAGTGGTATCACACCAATGTTGGAAAGGGCCATTGTCCCATCGTTGATACCTGGTGGCAGACAGAAACCGGGGGCATCATGATTAGTCCTCTGGCCCACATAACTGAATGCATTCCCTCTCATGCTACTTATCCCCTCCCCGGTATTACGCCAGTCTTAGTCGATAGTAGTGGACAAGAAATTACAGAAACAGAAGCTGAAGGCAACCTTTGTATCAAGGTGCCCTGGCCGGGTATTGCCCGCACAATTTGGGGAGACCACGATCGCTTCAGAAGTACCTACTTTGGAGCTTATCCTGGCCTCTATTTTACAGGTGATGGTGCCCGCCGCGATGTCAGAGGAAATTATCGCATCACAGGCCGTGTAGACGATGTTATCAATGTCTCCGGTCACCGCCTTGGCACTGCCGAAATTGAGGATGCCATCAACACTCATCCTGATGTGGTCGAATCCGCCGTGGTTGGATATCCCCATAAAATTAAGGGCCAAGGTATCTATGCCTTCTGCATTTGCCCGCGTGCTCCCCATAATCCGGTTGAAGTCAGACAAGAGTTGGTGGCCACGGTCAATAAGGTGATTGGCCCTATCGCCAAACCCGACCTCATCCAGTTTGTCTCGGGTCTTCCCAAAACTCGCTCCGGCAAGATCATGCGCAGAATATTAAGGAAGGTGGCCGAGGGTGATGTGTCTAATTTAGGCGATATCTCGACCCTCTTGAACCCTGAAGTGGTGGATGAAATTGTAAAAGGAAAATTGGTGTAGCTATATATCACCCTATATCACCCGAGTTGGCCCTCGTTTCTCAATTTGATCAAATGCGCCTCTAAAGTTTTCAAGGCATACTTTTTTAATTCTGGGCGAAGACCTTTATAGATAATTTCCAGCATCTCATCATTGCTCTTGCCGGCTGAATATAATTCTAAAACCTGGGTCTGCCGTTCAAGCCGATGCTTGAGGGTAAGTTTAATTTGTTCAGTTCCGCCCATGGGTATACCATGACTGGGAAAAACGATGTGTGGATTTAAATCCAGCACCCGTTGAAGGGAGGCCATGTATTTGGCCATATCACCTTCGGCCCCGCCGATCACCACCGTCCCCACGGTTTGAATTAAATCCCCGGCCAAAAACCAACTTAAGTTGGATGGGGCCAAGGCCAATTGCCCTTCGTCATGGCCTGGAACTTCATAAATCCTATGGCCTGCGAGCCAATCCCCTTCCTTAAGAAGACGTACTGTCAAACTGGCAAGATAGTTTTCACCATATTTTTTTTGTAAAAAAACTTGTGTGGTTTTGGATAAATAAATGGGCACACCCAATTCTCGGGCCAAATCGGGAGCATACTGATGGTGATCGGGATGATGATGGGTAATCAGAATTTTCTTGATCTGAAAACGCCGTAAGGTATTTTTCAATTTTATAAATTCACTCTCATCTTGGGGAGAGGGATCGATCAGGAGGTGTCCGACATCATCGGGATCGAGCAAAACAAAAGCATTAGTGCGATTGGCCGGAGGAAAAGTTTTCGACAGGGGAAGCAGTACCCACACATTTTTTACAAATTCGAGACAAGGAACTTCGTGGGAGACATCATAATCCGAATTGAGATCAGGCGGGGAGGCCATGGGCGATGCTAAGAAATCAGGTAAAGCTAAAATGGCCTTGCGTGTAGGCGGGACCATAAGAAATTGTCCCAAAGCATCTTTTTGGTGAAACTCATCAAAGCTTACCCACTGCCCTTCACACAATTCATTCTTATCCACTTTGAATTCTAAGGCCTGGTCAATTTGACAGATTAAATAGTGGTTGCAAAAACGCAACGGCCAGAATTCAGGAGTGGTACTGGCACCGTAATAGCGTGCGCTCATCATCACATTGACAGGAATGTTCCAATTTAATTCTTCCGAAATCTCTCGCATTAAGGCCGGTTTCAAACCTTTCTCAGTGTAAGACGAAAGATCATGGGACTTGGATTCCTGCTCCAGTTCGGTGAGTTTTCCGCCTGGGAAAGCACTAAAACCAGGATAAATAGGCAAATCCTTACGGCGCTTAATAAGAAACATCTGCTTGTTGCCGACCATAAGGATTAAAGAGACTGCTTCAATGATTAGTGACATAGAACCCCTGTGAGGTGCCATATATAGACTCGCCCATATATATACTACCTTTTTACAAGGCCGTCTGGGTCTTAGACACTTTTGCAAAATCCTTTTCTATAAACAGGTGGTTAGTGCTGGAACGAAAATTGCATTAAATGCATCAGTCTTGGGAAGGGGTGTAGGTTTGAAAATTTTTATTCTTTTGGCATTTTTGGTCATGGGCAGCTCTTTACGGGCCGAGTTTATCACTCTCACAAGCCGCACCCAGGGGCCTAACTTCACACAGTTTTTTACCGGCGATCGCTATAAGCTTTTCGCCCAGCTCGATACTCAGCTTAAACTTCTCAGAATCTCGGCCTGGGAATACGGCAATCCCCCAGAGCACCTCTGGCACCGCGATTATCCCTTAACTACTCAGGTCGAGTTGATGGCGGCCAATCGTGCCATGGCCCACAGTGAGCTAAATTATGATCTCTCCAGTTTTGTGACTCTGCATGAGGGGAACTGTACTGCGCTCTTTTTTTCAGTCTTAAGTGATGAAACGGTAGAACTTGATCGCAATGTCGCTCGGATCGTCAGTCGCTTGGAAGGAGATAGCAATGATCTCTCCATCCATCATCTCCTGACCGTCAACACTCAATGCTATGGCGCTATCAAAGTAGGGGCCGTGTTAAATAAGCAAAATGAATTCGTAAAGTTTGCCTTGGTGAGTGGGGATCGCAGGGCGCTCACGGGCATGAGTATCGAAACTCAAAATGGCCACTTTTTTATCAAAAGAAATGGCGTACCTTTTGTCCGCATCATCAAAGAAAACTTCACCCGCACGCGTGGTGGTAATTTTTCTGTTCATGTCTCCCGCGACTGCAGCGGGCAAAATTTTATGCAGTATAACTTTGCCGTCGGCAAGGTTCGAAAAAATGGGCGCGACAAGTGGAAGCTGACATCTTTTACTCCTCTAAGTGGAGTCATCAGCTTGGCCCTGGATCGAGATCCAGAAATTGATGTCGCGGAAGATATCGTGGAGGCGCCTGCCGAGTTGTTTCTGGGTCTCTTAGATGGCATCTTTGGAACCCTTGTGTGGGCCTTTATTCCCAGTGATACAAAAAAAGAAATGATCTACGATCGCGTGCTAGAGCAGGCACGCGCCAACGCTACTCTCCGTCAGCACTTCACCGATCAGGAACTCCAGGCCATGTCTCACAGAATCGCTAACAACAATACCCTGCGATGGTTTGCACCTTTTACCGGCCAGGGCCAAGTCAAGAAGGCCGCCTATTTAGAATTCTCCACAGCGCTCATGCGAAAAATTGCCGCCGAATCCTTGCCTGAAGGTTCAAGCAGTGAAGATGCCGATCGCATCATGTATGTGACGACGCGAGACCTCCAGGCCTGCTTGCAGGCCGCCGGTGAGCAGGAAGAATATGATACCTGCATGGCAAAGTTTACGCGCTCCGGGCCTTACCGCTTAGGCCGTGAGTTACTGGTCGCCCACCTCCAGAAAAAACTGAAGAAGCAAAATTTAACCGAAGAGGAGCGGCATGCCATAAGCAACACGGCGGTACTCGAATATAATCGCTGTGCCCAAAATGAATATTTTAGACGCTATGATGAGCATATCAAAACGGCCTATAATAATCGTCGCACTGGCCGCAAAATCGATTTAATGAATGTTGCAGACCAGTTCGATGGAAATGCTGTCATTCAGGCATGTCTGTTTAGTTCCATGAATGAGGGGGCGGAACTGGCACTGGGAACCGTGGTGGAAAGAACGGTTACTGGGACCATTCAAGATGCTCAAACGCGCAGCAAGATTGCAAGTGAAATTAAAGAACAATACAAAAACTGTGTCAAAGGTCATGGATACTATCGTGAGACACAAGGATACCGTGAGTATGATTATACTGCGCTCAAGCACCTATCAACCAAAGATTTTGAAACTCAAATTACTCATTGTATTGATGAGGTAACAGTAACGGCAGGCAGGCGAGTCATTGATGCAAATCTGCGCGAAAACTCATCCCTAGTTGAAGCCACTCGTTCTAATCCCGCTCAACTGGACGCCGTCATTCGAACAGTTATGGAAAAGGGCCTTGAGAGCTGTCTGGCAACTCAAGCTTCACCTCGACCCACAGAATGCCTTCCTCTGGTTGAAGTTGTGGGGGCCAAAGAGGTCATTGGCCTGAGCTTGCGTGCCACCGTGACCAAGGGGCTTGAAGGGAACATGCCGGAGGCGCAACGAATCTTAGGACTCGTTGGGCTGGGAGAATCTCAGGAAGTGCAATTTAATATGAATCAATGTTTTGATGATAGAATTGCTCATTTGAATGGAAGGTTAGAGCGTGGAGAATCACTCCTAGATTCCAATATGGCATCCATGGATTGCATTAAACAATCCATTTTAGTGGTGGCCCCGGCCATCGGCCTGGCCAAGTATAATTCATCCATTGCCGGAATGACCGTGCCTGCGGGTGTGAATCTCACCAGTCCAGAAATGCGCACGCGGGTGCAGACACAGGTGCGAAGTTGCTTTGAAAGAAGTCTAAGTAGTATCCCAAGTATGAATGAACTCAGTACAAGTCTGGAGCAAATTACTGCTAATTGTACCTTGTCACTCTATCAGGAACTTGTTCCGAGTATTGTACAGGATGTTTTGCGGATCAAAGTTGCCGCAAATTTTACTGATGAGTACGAGAAAAGAAGAGTTTTAAATGCGCTGGATGGAAGATTCCGCCAGCAGGTCATGGCCCAAACCGATCCCGCGGCGATCATTGCTCTCATTGATAGCTTTACCTTAGAGGCAACATTTTATGTTTTGGAGGAGGCGCTTAAGGCCTCCATACGCTCGGCAGTGCCTGTTGACTCGCGCGCCTTTGCCGACACTCTCTTGACCACAGTTCTCACCGGCCCCCGACGCGAGGCCATAACCCAAGCTGTCAGCTCAAAAAATGAAAAAAAATTCAATGAGACGCTGGCCCAGATCAAGAAAGATGCGGGCGTGATGATTTTGGAACATTCCATTCCCCTTAAAATTGCCGAACACGTCACCCAGGAAAATTTAAGAAGTTCCATCACTGCGCAGGTTAGTAAAACATACCAGGCATGCTTAAAAAAAATAAAAAACAATGCCACGGATTTCGATACTAAATTTTCGAAATGCAATAGCAACGCACTCAATGAGGCCACCATCAGTGTCTTCAGAGTTAATCTGGATATTGCTTTAGAAGAAAATTTCCCCACCCATGGGCAGAGTAGTGGAACTCGGGAATTCAATCGGGAGAAGCATCAACGCATTAGATCCAAGCTTATCAATGCCGCCTTTAAAAGAGAGGTTGCTGAAATCAATGAAGGTGGAGGAGGTTTTGCCCTAACCCTCCTGAGTTACCAGTTTAAACTTAACGCTGGTATTGAAATTTTCAAAGAAACCTTTGTCTTGTGGTAATCGCACAGTTTATGCAGACATTATACCCTCACCTCTGATATAGCTATCAGCATGATAGCTAGGTTTTATCTCATCCTCCTTTTCCTTTTTAGTCTCACGGCTTTTGGGGCCACTAAAATTGCCGTTATCAATGATATGAATGGCGATGCCGGCTCCATCACATATGGTTGGAAGGTTGCCAGTGCCGTGAATCAGATTATCGCCGCTCAACCGGACTTGGTCATTTTGCCCGGTGATCTGGTGGCAGGAGAAAGTAGGGCCCTGACACAATCCAATCTCCAGGCCATGTGGAGCTCATTTAATTCAACAGTTTTGAGTCCATTTCAAAGAATGAATATCCCCTCGGCCCCGGCCCCTGGGAATCATGATGCCGGACTGCTGCTTGATCGGGTTGAGTACAAACGTTTTTGGATCAAGGATGATACTATTCCCCAGGTAGATTTAGTCGATGCCACTCACTTCCCATTTTATTATTCCTACACTGTAAAAAATATCTTTTTTATTGCCATGGACGATGTCGTCGTCACGAAACTGATGGCCCATACCCATTCGATGGGAGCACCGGCCACCTCTCTCAAACTCAAAGCTGACTTAGAGGCCATGACCAATACTCAAATTCAAATTCATCCTGAATCCAAAGATCTCGAACAAAAACTTTGGATTAAAGCACAGCTAGCTTCGGCGAGGGCCAAGTCCGCCAATGCGAGAATTGTTTATGGACATGTGCCTCTCTATTCCGTCCTCGATCCTGTTCGTTATCAAAAACCCGGAGGCGCTGGAAAATTCCACGAAGTCCTAAGTCGAGAGCAAATGCTCAAAAATACTTCAGGAACACTGGAAGAAATTCTGATCGAGGGTAATGTAAGCTTGACCATCTTCGCCCACTCCCATGCCTTTTATCCCGCTTACATTAAACACACCGATCAACCAGAAAAGAATTCTCTGCGCGTGCTCTTTACTCCTTGCATCGGGGCCGCCAATCGGCATCTCCCTGGCTCTGCGGAGAGATCTCCTAATGGCTACACAATAATCAGTGTTGACGAGACAAATTTATCCTATGACATCTATAGTGCTACGGGTGAGCTGATCCGCAAAGAGACTTTGCCTACCTCGATTCCACTTAAAGACAATGTCACGCTCATGCGAGATTAAACCAAACGCATAAATTACCATTTAAGCTGGGGAACTAAAAAAAGCACTTTGAGGGGCTAACCGCCGGACATAGCAAAAAGACCAAACTGGCATCAATTCCATAATGGTCTTGACTATTATGGAATTGATGCCATAATAGTCAAATGCACAAACGCGGTATTGAGTCCTATATTCTTAAAGATTTAAGCAAGAAAATTGTCCTCCTATCAGGGCCGAGACAGGTCGGCAAAACAACGCTGGCAAAAAAAATAAGTAAACATTTTGAGTATCTCAATTTCGATTCATCTGAAGACAGAATGACCCTCATAAGAAAGCAGTGGGACAGAAAAAAAGAACTTCTTATCTTTGATGAAATTCATAAAATGCCAAAGTGGAAGGCATGGCTAAAAGGCATTTATGATAAGGAAGGCATTCCTCCTCAGATTCTCGTTACAGGATCAGCCAAAATGGATATTGCAAAAAAAATGGGTGATTCCTTGGCCGGAAGACATTTTCAATATCAACTATTTCCTTTCGACCTAAAAGAACTCCGCGCCGAGGAGCGCCCTGAAATCATTTACGAAAACCTCTTAAAATTTTCGGGGTTTCCTGAGCCATATCTCACACATCAGGAAGGATTTTACACTAAATGGCGGCGTTCTCACCTTGATTTAATCTTACGTCAAGATTTAATTGATCTGGAGGCCGTGAGGGACATTACTTCCATGGAAACGATGACTCAACTTCTACAATCAAAAGTTGCCGCCCCATTTTCTTATGCTTCCATTTCCAATGATTTACAAAAAGATATAAAAACAGTGCAGCGCTGGACGAATTTGCTTGAGCAACTGTACCTTGTGTTTAAGATCAATACCTATTCAAAAAATATTGCTAGAAGTATTTTGAAAGAACCAAAAATATATTTTTATGATTATACAAGAGTTGAGGGTGGCGAGGGAGTAAAATTCGAAAACGTCGTTGCCGTTTCACTCAAGAAAGAAGTTGCTTTTCTCAATGAAGCACTAGGCATCGAGTCGAACTTGCACACTCTGCGAATGAAAGGCGGAAGAGAGATCGATTTTTTAGTGACACGACAAAATTTGCCGGAGCTCCTGATTGAAGTCAAACTTGGTGACGACTCTCCATCTCCAAATTTCAAATTATTTAGAAATTATTTTAAGGGATGCAAACAAATCCAATTAGTAAAAACTCTTAAGCGCGAACGCACAACTGAAGATGGAATAGAAATTCGCAATGCTTTGCGCTGGCTAACGGAAATGGACTTGTCAGTTTGAAGTTCGCCTGACAAGAAAATTGTGATGCCTGTCGTTTTTGGCGTGTTCCACTGTATCTAAATTCTTTTCTTAGTAGACCAACTTTTTTTGACGACGACTGCTCATCGGAGTGATCTTGATACAACCACTGGATAAACTCCTTAAATAACACATTTATTCTGGGTTTTACAGCAATCGGAAATTTCTTATCAAACAAGCACATTCCTGACAAAGCACCTGGCACGAAAAAAAACGAAAAAAAAGGAGAAATATATCTCAACAGCAAACAAAAATTGCCCTGCTCTTGCGATATGTATTAACCTAATAAGGTAATTATAATCACTTGGAGAGAGAATAATGCAATTTAATAAAATATTTCGGCGTGGTTTTTCTTTGGTCGAAGTGATGGTTGCCGTGGGCATTATGGGGGGCATGGGTCTGATGATGATGAAAGGCTCTGAAACGATGAATATCCAATCGGCCACGATGGATGCCAAATTAGCAGAGCAAGATTTAATGCAACAGATAAGAATGGTGGTTATGAACAAATCTGGAGCGAGCAATACGGTTGGAAATCATTGCTCTGTTCGGTCGTATTTAGACCAAGTAAGTTGTCTCGGGGCGGGAGAAACCTGGGATAACGGTTTAACTCTGACGGTTTCAGGGGCGACAGCGTTTGCGACGATTTATGATCACCTGGGACGGGCCGTTTTTACAGCTCCGCAGAACTTTGGTCTCGATTTAATAATTAATAGTTTTGAATTGATCAATCATCCCGTTGCTGAAGGAGGAGTCCCCGCAGGCGGTGGTGAGGGATTGGCGGATATTCAAGTCAACTTAACCTACGCCAAAAAAATTCTTAATAATAAAACGGTAAGTAAAAGAGTGGCGATTAAAGTCGATGCTGCCGCGTTACCTGGGATCGTTTCCTCCTGTGAAACAACGGCGGTGATTCCAGATAATGGAATCAGTCCCACCTGTGCATGGCAGACTTCGACATTCTTAAATGCTAGTTGGGGAATCCTTAAATGCACCGGACGAAAGCGCATCATCAGCGGTGGTTGTCATTGCGGAGGCGCCGGTTGTTCAAGCCCTAATCCCATCGAGTTTTTTCATCCTATCATTTTTGAGCCTGCAAATGATGCGCTCTTAAAGTGCACAAATAATGTGCCACCGCCGGCGGGATGCGGAGCAGGCACCGTTCGCATTACCTGTACCGGTACGAGCTGTAATGCCTGGGATTGTCGCTACAACAACAACGTGGCAGAAATGTATATCTCGGTCCTTTGCTGTGATCCAACTATTCCGTAAATCCGGGCCGAGTTAAAGTTATACTTAATACTCATCAATTTTGCTGGAGGGTCAAATGGGTGCGCCAAGTAAAGCATTCGTTCGAGTGCTTCCCCTGGCACCTCACTCCAACATCAAGGTGCTGGTGATCTCTTTTGAATTGAGTTTAACTTTGCTTAAAGTCAGAGAATGTCCTTCGGATATCTCAATGGTCGGAGACAGGAGAATCATTCTGCTCAGATTGCTTTCAATATAACCAACCACAGCCTTTTCTAAGTCCTGCTTCATTTTATCCATGGGGATAGAAATGGAAAGTGGGGGGATTCGCCATGAGAGCTTGGCCTTTCCAATCACTTCCTTGAACTTTAGCTCTTTCATTTCAAAGACAAGACCTTTGTCGGTGAGGGCCAACCAAAGACGGGCCTCAATGTTAATCAGGATTCCTGGGACTTTTTTCTTATTCTCACGCCGTTTGAAGCTCAACTTGGGATATTGATCAGATTGGCCCTGTAACTCGACCCACATGTTTAAAAAGAGATGGCCGGAACTATCGCCATCCTCCGAGGTAAGGTGAATGCTCTTAACCGGCGCGAAGCTATAATTAAACTTTTGCTTTTTTCTCAAGATGCTGATCTCGCTCACACCGTTTTGACATAGAATGGGAGGAGTCAGCTTACCCTGACGATCGAGAAAGGGATACTTGGCAAGCAAGTAGAGGGCATGCTCAAAAAACGATACAGGCCAGGCGATATTGATACTGTTGGGTTCCACTGTATTGTCGGAAGCATTTTTCAACAACCAACTTTTATACAAACCGGATGTATTGGGATACAGGCCACTGGCGCAGCTATGTTGCTCCTGGGTTGGCCCAAGTTTGGCGATCAGATCGATATTAATCTTTCTTTGCGCAGTGGAAAATGAGATTGGTGCCAGCGTGGCATTCACGCCAAAACTTTTCAGGGTTGCCAGGAGCTTGGGAATTTCTGTGAAAAAACCATTTAAGGCTTTGGCAAAAACGCTATGTAAATTGGCATCCTGCAAATAATTTTGAATCTGTGAGTTGAGCAAGGACAAAACTAACTGTTCAAGGTCGGCAAAGCGCCCGAAGGTCGTCATAAATATCTGGGCCAGACGATCCACGGGCGTAATTTTTACCCGATCAATTTTCCAGCGCGGAAAACTAATGGAACTCGCGACAAAAAGATTGTCTTTAACTTCTAAAAAGAGTTTCCCTGAACCCTTTAACCAATCAATATCGGGATCATCCAAATCTTCTTTTAGAGTCGTGATGGAATTCGCTTCGATTTTAAATTTCATATCAAAAACACGGCCCATGACTTTACCACGCACGACAAATACGGCCGTTCCTATTGCTTTAGGAAGTTCTAACGTATACACAAAAGTTTGGCCGGGAGTGGCCTCCACTTTGAATTTAAAATCTTGGGCAGACTGAATAAGATGTATTTCTGATTCTCCCATAGTGCACTGAAGGTCAATCTTGGCACAGGCGGAAATAGGGGTGGCGGGAACCTGAATCGGTTTGATCAGTTCAACCGCCAACAAGTCCTTCAACTTGTCGGTGATATCTTCTACATTAGAAATTCCCAACTGCACTTTATCGGCCGAGAAAACTTGTAATCCTAATAACAGAAGTAATAAAAATGAAATAACCAATACCGTTTTTATTGCTTGCATAGAAATCCCTCAAATTGATTGTTATTCTCCAGCTTCCATCACACTTTTCCCATCAATCTTTTTCTGAAATATTCTTACTCACGGCCCTTGCGAAAGGCATATCCCCTTGGCAAAATGGGCCAAAATTAAATTGGGAGGTGGTTATGAGTCAATCTTACATTGTTTGGGCCAGACGTACGCCGATGGGTAAACTGGCGGGTGGCCTTGCTTCTGTGCGCACCGATGACCTCCTGACATGCGTTTTTGAAGATTTTAAAAAATGGGCCTCCTTCGACTTAAAAGAAATTGATGATGTGGTGGTTGGCTGTGCCAATCAGGCCGGCGAAGATAACCGTAACGTCGCTCGCATGGGCGTTCTCCTGGCGGGATTGCCCTATGAAGTGCCGGCGGCCACCGTCAATCGCCTTTGTGGCAGCAGTCTTGAAGCCATTGCCGATGCCTATGCCAAAATCGAAGCCAAGATGGCCGATTGTATTTTAGTCGGTGGAGTAGAATCCATGTCGCGCGGGCCCTACGTGCTCTCAAAGGCCGAAAGCGAATTCGACCGCGGGCAAAAAATGTACGATTCTTCCTTTGGCTGGCGTTTTCAAAACTCCAAAATGGCAGCGCTGTTTCCCCTCATGTCCATGGGAGAAACCGCCGAGGAGGTGGCCACTCTCCACAACATTTCCCGCGAAGACCAAGACCGCTTTGCCTTGAACTCCCATCAAAAGGCAGGCGCAGCCTACCAGCGCAACCTTTTCCAAGACGAGATCATTCCAGTCAAGGTGCAAAAGGGTAAGGAATCCTTCATGATCACACGCGATGAATGTGTGCGTGAAGATACAAGTTTCGAAAAGCTACAAAAGCTCAAACCCGTCTTCAAGGCCACAGGTACGGTAACTGCTGGCAATTCATCTCCCATGAATGATGGGGCCAGCGGTGTGTTGGTGGTGTCCGAAAAATTCTTAAAGCGGCATAACTTAAAACCGCTTCTCAAAATAATTGGGGCGGCTTCTCGCGGTTTGCATCCCAATGTCATGGGGCTTGGGCCGGTGGTAGCAACCCAAACTTTATGCCAACGTTATGCTCTGAATCTTGGGCAATTTGATGTGGTGGAATTAAATGAGGCCTTTGCCGCTCAATCGCTCGCCTGCATGCGCGAACTCAAACTTGACGCCGAGAAAGTGAATATGCGGGGTGGGGCGATTGCTCTCGGGCACCCGCTAGGCTGCTCTGGCGCTCGACTGGTCACGACCTTGGCCCATATTATGAAGCAAGAGGCGAAACTCAAACGCGGTCTGGCGTCCATGTGCATAGGAGTTGGCCAGGGCATCTCTCTTGCGGTAGAAAACTGCTCATAAGAACCTGAGAATACTATGTCTAAAAATATGCCACTCATTGTTGTCAGTGCCTGCCTGGCCGGGGTGCCTTGCCGCTTTGATGGTGAGGCACGGGAAAGGGTGGAAGTCATGAAACTCTTGCAGGAAGGCCGTGCTCTTCCCCTTTGCCCTGAACAGCTCGGTGGTCTTCCTACTCCTCGACCACCCGCCGAAATTTGCTTCGGGAAAGTGCTTACCCAAGATGGTGCGGACGTAACCAGTAAATACCTGGCCGGAGCGGAAGCCGCCCTCGTCTTGGCCCAGGCCGCTGGTCCTTCTGAGGCCTGGCTCAAGTCTAAATCACCTATGTGCGGGTGCGGGAAATTGTATGATGGTACCCATTCCGGCACTCTGACCGCAGGCGACGGTTTTTTTACCGCTCTTCTAAAGAAGGCCGGTATTCCTGTGCGAGAAATCGATTAACAGGATGTTGAAAAAGACAATTTCAGGCCGTTCAACGTTCAGTGTGCCGAAGCACAGTGAATGGGTGCAGATGCAAGGCCGAGGCCTTCAAATCGTCTGAGGCGTACTTGAAAAGTACGTCGAGGGCGATTTGAAGACGAGAACGCGGCAGACGGAAAGCGTGCCTAAGCACGGTTTCCGCCTTTTTCAACGGCCTGCCATCAAATGTCTAGCTTGCGTGAAGGAAATGAGACCTAGATTCTAAAAATAGGTTTATTTTTGGCCTATTTTGAGATAAGTAGGCAGTAATGTTGAAAATTAATAAGAAAGTTGAATATGCGCTCATGGCGCTCAAGTTTATGGCCGATGAAAAAAGTCAGGGTGAATTGGCTTCGGCCAGGGAAGTCTGTGATAAATTCCACACTCCCTTCGATACCACCTCCAAAGTTATGCAGGCCATGAACAACTCTGGCATTCTCCAATCGGTGAAAGGCATCAAGGGTGGCTACATCCTGGCCCGTGACTTAAATAGCTTAACCTATATGGAACTCGCGCGAGTGTTAGAGAAAAAAATGGGAGAATCACTCTGTCGCGGTTCTGAAGGTAATTGCGAACTGCTAAAAGACTGCAACATTGTTGCGCCCATTGAGCGCCTCAACATCACTCTCAATCAATATCTTGACCACCTAACCATTAAAGAACTTTTTAATATGGCCTTCAACTCCACCGCTTATCAAAAGCAAACGAGTTTTAGCGTATGAGCGATCTACCTGTAAGCAGCGAATATAAGTATGGTTTTTATACCGATATCGAAACGGAAGAGTTTCCCAAAGGCCTGAGTGAAGATATCATTCGCCTTCTTTCCAAAAAGAAGGAAGAACCAGAATGGCTTTTAGCATTTCGCCTGAAGGCGTATCAGCACTGGCTGACGATGGTGCCCCCTACCTGGGCAAAGCTCAATTTTCCCAAAATCGATTTTCAAAATCTCTATTACTTCTCCAAACCAAAAAGTAAACCTGCCGTAAGCACTTTAGACGAAGTAGACCCAGACCTTTTGGCCACTTTTGAGAAACTCGGTATTCCCATTTCTGAGCAGAAGCGTTTGACTGGTGTGGCGGTTGATGCTGTTTTTGACAGCGTATCAGTCAATACCACTCATCAAGAAGATTTAATAAAGGCCGGAGTTATTTTTTGCTCTTTCTCGGAAGCAGTCAAAAGCTATCCAGACCTGGTCAAAAAATATCTGGGTACCGTTGTGCCCTATTCCGATAACTTTTACGCCGCTTTAAATTCTGCGGTATTCAGCGACGGTTCCTTTGCCTATATTCCTAAAGGTGTCACTTGTCCCCTTGATCTCTCTACCTATTTTCGCATTAACGCCAAAGAGACAGGACAGTTCGAGCGCACCCTCATTGTGGCGGAGGAAGGCAGCTCCGTAAATTACCTGGAAGGTTGCACCGCCCCTCAACGTGATGAAAACCAATTGCATGCGGCCATCGTTGAGCTGATTGCCTTGGATAATGCCACCATTCGATACTCCACTGTGCAGAATTGGTATGCGGGAGACAAGGAAGGCAAGGGCGGCATCTATAACTTTGTCACCAAGCGGGGCAATTGTTTAGGAGTGAATAGCACCATCAGTTGGACCCAAGTAGAGGCCGGTTCGGCAATCACTTGGAAATATCCCAGTTGCAACTTAATTGGGGATAATTCTCAGGGCGCTTTTTTTTCCGTCGCCCTTACCAATAATAAAATGCAGGCCGATACAGGGACTAAAATGGTTCACATCGGAAAAAATACCAAGAGCACCATTATCTCCAAAGGCATTTCCACCGATTCATCAGAAAATAATTATCGAGGACTGGTCAAAATTAACGCCAGTGCCGTGGGCGCTCGTAATTATAGTCAATGTGACTCCATGCTGATTGGCGATCAATGTGGGGCCAACACCTTTCCCACCATTGATGTCAAAAATGCCTCATCCACGGTTGAACATGAGGCCACGACCTCAAAGATTTCAGAAGACCAACTCTTCTATTTACAGTCCCGTGGTCTGGATAATGAAAAAAGCATCTCTCTGATCATCAACGGTTTTTGTCATCGCGTTTTCAGAGAGCTTCCATTGGAATTTGCGGTCGAGGCGGTTAAATTAATTGAAATGAAATTAGAAAACTCTGTAGGGTAATAAAAGGATTAGTATGTTAGTCATCAAAAATCTTCACGCTAAAGTTGCTGGCAAGGATATCTTGAAAGGCCTCAACCTTACGGTTAAAGCGGGTGAAGTCCACGCCATTATGGGGCCCAATGGTTCAGGCAAAAGTACACTCTCGAAGGCCATCGCAGGCCACCCCGCCGTCACCATTACTGAGGGCGAGATCGATTACCTCTACGATGGAAAATCCATCTCCCTTAAACCTCTGGCTGCCTACGAACGAGCACTTCGGGGAATTTTTTTGGGCATGCAATATCCTGTCGAGATTCCAGGTGTCAGCAACATCAATTTCTTACGTGAGTCTTTTAATGCTGTTTGCAAATTTCAAGGTGCACCAGAAATGAATGAAGAAAATTTCCGTCAACATCTGACGCCAAAATTAAAAATATTGGAGATGAATGAAAGCTTTTTGGATCGTTCCGTCAATGCCGGTTTTTCTGGTGGAGAAAAAAAGAAAAATGAAATTCTCCAAATGAGTGTTTTAAATCCACGCATTGGGATGTTGGATGAGATTGATTCGGGGCTGGATATCGATGCGCTTCGGATTGTCGCCAGTGGTGTGAATAAACTAAAAAGTAAATTTAATGCCGTAATCTTAGTCACGCACTACCAGCGCCTACTCGACTATATCATTCCGGATTTTGTGCATATACTAAAAGATGGAAAAATTATTAAAACAGGAGATAAGGAATTGGCCGGCGACTTAGAAATCCACGGCTACGTTTCATAAGGATTTTAGCGTGCAGAATATCTTAGAACTAACACAGGACTGGGCAAAAACTTTGGGCCCAATATGCCAAGGGCCGGAGCAAAGAAGAGCTTTGCAGGCCTTTATGCATCTGGGTCTCCCCGACCAGCATTTAGAGTCATGGGCCTTTACAAAAACCTTTGGGGCCTTAAGCGCTATGAAACCAGTCTATGCTACGACCATGCCAGTTGCACGTGCCTCTACCCTTCAGGGCCGTTTCGGGATCACTCTTCAAGACGGTAGAGTGACCGAGTGTATTCTTCCCCCCGATATTTCCTTTCACTTTAACTTTCATAAGACCTCTGACGAGAAAGACGACTCCTCCATCTTTATCAATGGACTTGATACTTTACATGATATTTCACCCGAAGCGCAGACAGTTTTGATCACTGCAAAAACTAAAGGGGACATCAAAGAAACTCTGTTTGTTTATATCCTAGAATCGGAGAACTCAGCCGGGACTATTACTCCTACCAGTCTCAAGTTTGAGTTAGCACCTCACTGTCAGATCGATTTAATTTTCATCACAACCAATGTCTCCGGACCCGGTCTCTCTCTTTCTCATGTGGAACTGTGTTTAGAGGAAAATGCCCAAGCCAACGTCGCCATTGTGGCAAAGGCCAGTACTGACCACCTCACCTTTCATCGCTGGCAGGCATTTTTAAAGCGCGACTCACAATTACGCTCAGTGGTCTTAACTGCGGGTGCCCAACCCTCTCGCCATGAGTTTGAGGCCCATCTCTTAGAAACGGGCGCCTCGGCAACATTGCAAGGACTCTATCTCTTAGGGCAAAAGCAACATGCCGACATCAATACCATTATTCATCACAAGGCCCCTCATACCACCAGCTCACAACTTTTTAAGGCGGTGGTGAAGGACGAAGCTTACGGAATCTATACCGGCAAAGTGGTCATTCATCCTGGCTGCCCGGGTTCCAATGCCGGCCAGAAGGCCTTAGCTACTCTTCTCGGTCGACATGCTCATTTTTCAACTCGCCCTCAATTGGAAGTCTATAATGACGATGTCAAATGCGGCCACGGGGCGGCGATAGGCCAACTCAATGAGGATGAATCCTTTTATCTGACTTCTCGTGGGATCTCGCCCGAACGAACACGTCAAATTTTGCTCCAGGCCTTTGTGGCCGAGATTGTTGAGAATTTTCCTGTTGCCTTGGCAACCATTGAATTAAAACAAGCTGTGCAAAATTACTTTCAAGACTACTTTCAAACAATGCCGGGTGGACTAGCATGAGTACACATTTGGATTTCACCAATCTCAGAAAAGACTTTCCCGTGTTGGAACGGCAAGTCCACGGTCATCCGTTAGTATACTTAGACAATGCTGCGACCTCACTCAAACCTTGGCCAGTGATTCGAGCGATGGAAAGATATTTTACCCACGATACTGCCAATATTCATCGCGGGGTTCATTTTTTAAGTGAAGAAGGAACTCGCCAATATGAAGAAACGCGCAAAAGTGTTTGTTCTTTTATTAACGCCAAAAATACCTCCGAAATTATTTTTACCAAAGGCACTACAGAATCCATCAACCTGGTGGCCCAATCTTGGGGGATAAATTTTTTAAAATCTGGTGATGTGGTTCTGCTTTCGACTCTTGAACATCATTCTAATATTGTACCTTGGCAACTGACTGCCCAAAAAGTCGGTGCCAGCGTTGTTGAAATCCCTATCACGAGAGAAGGGGATATCGATCTCGTTGCCTATACCAAACTGCTTACTCAATATGGCAATAAAGTAAAAATGGTGGCGATCACTCATATCAGTAATGGGATCGGAACGGTCAATCCCATTAAGAAGATGATTGATCTCGCCCATCAGGCCGGTGCCTTATTCTTGGTGGATGGTGCTCAGGCCATCGCTCATACCTCCGTGGATGTACAAAAGTTGGATTGTGATTTCTACGTATTTTCGGCGCATAAGGCCTTAGGCCCAACTGCCTTAGGTGTTTTGTATGGGAAAGAAGCGCTGTTAGAAAAAATACCTCCTTATCAGGGAGGCGGAGACATGATTAATATCGTGACCTTCGCCAAGACTACCTATAACGACCTTCCCCATAAATTTGAAGCGGGTACGCCTCCCATTGCTGAAGGCATCGCCTTTAAAGCGGCCCTGGAATACTTGCAACACCTTGGACTTGAAAAGATTGCCACTTATGAACAGACCTTAACCCTTTATGCTCTCGAAAGATTGAATGACATTCCAACGGTTCAGATTATCGGTGCTCCCCAAGAACGGAGCGCTATTGTTTCACTGACTATGAAAGGCGCTCATACTCATGATTTAGGAACACTTCTGGACCATCAAGGAGTCGCAGTGCGAACCGGACACCACTGCAATCAGCCACTCATGCAATTTTATAAAATTCCAGGAACGGTCCGTGCCTCTTTTGCCTTTTACAATTCACAAGAAGATGTTGATCGCTTTGTCCGGGCCTTAATCAAGGCCCAGGAGTTACTCTAATGGAAACCAA
>CAYHRT010000030.1:19004-24601 GCA_964359085.1 uncultured Bdellovibrio sp. | reverse complement strand
CCCATCGTGATCACTGTCACCGAGAAAAGGTGTGATCTCAGCTATCGTATCTCTTACCTTTTCGGGAGAAAAAAGATGTCTTGAACTCTGCGCCCCCGAGGTTACATACTTCGATCCATTTCTCGATCATCGGATTACCGGACTGGCCAAACTGACACGATATTATGAAGGCCTCCGTGGGAAAATAAGCATCGACCGTTACGAGCTGATCAATCCCACCGTTAGCGTGGCCGGCAACGTTGCCGTTTTGACCTTTAACTACGTGTCCTATAGCAAAGAGAACGAACCTTCACGCTGGAATTGCACCGAGGTCTATCGTAATTTCGATAGTGATTGGAAAATCATTCAGACGCATTGGTCTTTTACACGGGCCCACAAAGAACCATAGACCTGTTTGTTTCATTTCCGATATTTAATTGTATTTCATTCCGTTATATCGCCTATGGTGTTTAAAAAAGTGCAATAATATTGTGTACCCTTTACAGGTATACCATTGTGAGGTATATTCATGGTGAGAATCTTAAGCTTTGGTGATAAATTAACCAGGGAGTTTTTTGAAACTGGAAAAGTTCCCAAAGGTGTTGGTTGGGGCAATGTCGCAAGTGTGGCCATGCGCAAGCTCGATATAATCGACTACGCCAACGATTTGAAAGACTTGAAGTCACCACCGAACAACCGACTCGAGCCCCTAAAAGGAGATTTGGAGGGCCTTTATAGCATTCGCATCAACGACCAATGGCGCATCATCTTCCGCTGGTCTAAGCAAGGACCTGAGGAAGTTCAAATCGTGGATTACCATCGTTGATAGGGGAGAACCATATATGAAAAGAGAACGTTTACCCACAACACCTGGCGAAATTCTAAAGAAAGAATATCTTACGCCCCTGAATCTCACCCAGCGCCAAGTTGCAGACAATCTGGGTGTCGATATAAAAGTCATCAATCGAATTGCTAATGGTAGAACTTCCGTGACGCCCGAGATGGCAATCAAACTCGGCGCAGCTTTTGATACGACACCCGAATTCTGGCTGAATGCTCAGATTGCTGTTGATCTCTATCATGCGCAGAAGACGTCAAGGAAATTGCCTAAGTGTATGCTTGGGAAGGCGTCCTAATAAACATCAAAATAGACAAATTGCGCAAGTTTTTAGGCCGATGTAAGTAAACGAAAAGGTAAGCAGACTAATGAAGAAAAAATATTACGAGCTATACCAAGACCGATACTCGCAAGTTTATCAGGCCGGGTTTGAAACTTGGTCGGGTGAACCACAGGTAGCTGAATTGGATCGTTTTCTTTCTTTTGCAAGTCCAGAGAAAGGGGCGTTGATCTTAGACATTGGTTGTGGCGAAGGTCGAAACGCAATCTACCTTGCAAAGAAGGGATTCAATGTGACCGCCGTGGATATTGCCGAAGTTGGATTAAAAATTGGGAAGAAAATGGCCGCTGATGTGAACGTCAGTGTGAATTTCGTAAAGGATGATGCCTTGAACCTCCATAATTTTTCCAATTACAGCTTTGACATTGCTGTATCAGTTGCTTGCCTTCACATGCTGGTTGAGCAGAATGATCGCAATAAGTTTTTGCACCAAGTCCACAGAGTTCTTAAACGTACCGGGCTTTTTTTCCTCTTGAACCAAGGTGATGGTCAAGCGGAAGGACTTACTCCACGAGAAAATTGGTTTGCTCCCGAGAAAAGGCGAGTGCCTGGCCCGGAGGATCGTTTTATTGAACTAGCGACCTTACCTTCCTGGCGGAAAACCTTGAGTGGATATCGAGAAGAACTTGAGCACAACCAATTTGAATTGGTTGAATCGTTTGTTTCCGAGAATAATGAATATGGGAAGTGCATATCGATTGTTGCTAGACGGACAAAATAGTAGATTAATAAAACTCTTCAATCTTAAGCGGCGGGTGGCGGTCTGTTATGTAAAACGCCAGTTCACCGGCGGGAGAGACATGAACACCTCCCCCGTTGCGAGGAGAGGTGAGTAAGCCGCTGGTCCTTAAATTTTTGGCCGCTACAAATTCAAAGTTTGGCGACTCCTTTTTCGAAAGATCGCCCGTGACTTTATAGAGGTTGACCCAGTCCCGCATGGTACCAAGCCCGACTAAAAAAACATCACCGCTTTCACATTCGGTTATGAAATTGACGTTTTCCCAGGCGTGCCAGGGAGTCTTTAGTGCCAAACGACTTTTTTCCCACAGGCCCAAAAACTCCCAACCCCGGCCCAGGTCGGCCGACTTTGAGACGAAGAACCACCCGCTCTTGCCGCCACCCACCCCTCTGATAAAAAGCAGGGTGCGTTTGTCTGCCAATCGGGTTGCTGCCACTGCCGAGGCCCGGGAATTGATGTCAGGTCCCAATTCCCCGTAGCTACCGTCCAAAAGCAACCTGGAAATTTCCCGAGGACGCTGCGGTCTCTTTACGTCAAGAACGTAAATTTCTGAATTACATTTAACTTTATTATTACACTCCATAGCGATAAAGAGTTGAGTCCCGAGGGCCTGCATACCTCCGGCGTGATTAAAACGGGGGAATCGGTGGTAGTAGTACGAGCGCGTTTTAGACATCAGGACCTGTTCTAAGTCCCATGGAAATCCTGAGGATATAATCCAGTCGAAGCGAACCAAATAAAGGCCGGTTTCCCCTGGCGCCTGGGAATTGTGGGTTAGGGCCACCCAATTGTCATTGCCCATGCCGGGTAGTCTAGCGACGGATTGAATATGGTCCGCAATCGTAAGCCTGATAGGCGAAAACCAATTGAGCGAAGGCGTCTCCTGAAGAAACCTGAAATCCCGGCGCTTAGACCGGTTCCCGGCAACCCGTCCGAAGGCCTTGGCCACCTGATGGACGCAGGCCTGCCCGCCGTATTCTCCGTAGTTGGAGGTGATATCGCCCAGTATCTCTCCCGCAAACGGGCCTCGATAAAAGCACGCAATCATAAAGACACTGAGATAAAACCCATAGCGCATGCCTCCCCTCCATGGGAATAATGGTTTGATATGTTCCATCTTAACCCAGGCCCTTAGAGCGTTATAGACGCATAGCGCTCGGAAGTTAAGTTTAGTTAGAAATTTAGCCGTACATAATGTTTGTCATTAGGTTGACTCTTTGAAACGATCATGACGTCAAGAAATTGCATCCGGAGAATACAATGGAAAGGCAAAAGTTTGCACTGTCGCACTGGTGCTTTGTTTTCGTTCTCGCTTACTCTTCCAGCGTCTTTGGCTGGGGAAAAACCGGTCACGAGGCCATCGCGCTCATAGCTGAGGCCCATCTCTCCCACGTCGCCCAGCAGAGAGTCCGTGAGCTACTGGGCAATACTGACTTGTTGGAGGCCAGTAATTGGCCAGATAAGATCCGTTACACCGACGCCTGGAAGCACACCTACAATTACCACTTCACCCAATCTCCTGACGGCATGAACTACTTAGAGGCTTTGGCGCAACAACTACCTGAACAGCGCCAAAAGGGCGACGCCTTGCGCGCACTGGTGAAAAGCGAAGATATCCTGCGCGACTCGACGATTCCAAGCGATAAAAAGGTTTATGCCCTGAAATTTTTCCTGCATTTCTTTGGCGACTATCAGCAGCCGCTCCATACCGGACGGCCCGAGGACCGCGGAGGCAATGATATTCGAATGAATTGGTTCGGCCGCACAAGCAACATTCATAGTGTCTGGGACACTGGAATTATCCAAGAAAGGCTCAGACCAGTGGAATTCGCGGGCGAGCAGGAGCCAATGGAAAATAGCGAAGCGAGACGCTATATTTCCCTTCTCCCGACTCCGGGCCAAGACACTTTGGCCGACTGGTTAAAAGGTGGGATGCTCAAATGGCACGATGA
Source organism: uncultured Bdellovibrio sp. (assembly GCA_964359085.1). GTDB lineage: Bacteria > Bdellovibrionota > Bacteriovoracia > Bacteriovoracales > Bacteriovoracaceae > GWA2-49-15. The sequence goes on along the minus strand of CAYHRT010000030.1, from coordinate 20,753 downwards.
ATCTCTGGCCCTGCGGACCGTCGCCTATCTTGCTCCCACCATCCCGAATAAGGAATACTTTAAGCAGACCTCGCCCGTTATTGACCAGCTGATACTCAAAATCGGCCATCGCCTGGCCCATGTCCTCAACATGATCTTTGAAAGGCCGATGGACTTAGACCCGGAAGGACAACAATTGCGGCTGGCCTTGGACCAAATCTTGGGCCCTAAGCACGACACAATGATTGTCTTAGAACCTCAGGAGAATAAAGGCCATAAACTTCCTTATTACCTCGCGCCTTTAGAAGTCCACGAATGCCATCATGATGTCGAATGATAGAACTTTCACTTGAGCGTTTGGAAAGCATTACGGAATGATGAATTTCATCCCGACCGGCAAATGATCGGAAAATCCTTTACCAGAAGCAGCGTCAAACCTGACAGGGATAGGCCCTTTATCCTCTATTTGCATCATAAAAGGTCGCGCTATGATTTCAAACTCCGTCCACATGGGTAGCACTTTTTTATTGGCCATCACAAAAATCTTATCCAAGGATTCCCATTTTTGTTTGAAGTAATGGGTTCCCGGCATGAGATTTTTGGATACTTTCCGTGCTTCCGCTTCGGCATCTTTCAGGCCTTTCAATTTTTGAAAAGGCATTGGGTTATCAGTTCGAATTGTATTGAAATCACCGACCGCCAAAACCAGGTCGGCCGAAATGGCATGCGCCAATTCGTTGAGCAATTTGGCACTGGCCATTCTTTCCGCCATGGGATTTTGTTGACTCGGCCAATGATTGCCAAAAATTACCACCTTGAGTTCATTAACTTTTAACTCGATTTCTAAAATGCCACGGGTATTTAATTTTTCACCGTTTACAATGATGGGATGCCTCTTTTGGCGCACCACCGGGTAACGAGACAAAATGGCCACATCGATGCCGCGGGAATCATCGCCCTCAAGCAAAATTGCATGCTTATAACCAGAATTTGCAAATCCTAGAGAGACAAGATCATTAAGGACTTTTTTATTCTCAATTTCCTCAAGAATCACCACATCAGGCCCTCTGCCGGAAGCATCGAATGACTTGATCACACGTGAAACCGCTTGAATTTTTTTCTTATAGATTTTTTTGTTCCAATCGAGGTTTAAACATTGCTGGATATAGAATTCGCCTATGATCTTTTGACATTCTTCATCATGATCCGCCATGTCCTCTTTAGTTGCCATTGGCAGCCAGGTAAAATCATCACTAGCAGGATCATGAATTGTATCAAAAAAATTTTCAGTATTATAGGCCATCACCGTAAATGGCTTCGCATCGGCATGGCCAACGAAGAAAAATACAACAAAGGCAATCGCTGCAAGAGTTAGCCGCATAGGTCGTTCCTCCTTCTAAGAAACGTGACGCCACTAGTTATCCTAATGGTGGATATTAGTCAATGTAATGAATCCAACTAAAAAACAAACAGTTAGGTCAATACCTGGCCTTTAAGAGGAGCAATTTTTACCTGACACAAAATAATCTCATAACATTGACACCTTCTGTCGATATGCCAAGCACGAACACAACTGATCATGAAGATCTGGCAAATAAACATAGGAGTTGTTTGTGCGAATCAATCATATTCTTTTATTTTCTCTTTTTAGTTTGTTGTCCTTTGAGGCCTCGGCCAAGCGTATCCTTTTTGCCGCACAATTCAGTCTGATCCCTGTTAGTCAAGCTCACTACACTTTGGGAGAGGCCGAAGGTGGAGAATTTGACCCGC
>CAYHRT010000030.1:0-18994 GCA_964359085.1 uncultured Bdellovibrio sp. | reverse complement strand
CAATCAATGAAGGTTCTGGTCTGGAATATTAAAAAAGGACAGGAAAAAGGCCTGGAAATTGACTTACCCCGCTTGGGTAGAGATCGCGATCTTATTTTACTTTCCGAAGGATATTTGAAACCGGAACTGGTCGATCTTTTTGAATCATTTCAGGGGATCGGTTGGGATATGGGGATTAGTTTTATCTATAAGAAAGATCATAACTATAAAACCGGGACCATGATCGGCTCCAAAGTAAAACCTGAGAAAGTAATGATCACCCATACAGTTGATTTGGAGCCCTTTATTCATACACCCAAAGCTTTAACGATGGCGAAATACCCAATTCAAGGCAGTGACAAAAAAATATTGGTCATTTCCGTTCATGCCACCAATGTGACTCCCCAGGGCGCTTTTGTGAGACACATGGATCAAGCTTTTTTTGAAATTGATCGTCATGATGGTCCGGTTCTTTTTGCAGGAGATTTTAATACCAGAACAAAAGCAAGAACCAATCACATTTTTCAAGAAAGCTTGAAACGTGGTTTTCAATCAGTTGATTTTATCAATGGACATAAGCGAATGAAAGGCATGGGACATTTTCTGGATTGGGCCTTTATCAAAGGGCTTAAAGTTAAAAATCCCATCGTCTATTCTTCTAAGGCCTCTGATCACCAGCCAATGCAATTTGAATTAAGCGTGGAATAAGAATTACTTTACAATGCTTAGTTTAAGTTATTTTATCCGGGCATGCTGCGTTTTTATTTTTCGCCGAAAAAATATTCGCTTATTTCCGATCTCGTCATCATCGTTCTGATTGGAACTGTGATGTACGGACTGATTGCCGCAGGAGTGGAGGAGCGAGTTTCACCCAACATCGGTTATTGATCTATCAATTCGATCTCTCCCTGTTTATACCAAACCCATAAATTAATTGTGGGTACGCTCAGTGTGCCCAAGCACAGTGAGTGGACAAGGCGAGTTGCCGAGGCGTGCGTCCAGCACGTCGCAGGCAGCGAGACCGCAGGCTGACGACCCCACAGTAAATTTATGGGTTTGGTATAATCTTAAGATTAGCTCTGACCACGCAGCTGAGTTTTTAATCAATAAGCTGAGCAGTTATCAGCTTATTGAGAAACCTTCAAAAATAATATTCTCGCAGAGTTGAGCAATTTCAGCTCTGCGTGCTTGGGAACGCACAGTCCATGAGATGACGGGTATCTTCACCCAATCACGATAGAAACTGACGGCCTTCGAACGCAAATACTCATGATCGATGGAAAGAAAATCAGGACGCACCAAGGGCACAAAGGCCAGGTGGCGCAGGAAGATTTTCTTGCCCTCGGATAAGTTTGATTCACTATCACGATAATCATAGCTCAAAAGACCACAGGTAAAATGTTTCGCATGTTTTTTAAACCAGAGAATGACATAGGGATTGAATGATTGAATCGCCACTTCTCCCTGGTAGTCCTTGAGGACTTGCACGATAGCGGCCTCGTCTCGACCGGTGGCCTTATCACACTTGATCTCAATCATGAGCGGCACACGGCCTTGCACCAGCTCACACACCTCTTTTAAAGTAGGGATGCGCTGGTCTCCACCATAGATTCGCAAAAGCTTGAGATGTGCTTTGGTTAAAGATCTGGTAAGGCCCAAAACACCCGTCAGGCGGAGTAAATCCTCATCATGAAAAACCGCGGGAGTTCCATCCTTCAGGACAATCACGTCAAGCTCGATCGGGTGCCCGGCCGCGATGGCCCGTTCAAAAGCCAATAGGCTATTCTCAGGCACTTCTCTTCCGCTGTGCAAACCACGATGAGCGATAGGCCGGCTTCTCCACCATGCTTTTTCTTTCATTAGGCAAATCTCTTGGCCGAGATAAAACGGGGAATAGGACGCCCAAACATGCTATCCACCAAAGTCTTGGCACTATGGAAGGCGAGGCCTAAACCATGAGCAGTAAAGGCCCCGACAAAATAGAGTTGACTGTCGGTGGGCAAGGCCCCCACCATGGGCTGCCCATCCACGCTAAATCCCATAATCCCGGACCAGCGGTGGGTAATTCTTTTACCTCGCACGGAAGGGATATGATCAATTAAGAATTGCTCCAGCGCCGCTTGAATCACCTCGGAAGTTTGGTCTGAATAACCCACTTCCACATCGCGCTGGAGCTGGCGAAAGCCGCCGATGATCATCTCGCCGCTCGGAATTTGGCGAAAATAATCTAAAACGAAATTGGCATAACAAGGCCCTTCCATAAATCGGGAAATCGGTTCCGTGACTAAGATCTGGCCACGTGTCGGAAAGATCTTGTCGACAAAAAAAGGATGCAAGAGCGGCGAGTAACCATTGGTCGCCATAACCACCACGGGTGTTTCAAAGTAATGCTTATTGGTTCGAATAATTTTATTCTCGCCTTCTTCGTCGATGGCAAAGACTTCATGATGCTCAAAAAACTCCACGTTGGGGAACTGCTGAATAATTTTTTGCTGGATGCGTTTTAGTAAACGCAACGGATGAATTGAAGCATCACCAAGATACTTAATACCGCCAACAAATTTGGCCGCGCCCAAGCGCTTTTCAATATCTTGCGCCTCAAGAACTTCAACCTTGATTTTCATTTCCCGCATTAAGTTGGCGGATTTTTTTAACTCAGCAAATTCAGAATCGGTGGAGGCCAGGGAGAAGCTGCCCTGGTGCTCAAACAGCAACTCACTCTCCTCTGCCTGAATAATATTCTCTTTGAGCAAACGTAAATTTTCTTCCGAAAAATCCCAGATTTCGTGAGCTTCCTTTGCTCCATGCTTGGACACCAGACGATTAAAATGTTCTACCGAGCCACAGGTGATAAAGCCAGCATTGCGGCCGGTGGCCCCATCCCCAAAATGATGTTTTTCCACCACGGCCATCTTCAAGCTTGAGTCTTCCCGCGCCAACCAGTAGGCCGTGGACAGACCGGCGATTCCACCACCAATGATGACAACATCTTTATTGACTCTTTTACTTTGAAGGGCACCATCCATCCAATACGAAACACTCACAATAGACCTCACGGGTTAATTTAAATATTTAATCATTTCCATAGCAGTACAGACACAACGTCCGGGAGCACAACGGGTACAAAGATAATCAATCTCGTGCCAAAACATAGGATGAACCGCCACGCAGGTAAATCCCATCTTACTTAAATAGGCCTGAGAACTATTACGCGGAGACTCAAGCCAAGAATGACAGACAATCGCTCTGGCACCCATCTCTTGCAAAATCGCAATACTTTTTTCCGATAATTGTCGTCCGATGCCCAGTTGCTGAAAGTCTGGGCGAACAAAAAGACTTTTAAAATAGGCCACACGCTCTTGCCCAACCTGCCACAAATCAGGAGAAATTCCCCTTCCCTTTTTTGTGATCCAGGCCCCGGGTGCAAAAGTTAAACGCACGCCCACTAAATTATGGCCTTCCTCATTACTGCTTTTAGCAAAGGCGCCCAAGGAGGCATTCTTGCTACCCTGGCAAGAAATCGCCAAGATCTCCTGCATCTCTGTCGAAGAGTAATAGTTCACCCCAATCCATTGATCGGTGAAAGCCAAAGTGGCCGTGATATCACTTATCTCTAGAGGACGAAAGCAAGTTATCATAGCGCCCTAATCTCGCTTCATGTTTTCCATTTGGACATCGACTTTAACATCCGCATTATTCTTAATTAAGGCCCAGACAGTTTGAATATCATCAATTTTTTTTGAGGTAAGACGGATTTTTTCATCCAGGTAGGCACTGGAGACTTTAGTGCCGGATTCTTTGACGATCTTATTGATAATCTTCCCCTGCTCCTTATCAATCCCTTTGCGTAATTTAATCTCTAACTTAAACAGGCGATCTCCTGTTGGTTCAATTTCACCCACCTCAAGTGATCGCATGCCGATATTCCTTTTGGCCATCCGAGTACGCAAGATATCCAGAGCAGTCTTGATCTTGACCTCATCAGGTGCCAAAATTTCAATGCTCTCGTCATATAATTCCAGAGAAGTTTTGGAATTTTTAAAATCATAACGATTTGCTATTTCTTTTTGCGCCAGATTTACGGCATTTTTAATCTCGCCAATATCCAGTTTAGACACCACATCGCATGATGGCATATGTCTCTCCTCGTAAGAGTTGCATTTTTGCTATTAACGTAGCACTTGCTTGCTTAAAAGAAAATCAGTGAATAGCTGGTATTCCTTATAGGGAGTCACCACTACCCGGGACAGAGGTTGGCCATTTTCATCTTTCGGCACAAAATGAACCAGACCATAGGTCATGGGGCCAACCTTATCAACATAACTGGCGACGTAATCGGTTGTGGCGATATGGAGCAATTCCGGCCACTCGCTGTAAGGTTTGCCATTGAGCGACAGATTTTTTAGACGATTTAACATGGGAATACCCCACCAGCGTTCCTCATACACCAAGTTGGGAGAGAATGCCGGCCGGAAGTTCTTGGAGACCCTAGAATAGATTTCCATAAAATTAATCAGCAACTCAACTTCATACTTACTCAAATAAAAATGCACCACAGGAGTTCCAGGGAGTATTTCTTTATCTATGCCAATGGACAAAATGCGAAAAATATCGGAAAAAATATAGGGAGTTTCATTTCCATAGAGAGTAAGACCGTCACGAATCAGCGACATGGTAGAAAAGTAAAGATCAACAGAACGGCCCATTTTGCGTTCCAACTGTTCTCTAATTCCCCCTGTCACCAAGGCACCAAGCTCCCGGTTATCACGCTTCTTATGAGGAAAATCTTTATAGGTCGTCACCACTGGCATCTCGGGGTCATACCCCACTTTGGGAGCGATCACCTCTTTTAGGAATCCTTTGTATTTAGTAAGCGCCGCCAAAACTTCAGCATCAGACTCGACTTTGTCGTCTATCGGAATGAAGGTTTGCCCTTCATTCGCTAGTTACATGCCATGGGGAGCTAGTGCAAACTTTAAAACCCCAAGATATTTGCCATACTCTCCCGCCTCGGCAATCCAAGTACGCCCAATTTTCTTTGGTGTGGGATAGAGATCGTGGGTATGTCCAGCAATAAATATATCTATGCCCGAGACATTTTTTACAATCTTTTCATCTTCTGGATTTCCGGCGTGGGCGATTAAGATCACCACATCAACTTTTTCCTTTTCTCGCAAGTCCTTCACTTCTCGATTGAGAAGTTGATAGAGTTCGCCAAACTCTGCCCGATTAGTCTCATCATTGAATCCAATGAAATGAGAAAAATGGCGATTTGAGCGGCAGACTAAAAGAGCATCTGGGCCAATGATGCCTAGCAGACCTATTTTAATTTTTCTGCCTTTCACGTCGAACTGACGGATGGCACGAGGGATAACAAGCGAATTTTCGCTCACGCCAAAGAAGGACGCCCAAGGTGCCCGTTGATTTAAGAGGAGGTTGGTGGCCAGAATTTTAAATGACACTGAAGTCTGGTTGGCCTTGGAGAGCATAGTGGCCAAGCCTTCTTCGCGCGCATCAAATTCATGATTGCCAAAAATGGTATAATCCAATCCGATCATTTTAAAAAAATCTATCTCTGGATTGAAAGTAGTATCTCCTCGGGGAGCGATGAGATGGTAGAGCGTTCCACCAAAAAAATCTCCGCCATCGAGAAGTAACACAGGCCCTTTCGCCTCTTTTCTGGCGTTCTTGATAACAGTGGCCAGCCGAGCATACTGGCCCAAAACAGGGTCACCATCACCAACCTGCCCCGTATAGAGTCGATCAGGGCCATTGCCATCAAAATGAGAATGCAGATCGTTGGTGTGCAAAATAGTCAAGTCAACATGCGAGTTTGCAGCACTCCACACCGCCAATGACCAGGTCAAGAGAAAAGGCAGGAATAACATTTGTCTTTGCATACAGAAAGTTTAATCGGCCATCACATGCTCGGCAAGGGCCAAAAAAAGAATGCTGGACTTGAGATTAGCGGGGCCTTTTGCTTTTAAATCTTGGTAGCGGGCCAGAATACTGTTCATTTTACTTAACTTCTCGGGAGCTTGTGATTCACCCATAACATAGTGAATGCGATACTTTCGCTCAAAATCAATCACCAAAGTTTTATACTCCTCAGATGATCTTTCGATCGTTTGCCCAACCTGCTCTAAAGAAAAGGCCAAGGGAACAATCAAAGCTTGATATCCTTTTTCAAAACTTTCATAAGTATCCTGGGAAGATTGGCGTTGGACAAGGGAGTACACATTCTTGGACAAATCGGCTTCGTAGTGCTCAAAAAGTGCCACGTTACTTCGCATCTGAGAATCGAGATGGCGTAAGTATTTCTCATCTAAGCGTTTTTGATTTTCCAACTGTCCGGCAATACCAAGTCCTATCTTCCACTTCAATTGAGTATCATGATTATCCCTATGATTATCTTGGAGCGAGAATTGTAATCGACCACTTAAATTGCGCGATTCTTCCGTAATGCCAACAAATCCTTCTACTCCCAGTCCCGCCGTCCCGGCCTGGATATTGAGGCCGGCAGTTACACCCGTGCTACCATTGGCAATTGGCTTCGTGATCTGAACCTGTCCGGTAAAACTTCCCTCTCTGGTAATAAAGTTAAAAGCGCCATTCATCACCACTGACCAGAAATAATTTGGCATTACCTGCTTTAACAGGAAATTGATTTGAACATTCTTCTGAGAATCGATACTCATTTTAGTATTGAAATTGGTATAGGGAATAACCCCAAGTAATCGGCCTGGTGTGTTGCTACTCACATTCCAACCTATTTCATGGATCTTTTCTTTGATATTTTCTTCGGTCCCCTCAAGCAAATTCCTTTGATGACGATTCTTGTAGTAAAAATGAGAGTTGAGCCCAAAGCGTTTAAGAAAAAGATTAGACCAATCTTCACTCAGCTCTAGCTCCAAATTTCTTGCTTCTTGGGAGAAAAGCTTTCCACGCTTCTCTTCCATTGTCCCTTTCACACGAAAGCGCATGAGGACAACTTCACCCTGCCCAACGAGACGAGGAGATAATGAAAATCCGATGTGATCGATTCTGGCGGTAAAGGCCAGCCCTAGATAGCCAGACGGCAACATGAAGATTGGCAGGTGGATTTGTCCACCAAGATTCTCTCGATTAAGCTTGGTACCGAGGACAATAAGCCCAATGGGAATTGCACCCCACTGGATGGCGAGCTTTTTAATTTTGGCGTATTCAGCTAGATTCTTGGGAAAAAATGGCTGCTGGGATAATTCATACACAAAAAAATCCACCGCCTCTTCGGGTGATAGGAGATTGGCCATATCACTGGTGGCAAGTTGCTCCAGACGACTCGAATTGGCGAGACCATCACCATTCTCCGCATGCATTATTTGAGACATCAATTCAGGATCTGAGAGCAGGCGAACATAATCTTGCATAAGCACCGTCTGGGCATGGGCCAATTTAACCGCGGCCGCTTCCCCTAACTCATAGGGATCTCCGACATAACGATCATGCTCACTCAAGGCCAGCTGCAGAAGATGACGATACAAGTATTTAAGTGAGATGGCGGAGAGTAAGCTTTTCGCATTAAATTTTTTAAGTGACTCTCGAACAGACTGAAGACCGAGAGATTCCCAAGTAATTTGCACTTTTTTTTCTTTAATGACAGCATCGGTGGAAAGATCTTCTTTTGATTGGCCGGATGGTATAGGTCGTTGCTCAACAATGGAAACATCGGCCTCTAAGACAAACCCATTTTGATCGCCGGCATGACACCAAGAAAGGATGCCGAGAAAATTCAAGAATAGCACAACACTTGCGAGACGCATTCCAAGCAAAGCGGACCAAAAGGGATTACTTATAGACATCACGAGATTATGCCAGATTCCGAGAAAAAGAGTCGATTTGTCACCCGAGCATGAATATTTTTCGCGCCAATAACCCATCGAAAACAGTCACTTTTTTTGCCTTATTAGAAAATCTTTCCGGCGCGACAACCAGAGATCTCCAAAAATGATTTATTGCTACAATACTGCTAATGAAATTGTTCATAAAAACACGCAACTCTGAGATGGTTGACCTAAAAAGCACCATTTCCTTTGGAAGGGTTGAGGGCGATTTGATCTTTTCTGAAGACGACATGGTCTCTGGTCGACATGGAAAATTTGTGGTTGAAGGAGATAAGGCCTTTATCCTTGATACCGGTTCAACCAATGGTACTTTTCTCAACAATGGCAAACTTGAGCGCAATGTAAAAATCCCAATAAAAGAGGGAGATACCATCCGGTTTGGCTCACAAATAGTCATCTTCACCACTCAAAGTGTCGATAGCGGTGCACAAGAAGTAGAAGCGCCAGAAACGCTAGAACCTCAGAGGCCCAAGACAGGCCAAGAACTTTTGGCCCAGGCTAGAAAAAATAAAGAATCTAAGGCGCAAGAAATTGAACAAAAACACAAAACTGCCATCGCAACACTCAAGAAGTTGACGGACGATCTAGCAGATATCGCCGCCAAAGTTACTTTGGCCGAGCAGGCGATTGAAGAAATTGACAAGCGCATCCAAGAGGCAACTACAGAAGCCGCACGCCTTGAGATAGACAAAGACAATATCCGTAAAAACATCGAAGATAAAAAGAAACCGGCCTATAGTAAACAGGCCACACTGCAAGACAAGTTAAAGCTTCTAGACCTCGCCCAGGCCCCTGATGATCAGAAAGCACCGTTATACGAAGAGCTTAAGAAAGTTGAAGAACAACTCAAACAATTGGAAAATGAAAAAAATTCTCTGCCCAAAAAAATTAGCGATTTACAAAATAAGGCCGAAACTTTGGCAACAAAGCGTCCCGAATATGTGGCCCAGTTAGAAAAACTGACCCAGGCCTTAAGTGAACGGCAAAATAAATATGCCCCCGATATCGAACATCTCGAAGATGAACTGCGTTCCCTCGACTCGTCCTTAACGAAGGCCAAAGAAATTCTCAATAAATAACCATTCTTTCAGCTAGTTGCATTCATTGATGCTTTTATTCAACTTTTGCTCCTATGTTTCCGAAAAGCTCTTGGAAATATCGTAATTTGAGGAGGCGGTTGTGAGCGTTCCAATCCATTTTTACTTAACCTTCAATCCCTATCTCAATAGTTTTGACGGAGGACACACTCAGGCGCATGAGTTTTATAATCTGCTGGAAAAGCGTCTCAAGGATGATCCCACCGACGGCCATGCCTATTGGGGCAAGATGATTGCCAAAGATCGTGACAGTAGAATTGATGAGGCCCAATTAAACGCTCTTATTGCCAGCAACAAGGCCATGGGCTGCTCTACCCATATTTACATAACAGATTATACGTACCTGTGGGTTGGAAAGGTCACCGAGGTCCTGACAGACCGTTCAAGTTCAAACTTGATTTGTCTCGAATTTTACAAAGAAAAAAAAGTTGAGGCCTGGTTTAAAATCACTGATTTTACCATTCTGACCTACACTCCCGAAGATACCGCCTGCAAGCTCCAGGAACTTTATATCGATAATGCCCATCATGAGTTGAAAATTGATGGACTCTCCCCTTTTACCACTGGAATTCGCCTGCCCGCTTTTGTCCAAGATTTAAGTGAAGAGGCCTATTTTGATGAGATTGAAGACGATATCCCGAGTGGCAAATTGCTTTTTAAATATCATCCAGCACTGAGTAACTCCAACTCAAAAAAAGTTTTAGAAAGTTTGCACCACTATGCCTTCCCAGAGGCGATGTATAGTAGAATTCCCCACGCCGCCAAGACTGAGCTCGAATCGGCAGAATTGGATATCGTGGAGAAGCGCTATCATAACATCTCTCGCAATGCTTTCGGGTATGTCAAGGCCTTGGAAATCGTTTTAAATGACCTCACTATTCACCACCTGAAACGCAAAGGATTTGGTGGAGAATTCTTTGTCAAACCAGATTCTATGCCTCCCAAACTTTATTTGAGTGACGAAATGAGTGGTCTGGTCCCCATTAATAAATGGCACAAGAATTATTCCATCACGCAGTTAATCTATTTTGTTGAACGCTGTGTAGAGCAAAATAATTTCTGCTTTAAAAAGGCCTATCAAAATCACCGACAATTTATTCAATTCTTAACCCGAGACATGGTGCAAGTGTTGAAAGAATCCAAAATGCTGGAGATCCGGGGAATTTTGGCCCATAATGACTCCAACGCCATCTCCGAGCAAGACGCCCATGTCATGCGCAATTTGATTGTGGGTATCGGCACCCACGGACTCATTGCCAAGGCCTATCAGAGTTTTTATTTTGAAGAATTCAAATCTCTCACTCAGGTCAGTGGTGATTATAAGAAAGTGGATTTCAAAGAACTCTTAAAGAAAACGGCTTAGAGGTGGCAGGCCAGCTGAGTGCCGTCAAAGATCGCAGCTTCGGCATCGAGTTCATGTGCTCGCCTAGCTCCTCCAATCACCTCGACCTTGAAACCCATCGACTGCAGGGGAATTTTTAAATTATCATGGGGGGTTTGCCCAGCGCAGATAATAACATGGTCAACTTCCAGCAGTTTCTTTTTGCCTGCATGGGTAATGTGCAAACCTTGATCATCAATTTTTTCATAGGTGACACTATTCCACATTTTGACTTGTCTATTGCTAAGAATCTTGCGATGAATCCAGCCTGTCGTTTTTGCAAGGTGGGCCCCGACCTTCTCATCTTTTCGCTGAAGAAGATAGACTTCTCTGGCCGACTTCCACTTGGAAGCGGATTCCACCAATCCTCCCCGAGCTTGGGGGTCTTCTGTGATTCCCCACTCTTTAAGAAAGTCTTGGGGCGTAATAGTAATAGTAGCAGTAACAGTAAGATAGTGGGCGAGATCAAAACCAATCCCCCCTGCCCCGATAATAGCGACACGTTTCCCCACCTCGACGTGGCGATCAAGAACATCGAGATATGAAAGGACTTTGGGATGGGCAATCCCTTCAAAATCCGGACGCCGCATCGTTACCCCGGTGGCCAAGACAACTAAGTCATAGTTCTGATTCTTCAAATCTTGTGCAGAGACTTCAAGGCCTAAATGCATGACCACCTTTTTTAACCCTAATTGAGTTTGGTAATAGCGAATAGTTTCGCTAAATTCGCTCTTACCGGGAATTTGCTTGGCAAGATTAAACTGCCCGCCAATTTCTAAACGCGACTCAAAGATTTCCACCTTGTGACCACGATCAGAGGCCTCACAAGCAAAACTTAGGCCTGCCGGTCCAGCACCGATCACGGCAATTCTCTTGGGCGAAATCGTTTTTGTTTTGATCAAAGTGGTTTCCCGTGCAGCGTAGGGATTAACCAAACAACTAGCTTCCTTTTGTTCAAAAATATGATCAAGACAAGCTTGATTGCAGGCAATACAGGTGTTGATTTCCTTCGCCCTGCCTTCTCGCGCCTTTTTTACAAAATAGGGATCGGCCAAAAGTGGACGGGCCATCGACACCATATCGGCGTGGCCATCTTTCAATAATTGGTCGGCGATTTGGGGATCATTAATTCGGTTGGTGGCAATGACAGGAATAGAAACATGCTCTTTTAATCTTTTTGTCGCCCAAGTAAATGCACCTCGGGGAACGAGAGTGGCAATGGTAGGGATTCGCGCTTCATGCCATCCAATGCCCGAGTTGAGTAGATTTACCCCGGCCTTCTCCAGGGCTTGGGCCAACTCAACCACTTCAAAAAAATTACTTCCACCTTGAACTAAATCCAAGACCGAGAGGCGAAAAATAAGAATAAATTTCTTTCCGACTGCCTTACGCGTGCGCTCGACAATTTCCAAGGCAAGGCGAATACGATTTTTGTAGGCACCACCATAGTCATCACGACGCTCATTAGTCACGCCAGAGATGAACTCATTAATCAAATAACCTTCTGAGCCCATAATTTCTACCCCATCATAACCGGCCTCCTGGGCCAAGGTCGCGCAATTTACAAAATCACCAATCGTTTTCTTGATTCCCCAACGAGGCAGGGGCCAGGGAGTAAAAAGTGAAATGGGACTTTTCTTTCGAGAAGGGGCAACACAAAAAGGATGATAGGCATAGCGCCCAGCGTGCAAAATTTGCAGAGCAATTTTTCCTCCCTCGTCATGCACCGCCTGGGTAATAAGTTTATGGCGTTTGGCCTGCCAGCGATAGCTCAGTTGGGCAGAAAAGGGTGCCAGACGCCCGGATAAATTGGGTGCAATTCCTCCTGTCACAATCAGCCCAACTTCTCCCTTGGCGCGCTGACGGAAATAGGCCGCGAGTCGCTCATAACCTTTTTTGGCCTCTTCCAGACCGGTATGCATAGATCCCATCAAAACTCGGTTATTCAATTTGGTGTGACCTAAATCTAAGGGGGCAAGGAGGTGGGTGAATCTTTCAATCATAACTTATTAATATACCGCTCTTTGCCCGGAAGCCTGAGTAAAAAAAATTGTCGACAAAAGTGCGCGGGATATTTTTTGGGGGAATTCTCATTGTCATCTTAAAAAGTTTATGGCCAAAATAAGTTTGTGTTTTTCAGGAGGAAAAATATGCATCCCATCACCAAAATGTCTCTTGCCAATGAAATCTTTGAAATCTGCATCAAACTCAATTTGGAAACAAAGAGAGGAAATGATACGAATGAAGTTATTAACAATTTACGCGAAAAGCTGGACACCCTGGCCAACTTTGCGAACCCCTTGCTAAGGCACGATATAGGTGCGGTAGGAGTGGACAATCTTCTGCCAGTCGGCCCTCGGGATCTCTTGGAAAAAGGGCGTTGAACGAATTCTAAAAGCATAATCCATGGTGGTATATCTCTGAAGTTCTAAAGCTGTCTCACGCTTCTGTTCATTTTCTGTCCAAATTTTTCCAAGTACTTTTTGATAACGAGAATAATCCGACATATAGGTTCCCCACATTCTATTTTCAAAGTCATAATTGGCCACCACCCCGAGCGGAAAACTACCAGAAAAGAAAGAAGTCGTTTGTACACTACCATTAAATCTAATGGCATCTTCATCAATACTGACTTCTCTGCCTGTAAGTGCGATTAGTAATTCCTGGCGCACGACCTTTTCAAAACGCATCACCATCAAGTCGCGCTGAGAGTAAATTTTTTGCAATACTTTACCGCCCGCCTCATCTAATCCGTCGGCCAAATCCTCGCGAATCTCTCGGCCCTTCAACATTCCCGTACGCAGAACAATGGAACGGGCCTGCACCATAAAAATGCGACACAAAATGGCATGAACTTGGGTATTGCCCCAAACGATTTGCTTGCTATCGGGATAACTGCGCAAAGGACAGGTGACGATATCATAAGAACCTGGGCGACTTCCACCATTCATACGATTTAAATCACTCTCACAAATATTATTCACGTGGTAAGCTTTAAACCCAGTCAAATCAATACCTGTCGGTCGAAAAAAACCTTCATTAAGTTTCATATTTTCATAATGAGTGCGATTGTCGTCGTACTTAAAGTCATAGGAATAACTAAAAGGCATAGGAATGCCGTGAACATCAAATGTTCTCTCGACGGCATCATAGGGAGCTTTGCCACAGAAAAAGGTTTTAGCGTAATCAGTACTTTCATTGATTTCGTTAACCAGACCTGTTTCATGGAAGGCCTCTTGGTTCAACGTCCACATGTCGGAGGCGTAATCCATTCCTTGAACCAGCCACTCATAATACATCAGCATACGTTGATACTTCATATCGACATCTTGAATGGCCTGGAGGTGGCGCATTTTGGTAATCTCGGCCTTATTCATAATACTTTTTCGAAATTGATCGAATCCCTGATTCACGACTCGTGCCACCGCTTCTACAGCGGCAGGTGATCCCCCAGAACTCATGAGATCTTCTAACGCCGAACGGCCATTGGAAATTTTAATCAAGGCATTGCCACGATCCCAATGTTTCGTGACTACTTCTTCGATAATTGGGGCCAAAGCTAAAAACAAAACGGTCTCCGCAAAATAACTTGCGATGGCAACCACGGGGTTAACCCGCACTAACTTGCTTCCACGAAAAACGAATTTTATCCCGGCCTTGGCCAACTGACGGTTGCGATAGAGCCCACGGCCAAAGCGAATAATGGTACGGGCGGTGTTTTTATCAAAGGCAAATTTAATCAGACGTTCTGAATTCTTAAACATGTGCCCTAAGATTTGAACTGTCTTATGGCTGACATAGGCCGTACCGAGAAGGCCCATAACATCAGGAATTTTGCTGAATAAATAACGGCCGGTATTTTGGGTAAAATCTTTCCACAGCAGATTTAATAATTCTTTGCGTTTGGCCTCACGCCGAACCGGGTCCTGAATCTTATGAACTTTAAGAAGCCCTTGCACGGTGGGGTGAAAATAGAGATCCTGAAACACAGACTGGGCCATCATACCAGCGGCCAGCCCCAAGTAGGAGGCCATGCCTGGATTAATTCTTCCGCGACTTAGCGTTTGCGCCATATCCAGTGTCATCTTATTGGTTTTCATAAAAAGCACAAAACCCAAATGACCAATGGGGTCTTTGAGTTGCTGCATGTATTGGGTACAAGCGGTTGAATCGTTACTGGTGAGACAATGGGTAAACTCCACGGCCGCAACTGCCCAATAAAACTTCGCCATTTCTGTGGTGATCCCGCCAAATTGTCCGAGCACAGAAATGTCTTTGACTCCCTGATGAAACTTTTCCGGGTCTTCGGCCGCACGCACAGCTTCCCGATAGGCCATCTCCTCAATTTGGGGACTGACTTTGCCTTCTTCTTGATTAACGAAGTCCGCACCGGAATCTTGCGATTTGACTGCAGCACTTTGCATAAAATACACAAGACACAGAAGAATGACGGCAAAGCGGGCAAGTCTGTACATATAAACCTCTTTACTAACGACAGCGCTTGTTAAAGGACTCAAGCAGACCGCGATTTTGCAGCGCCTGTTCCAGGGCCTTATCGGCAGTTAGTGTGGGATTTTCTTCAATAAGGGTTCGTGCCTCAGTCAGCACATCGGCGAGACCGTCTTTTTCCATCACACCCCAGTTGCGATCAATTTCCAAAAGATCCCGTGGTTCGAGGGAAAACTCTCCACGTTCAGACATGCGAATGGCCTTGGCCAACAAATTGGCGGAGGCCTCTTGCTGGGCGGGAATCATATTTCCACGGGCGGTAATACTGGTGAGCATCTCCGCCAGTGCATCCAAATTTTGCGGGTGGGACTGATTTCTTGCCACGTAATCGCGCAAATGAACCATGTCGAGTTCGCGAGACCCAAGACCACTTCGCCGGCGCATAAGACGAAGAACTTGCGATTCAAAACGCGCCTGCTCGGCATCGATTCGGCGCTCTGCCATGCGACTGGGATCACGCTTTTCCTCAATCATGCGATCTATCATGGCGCGTGCGCGACCGGGCGCTGCCAGAGTGACCTCAAGAGGAAGAAAAATCGCAAGCAAACTTAAGAAAATAATCAATTTAACTTTCATACAAAGTCCTTATCTAAAAATTGCCCGACAATTAACACCAATTTTAATTTCACGTCTGACATCCGGGAGCGAATCCAGTTGCTCGCGAAGCTGAGTCCCTTGTCCCGCCGCCTGAATACGTCTCTCTCGGAAGGCGCGGGCCTCGGGTAGCTCACTTCCCTGCCACTGTCTCGTCTCCGAAGACAGGGCCTCACTCTCACTGCGGGCCTGCGGTAAGGCGCGTCCCCAAACTTCTTTTCGAACCTTATTCCATCCACGCTCGCGAATTTTATCCCTATAATTTTGGTAAAAGCGTGAAGACATATTCTGTCTTCCTTGCACGAAGGCCCGGGCCAAAAAGATTTTGTACTCGGCGACACTCAGCCCCAGCCCCTGGCACATGCGCGCCAGCTCGCCCTTGGCGAATTCGTAATTCCCGGTAAAATTCTCATGCTTGACCTCTTGCACCCGACCGCTCAGAGGGGTCTGGGAGTTGAGGGCCTTATCAATAAGGGCCTTGACCAGCTTGATCTGCATGGAAGATTCGAAGGCATCAATGGGCGCATCAAAAAGGCGCATCTCCATTTTGCGAATCTTGGGGTTGACCCGAAATTGCGGCCGCCATGCCTCAGTGGGATTTTTAAAATCAAAGTCGGGGTGAATATGCTCTGCGGGAATGATATCCTGGAAGAATCCGGACATATCAATCTGCACGTTGCGGGTTTTTCGGCCCAGACGCTGATTATAATAACCTTCATTGTAGAGGAGCTGTTTCAACTCCAGCTCGGTGCCCTGAAAGTCGCGCAGCTTGCGAGAAAAGTCGGCGCTCACGTCTACCGGCTCTGCCACAGACACTCGATTCACATTGGTAAAGAGAAAACTGATCATACCTCGATGCTCATGAAACAAAGTTAAGAAGCGCGCCAGGGCACGGGGATTGCCGGCAAAGGGTGCCAGGTCCACATTCAAATGGCCGCCACCACCGGAGTGGGATGGGATCACGTTCATTCTGTTCATCGCCCGAAAAACTGCCGACATCTCTTCATAACGCGGAGTCATCTTGGGAGTGACGATTTCCATATGTCCACCGCGCAGCGATTCGGGAATCACCTTGCCGTCCTCGGTATAAGTACGTCCGACGCCGTCCCACTCCACTCTCCACTTGCGGCCCTTGGAATCAGCAACCTGGAAGGTCACGCTCATCCCGTGCCCGTGGGCGGTGCCATTGGTGATGTCGATCACTTCCACCGTCCGTCCACCATTTAATTCTTGCCCCAGAGTCTTGGCCATTTTCCTGATCTGCTCACGACGCTCATATGGGGTCATGTCGGTTTTGGTGTAGAGCCATGCTTCCATGCCGTCGGCCATGGGAGCACTCGAACTCTCCACCGAGAACTGGCCTTGAAAGCGGGCGGTATACTCAACGCCTATATCAATTTTATTCACATCCACCTGACCGGTGGATTGATACTCATGCATCTTATCCAACTTCTCCACGATTCTGCGGGGTCGCAGATAATCTTGAAGATCGTGCTCGATTCGCATGATCCGCAGCCACTCTTTTAAAGCACTTTTTAGGGCCGCAGGATTAGCGGCGACGGTTTCAATATAGTGCCGGGTGGTGTGCTGGAGAAGGGCCTTTTTGGCCTGCATATAGGGCGCATTTTCCCAGCGCCAGAGCGCCATATTAAAACCCGGCGACAGGCCGGAAGAATGTTCGAAAAATTTTGTGGCAACTTCTTCAGTCACCTTGAAGCGAGAAACCAAATCCTGAACATCGGTGGTGCGAAAAGGCAGAAGCTCCCAGTCACTCAAGCTCGCCAATCCCTGAAAATCTCCTGCGGCAATCCGTGCGCTAATCACCTGCTCAACAAACTGCTGAACTTCAGCATCTTTTGTCCCGGCCCGAAGCTCGATTGAATAATGATCGGCCACAAATCGCCCAGGATCATCAACCCGAATAACTCCGCGTCCTGAGGCCGTATCCGGCAAAAACTGGCCATCCTGGAGAACCGACTTAAAGCGCGAGGTTTCAATTCCAGTATTGCCCAAGATTCCGCGAGCGATGATGTAGGCCTGAATATGGCGATACATCTCACCCACCTGTTGCTTCCATTTAAGCTGCTCTTCAGGAGTTTTTCCCACAGGGGCCGGAAAGACCAGACGCTGATGTCCAGGGGCCTCAAACAACTCTCCGGCATTTTTCAGTGAGGTTTTGAACCAGGCAATCATCTCCTCAAATTCGCCATAGGTTCCCATGGGATTGAAATTGATTTCCCAGCCGCTCTTGGTGGAAAGACTGTGAGCGCTCTGAATATATTTTTCGGACTGGCCGAAATGAGGAACCCATTCCCTGAAGTTAACTTGCTTCACACCCTCATTAAAAAGTTTGCGGCGGAAATTGCTTTTCAAATAGCTGAAAGGCCGTTCCTTGATCAGCGAAATAAAAAACTCAAAGGCCTCTTTGGGCGTGCTGGTTTGAATCTTGCTTTTTAGTCCCTGAATCTGACTGGAGGTCAAACTTAGGTCGACACCGTTATGATCGACAACCTGATTTTCCAATACATTTTCATTCACGATTGCCTGGAGAAAGCTTCTTTGAAAAGCTTCCCCTTTGGCGTTGCCATAATCTTTAAATGCCTCTCCACCGGGGCCCATAACTTTGGTGATCAGGGAGGAAGAACCTTCTTTTTCCGCGCCGTAGGTAACCGAAGAGGTGGTACCGAGCACCGAGGTTGAGTGGGCCTCAAGGGTAATGCCTGATTCGAGAAGTTCCGTATAGACATCATGAGCGCTCGCAGGAAGTTGATCCTCGGCATGCGCTAAGAGGCCAAGCAAACTGCATAGAAGTGTCGCACGTAAAAAACCAACAAATGGTTTATCCACTGGAAGCTCCTCAACAACTCATCTAAATCAGGCGATTTTGACAGATTGCGTGGATTTTCCAAGAAAAGAAGCAATTTCAGGTAATTCTTATAGGTATGGTAAAAAATACAACCGGCCTGGGCCCCTATAACTCATTGCTATTTGGTGGCTTCGGGACTCTCGGCCTTCTTGCCGCCGGCCCGCTTTTCATGCCGCTCTCGCATGCGCTCACCGAGGGCCTGGCAATCTGCCGATAACTTTGATTTATTTTCTTCCATGCATTTCTTTTTTCGGCCTTCACCTTTTTCCACGCTGCCACATAATTTTTTCATTTCTTCGTGACAGGCCTTCATCTTGTCATGATTTTCCTGACGTTTTTTGGCGCGCTCCTGGCATTTAGCAGAAAATGAACTCATGTTCTTCTCAATGCAATCATGAATACGGCCTTCGCCTTTTTCCGTCTGTCCACACACCTTATGAAATTCGGCACGACAACCGCCGTCCCCTTCCGGTTTTGTCGACTCCTCAGTGCCCTGGGCAACAGCAAAAAAACCGCTCACCGCCACCATCAAAAATAATGTTCGAAACATACTTAACTCCTGGTTATTGGATATTTTTTTTCTTTCCACTCTCGTACTCCTCCCGCCATCGAGAATAGATTTTTGTATCCCATTTTTTGCAGAGACTCACCTGCAAGCGCAGAGCGAAAACCACCTCCGCAGTAG
>CAYHRT010000029.1:0-24623 GCA_964359085.1 uncultured Bdellovibrio sp. | reverse complement strand
AAAATTTGCCTTAACATAAATACCCCATACATATAAAAAAAAGAAGCCAGCATAGCTGGCCTCTTATGATGAATACAAATCAGTATTAACTATTTCTTCTTAGGTTTTCCGGGTACGGCTGGCGGTGCTTCAGTGGCAGGTTGTGCCTTGGCAGAAAACAGTTCAACTTCAAAAATTAAAGTTGACCCGCCTGGAATCTTGGGAGGAGCGCCATGGTCGCCATAGGCCAAGTCGGATGGAATCACCAATTTAACCTTTCCACCTTCCTTAATGAGCTGAAGGCCTTCGGTCCAGCCCTTGATCACTCTATTTAAAGGAAAAGAAACCCGCTTACCGCGTTCAACTGAAGAGTCAAATACAGTTCCATCCATCAAAGTCCCATGATAATGAACTTCGACCATATCTTCGGCCTTAGGATTCTTGCCGGTGCCTTCTGTGATAATTTTATAAGCTAAACCACTTTCAGTTTTCTTAGCACCTTCATTTTTAACAAAATTTTCGAGATATTCTTGACCTTTTTTCTTTATTTCCTCTGACTGCTTGCCCATGCGACTTTGAAAAAGTTCTTGGATCTTCGGTTGAAAGGCCACCAAATCAACTTTTGATTCCACTCCCTTGGCCGAATCGCGAATACCGAAAACCAACGATTCTAATTCAGCATCAGTCAACTGAAGGGGCTTCAGTCTTCCCCCAAAAAGCGCACCAACAGCATAAAATGTTTTGTCCTCATCGGTCTTAAGTTCCACCGACGATTTACTTCCTCCTTGCTGTTTGCAAGCGGCCACTGTCATCAATGACAACAGGGCAATAATACAAAGCAAATTTTTCATCATAATATCCTTTGTCCATGGTTAATAATTCTATCAATTGGATTAGTGTAACTCCCCCAACGCAAAGTTAAAAGTAATCTTGTACGAAATTTTCTTATTTCTTGCTCAGCCACTCGAAACGTTTTACCGCCTTTTCAGCATCACTCATTCTTGGATTACTCTCATAGAAGGCATCTTCCCATGCACCATACATAGGATTGGGAAGAATAATATAATCGACACCAAATCGTCCTTTCTCAGCATCAACCGCCTCTTTTCTCTCCTGACTATTCTTATTTTCAAATACTGTGGAAAAATCAATCAGGTTGTCACCCAGAAAAAGAACATACCCATGTTTTTTTTGCACCAATTGGCGCCGCCCTTCTTTGCTCTTCTCTTTATCACGAAAAAGAAGATTTTCCTTTTTCACCGGCAGACCTAAATTTTCCATATTCTTAAACGTTGGATCGACTTCGTCCATTTTACGATTTGAGATATAGTAAATTTCCACACCTTTGCTGGCGGCATATTTAAAAAAATCCACCGCACCGGCAATGGCACCTGCCTTGGCTTCACTCACCCACTGCATCCAGGATTCGGAGGAATAGGATTGGTCCTTGACGATATTGCGCACTTGGTACTCGACATTATCAAGTACAGTTTCATCTAAATCGGCCACGACGGCAGGTTTTTTAATCTTCCTTTGCAATGCATTAGCGAGAGATAATTGTGCAGCATGATAGGCTTGGTGACCTGCCGCCTGGAACTCTGCTGAATGGCGGGCCCACAACGTCGCCATAATATTATGCTCTTGGTACCCTCGCACTCTTGGTACTTCTTTAGGTGTGTGGGAACATGAAATAAATCCCGAAAGAATTCCCGATATCATTCCAAAGACCAACATCCTGGCAAAAACATTTCTCATCATAAATTCTCCTCTTACTACACTATTAAAAATCGGCTTCATCCAACGCCTTGTTCACTAATTCATCACAATATTCATTTTGGGGATGCCCATCATGTCCTTTTACCCAATGACAAAAGGGCCGAAAGGGGGTTTGAGCAACTTGGTCAAGGCGCATCCAACTCTCCATATTTTCTGGCGCTTTGTTATCGCTCTTTTTCCATCCTCGCGCCTTCCAAGCGGGAAGCCATTTTTCCAATCCCTCAAGCACATACTTCGAATCACAATATAGGTGAATTTCTATAGGATTATTAATTCCTTGCATACTCACATGCTGTCGAATGGCCTGGATTCCCTGAATCGCCCCTTCTAATTCCATTTTATTATTAGTCGTCAGAATATCCAGTCCGGTAAGTTCAAACATGATGGTTCCATCTACCGTCGAACCTATCGTGGCCCAAGCTCCGGGCCCGGGATTGCCACGACAACCACCATCGCAAAAGACAGCAAATCGCGTAAGCGCCAAGGGGTTGGGTGCCACTAACTCTTGCGGTACAGCAAAAGCTTGCTTGGCCAATAAAGATAATTCCTTTTTAGCTGATAATTTATCTGACGATTTATTTGGCAGAAAATCAGTCCAAATTTCTGTAGGGGAATTCTCAACTTTTTCTAAAAGTTTATCGACTAGTTCCACCGCTTGAATGTCTTGAGAAAGTGCCAGCTTAATCTTCTCTAACTGGCGCTTGAAAAAATCTTTCGACACAGTTAATCCTTCCTGAGCTTAAGTTTCAAAAATTTTCTCTTTCCCACCTTAATGATTTTGCCATCAAAAGTTGCATTCAAAAGAAGATCCCCATCTTCCAATTTCCCCTCATCCATGATTGAAAGAGCGCCTTGCTTGGCCATACGACGAACTTCAGTTTTAGACGGGAGAATGCCTGAATCAGACAAAACATCAGAGAGCTTGGCCTGCAGTCTGTAGCTATATTCTTGGACATCTTCCGGGGCTTCGCCTTTTTTAAAAACATTTTCAAACTTCTGGCGCATTTCCAAGGCCACATCCCCGCCGTGAAATTGCCCCACGATTCTTTCGGCCAAACGTTTTTTTGCCTCATTGGGATGGAGAGCGCCACTTGTGATTTCGACCTTGATTAGTT
Source organism: uncultured Bdellovibrio sp. (assembly GCA_964359085.1). Taxonomy (GTDB): domain Bacteria; phylum Bdellovibrionota; class Bacteriovoracia; order Bacteriovoracales; family Bacteriovoracaceae; genus GWA2-49-15. Next base: position 21,753 of record CAYHRT010000029.1, on the reverse strand, counting down.
CAAACTCTTCTGGGGTGACATCGCCGAGATATTGATAATACTCCAACATCAAAGCATCTGGGATACTCATCACTTTGCCAAATTTTTCAAATGGTTCATCAAAAATGGCAATGTAATTACCCAAAGATTTGCTCATCTTCTGGGTACCGCAGGTTCCCGTAATCACGGGAAGAAGCATCGCCACCTGGGGTCGCATGCCACGATGCCGCTGATAATCGCGCCCCATGAGTACGTTGAATTTTTGATCTTGCCCACCTAGTTCTACATCGGCCTTGACAAAAACTGAGTCCATGCCTTGCAAGACGGGATAGAACAACTCGTGCAAGGCCAAGGGAAGTCCTTTATCCAACCGCTCTTTAAATGTTTCATGTGAGAGGAGCTTCGCCACGGTCGTCTGAGCGGCCCACTCAATAATATGGCGTAACGTGACTGACTGAAACCATTCTGACTGGTAACATATTTCAGTACGACTAGGGTCGAGAATAGTATGAACTTGTTCCATATATCGTTTGGCATTTTGCTTCACGTCTTCGGCACTTAAAGATGACCGTGATTCTGCCTTACCCGTGGGATCTCCAATGCACGCAGTATAATCGCCGATAATAACCACACCGAGATGGCCCAAATCTTGAAACTGACGCATCTTACGGAAGGGTACAGTGTGTCCAAGATGGACATCAAAGCCGGTAGGATCGATCCCGCATTTTACTCTCAAGGGAATTTTCATTTTAAGAGACTCACGCAGCTGAGATTTGAATTCATCTTCAGGAGTGATTTCTAAACAACCAAATTTTAGATATTGAAATTGCCGCTCGACTTCTCGTTCTAAATCCGGATCTACGGGTGAACGTGAATCCTGCTGGTCCTTCATAAAACTCTCCAATTCAAGAAATACCAAATTTTAACTGGACAAGTCCGGTTTGATAAGGAAAATCAAAGTCTTAAATAGCGCTTCTCATACTTTTTTTGCTTTTCTGGTAGAGATGATGTTATTGCATGATAGGAAGATCGTTTCTTGCGAGGCCAATTTGAAACAAAATTTTTCGATCAAAGTTTATAAGCAATATTTCAATTTTGCGTCAGCCCATTTCTTAGTCTTTGCCGATGGAACTCGTGAACCCCTTCATGGGCATAATTATAGGGTTGCGGTAGAAGGCAAAAAGAAAATGCTGAACTCCGATATGGTGTTTGATTTTCTTGATCTCAAACCCTTAGTTCGCGATCTGTGCAATACTCTCGACCATCGACTCATTCTTCCTTCCGAAAACCCCCTGCTTAAGTTTGAAACTTCCCAAGAAACTCCCGAGATTCAGTGGGTGACAACTCCTGATGGTTTCCGTTGGAATTTTCCCAAAAATGATATTGTCGTCTTACCTATTCCCAATACCAGTGTCGAGCGCTTGGCGCAATATTTTGCGCTAGAATTGGTGCAGCTGATAAAAAACAAATTTAATTTTTATTTTTCTGAATTAGTGCTTGAAATTGAAGAAACTCCCGGCCAATCGGCCGTTTTTACTTTTACCGATTCGACAATTTCTGAGGGATGATAGGTATGAATTTTTTTGAATTAAAGACTGGAAGTTCTGTGGAAGGTGCCGAAATCAAGGCCTATAAACATGACTTTAAAGGTTCCAAGCATGTCTACCTCCTGGCCGGCGTACACGGTGATGAAGTGGAAGGAGTTTATATTTTAAAAGAACTCTTTTCCTGGTTAAGAACAACCGACGAAGCCGCTCAAATTCCCCTTATTATCATTCCCGTACTCAATATTGACGGATATCGTGCTGGCTCTCGAACCAATTCACACGCTGTCGATCTCAACCGCAATTTACCCTCCACCCATTGGACCAGTGAGGCCAGAGAAAAAAAATACAACCCCGGCATTGCTCCCCTTTCAGAGCCTGAAAATCTTTATCTGGTCAAACTTTTTGACAAATATCCTCCGCACTTGGTGATTAGCTTCCACTCATGGGTGCCCATGCTCAACTGGAATGGAAAAAATTGCCAAAAATATGCGGATTATTTGGCAAAATACAATAATTACCCAGTCGTGGCCGATATTGATGGCCATCCAACTCCAGGAAGTTTAGGAGAATTCGGCCCACAAAAATATAACGCATCAGTTTTGACTTTTGAGGCTCCACAAATCTCCGATGCCAAAGGTCTTAAAGAAATTTGGGAAGAAAATCAAACAGGGCTCAAAGCACTCCTCAGTTCTAAACTCATCCACTCCATGGATTAGCAAGCTGTTCCTGTTCAATGATATACAGACAAAATGGGGAGGCCCGTGAGCTTCCTAAGCTCGCTCTCAAAGACCTTCGCCTCGGCTTCGGAAATACCCTTAATTTGCCTAACCTCACAATGAAAAATGCCGCTATGATTGCCTCGATTTTCGCGTTGCCACTTCATAGGGTAAGGACGTTTGGGAGTATTGAGTTGCACAACAGTTGGGCCAATTTGTTTTAAGATTTCTGCCAAGGCCTCCATGCCTGCTTGAGAATTTAGAGGCATGAACATGGTCTGAACTTCAAGCTGCCCGGTGTAGGTTTTTTTAAACTCCACTATGTTCTCAAGCACACTGTGCAAAGTTATGCCCGCCGCTGGACGATTTACTTTTTGAAAAATTTCTTCATTTGAGGCATCGATTTTGACAATCACTTTATCCAGAAGTCGCAAGGCACTTTGGACGGCCGGCAATCCCATTTCCGTGGCATTGGTGAGAATATATTGGGGAATCTTGGGACATTTCACTTTGACATCTTTGATGATGGCCTCCAAATTGGAGGCCAAGGTGGGCTCTCCGCTGCCGGAATAAGTGATGACATCAATCTTCTCTCCGCGATTCAATACTTGATCGAGATCTCTTAATACCTGTTCGGTCGCGACATATTCCTTATAATCTCGCCCCACATTCACAATGGCACCCAACTGACAGTAGATACAATTAAAGGAGCAGGTCGACACATGAAAAATGGGATCAATTCCCAATGATTGACCAAAACGCCAGGATTTTACCGGGCCATAAACTGTCTGAGTGTGAGAAGACACGCAACTAACTCCTGTAGGATACGATTGTGAGCATAATTCGTAGGGCCTATTTGTCAACCGTATGATAAGAAATTTGTACTTATGAGCGATTTTGATTGGATGAACACAGCGCAAGAACTGAATAAACAAAAGCGCCCTTTTTGTCTGGCAACTATTATCGACTCAGGTGGGGCCACACCCCGGGACATTGGGACACGCATGATTGTTTGCTCCAATGGTGAGTTCATGGGCACCATCGGCGGTGGCAATCTGGAGCGACAAATTATTGCTGAGGCCACAGAATTGCTTAAAAGCGCCAAGCTAGAGGTGAAGAAACTTTCCATTCCCTTGGGGCCCAAGGCGCAACAATGTTGCGGTGGGATGGTGGAAATTCTCCTCGAAACTTTCAATCAGGGCCCAATACTCTATATTTTTGGTGCCGGCCATGTGGGCCAGGCCGTTACTTCTATCATGCATGGGACCGGGGTCGGTATTTTTTTATGGGACCAACGGCGCGAGTGGATTGAGTCCAGCCAACTACCAATAGGTCTAGCAAAATCATCGGATTCATACGAAGAAGTCATCAAGCAAGTCCAGAATGAAGAACGCCATTATGCCATTGTACTGACTCATTCCCACGATCTCGATTTAGAAATTATTGCAACTCTGGCAAAAAGAAATTTTGCCTATCTGGGTTTGATCGGCAGTCATAATAAGTGGGTGCGTTTTTCGGAACGTCTCAAGACAAAGGGCCTTACCGAAAAAGATCTGGCCAAAATCGAATGCCCCATGGGCCTGCCACAGGTGAGAGGAAAGTTACCGAAAGAAATCGCCATATCAGTCGCTGGTAGAATTCTGACTCTGCTCTATGGAAAATAACTCGCTTCCTCTTATTCTACTTTGCGCTGGGGCCTCAACCCGCATGGGTTTTCCCAAAGGCCTCTTACCATGGACTGGGGAGGGAAATCCGCTTCTGATCCATCAAATTGAACGTTTCTTTGAATATTCTTTGGCGCTGGGTATTCAAAATCATATCGTGTTAGTCCTTGGATATCATCATGAACGCTACCAAGAGTGTCTGTTGCAAAGAAAATTGCCAGGGGTACCGCTAGGGGCACCAAAGATACATGTTGTGCGAAATCCTGATCCTGGCCGCGGGCAATTCTCTTCCCTGCAAGAAGGTGTCAAGTCCGTCGGCGAAGCACCTTGGGCCTTCCTTCTGCCCATTGATTGCCCCGCTCCCCTACCCGAAGTTTGGGCCTCTCTATGGCAGGCCAGAGATGAGCAAACAAGTGTGCTCATTCCTACTCTGAAGAAAAAATCCGGTCATCCTCTCCTCTTGGGGAAAAAGCTCTTGCAGGCGGTCTGCACGGCCCCGACCGAAACACGTTTGGATTCTCTGATAAAAACATGGCCGAGCCGTGAAAAAAAATATGTCGAGGTCATGGATGCGGGGATTCATGCCAATTTCAATACGCCCGAGGAATTATAGATTCCACTTGATCTATCCTCCCTCTTGTTTTTTATCATAAAAAGTACTACTTTTAAAATATGAGCTATTTTGAAATTGGAATATTAAAAAGGTTAAGTCTTCGTAAATTAAGTGATAAAATCGCCAAAAAAGACTCTTTTTTGCTGCTTGGCCCTCGGCAAACGGGCAAAACCACACTCTTAAAAGAAATCTTTGAGAAACATCTTGGCCCAAAATTAAATTATTTTTTTCAACTTCCGTCACAAAGAATCCGGATTGAAGGCGATCCAGAAATATTGATTAAGGAAGTTCGCGCCATCAAGAAAAATACACCTGTTCTCGTGTGGATAGATGAAATTCAAAAGGTGCCGGCCGTATTTGATGTTTTGCAATTTTTGCTCGATGAAAAAAGTATCATCTTCATGGGCAGTGGGTCGTCGGCCAGAAAACTTCGCAAATTTGGACAGAATTGGTTACCTGGTCGCATTCATCTCGAGTATTTACACCCGTTGTGCTGCACAGAAGTGGAAGGATTAGCTTATCAGTATGAGCTGAGTGATTTTCTTCTCTATGGTTCCCTTCCCGCTATTGTCACGGAAAAGGATATGAATCGCCGTCATCAAGATCTTATGGCCTATACGACATTATATTTGGAGGAAGAGATTCGTGCAGAGGCCCTGACCAAAAACATCCCACGCTTTAGCAGTTTTTTAAAACTGGCGGCACTTGAATCAGGCACATCTCCAAACTTTTCAAAAATCGCCAGCGCCATTGGCACAACACCGCCTACAGTGACGACGTATTACCATATTCTGGAAGACACCTTAACCACATTTTTGCTTCCACCGTTTGGTACCAAACGTTCGCAAGTGATCAAATCACCAAAATATTATTTTTTTGATACCGGTGTAAGAAATTCAGCAGCGCAAGTTTATCACTCGGAAGGAATTCTCACCTTGCAAAAAGGCATCCTCTTTGAGCATTTTATTATCAATGAACTGCGAGTCCACTGTCCCTCTGATGTTCGCTTATCTTATTGGCGAACCAAGCAAGGCGACGAAGTCGATGTCATTCTTGAGCAAGGAAAAAAACGGGTGGCGCTGGAAATCAAATACACAGAACATCCTCAAAAAGACGATCTGAAAGGGCTGCTGGCCTTCAAGAAAATCCATGATGTTCACCAGAGTATTATTGTCTGTAACATTAAAAATAAAGCGCTTCATGACGGTCTTCTTTATCTTCCATGGCAAGAACTTAGAAATTTTCTAATACATGAATTCCAAGACAGGTAAATTTGGAACGCGAAAAGGTGCATGGCACCCCCTCGAAAGCTTGACGAAGGAGATCGTTGTTTTACGAAATTGGTATTATAAATTCCACTCGATCACTTTGGAACAGGCCAACTTATTGCCCCCATGACAAGCTTGATCCAGCCACATTTTGGTATCATCGAATTTACGTTTGGCGAAGGCGATGACACCGAGGGCGAGACAACCATTCATATTGCCCTTCTTGCATTGTTTACTATTTTGACTTTTGGCCTGCGCCATATTTCCTTGCTTGTATTTCACCAGATTAAGAATCAAGCATCCCATGGCATCTCCTTGGCCACATGATTTGGTGAGGAGTTTTTTTGCCTCGGCAATTTTTCCTTTCTTATACTGAACCAGTCCAAAATGAGTACAGCCTCCCATTTCTCCTCCCTTGCATGCCTTAGAAAATAGTTTTTTTGCCTTAGAACTTTTTTCTTCCTTCATTTGGATTAGCCCAAGACCGGTACAGCCTCTCATCTCTTTCCCGTCGCAGGCCCGTTTAAAAAGCTGCTTTGCCTCTTCGCTGTTTCCCTCACGCGCTTCAATAAAAGCGAGATTATAGCAGCCCAACATCCTTCCTTCTTCGCATGCTTTAAAATAGAGCAGTTTGGCCTCTGTGAGATTGCCTCTTTGTTCTTCTAAAATGGCCAAATTCACGCAGGCCTGCATCACACCGGCATCACAGGCTTCGCCATATAATTTTGCCGCCAGAGGCATATTCCCTTGGCCGGTCTCAAAAACAGCGAGATTAAAACAGTCCGCCATTGTTCCTCTTTCACATTCCTCAGCATAATGCTGTCCAATTTCGGATTTTTTTTCGAAGAGCTCTTTTTTGACAAGCATATTTTCGCTGAAGTTCAATGTGACGGACCCTTGTTGAATGACTTTATCTTCTTTTTTAATAGTGTCAATTGGTGGTAATTCAACTTCTGGAGGCGAACTCTGAGTATTGGTATGATTGAAGACTAGAACTCCAATGATAAAGATAAACAGGAGTACAAGAACAAGGAACGGTTTCACTTGCTCTGTCCTATACCCCGCTTAATATAGACGCCAATCATCTTCTTACGATAACTCGAAGGAAAAAAATCTTGTTTTAAAATAGTAATGCTCTTGGAGGCGACTGCAATGGCTTCTTCAGTCAGAAGCTCTAATGAACAAAAATCTGACCTTCTATAAATCCGAAAATGAGGGTGGGTATCCACCCCGGTCACACACACCCGCACGCTATCTTCAAAAAGCCCTACTGCCACACCTACCGAAGGAAAATCGACGGCCTCTCGAATCCTTAACTTTTGATAAGAAATGTGGCCATGAAAATTCAAGGGAATTTCTAAATGAGTCAAAAATTCATCCGCAGAAAGAGTATTGCGAGATATTCCATCAGGAGAATAAAAGGCGCTCATAAAAATCTTGCGCGCCCCCTTTGGGCCATAGACCTGCAAGGCCGTATTTAAAACCATTAAAACTGGAACTAAATCAGAAACTGAACGGGCGCGACAGAGTGTTTCATCGCCTGGTCTGGCCGAAGGGACCAACTGACACACACTGCCCGAGGCCTTGAAGCAGGCACCATGGACATCTTGATTAAACTTGCTTTGATTATAAAAAAGGCAACGATTATCGACTAAGACATTTCCACCTATCGTGGCCTTATGCCGAATTTGGGGTGAAGCTACTTTTTGCGCTGTAGAGGCCACACTCACCAACTTATCGAGAATAAGTGGATGAGTGGCCACTTCTTCAAGGGTACACATGGCCCCCAATGAGAGAGCACCGGCTCCCATGGTAATTTGTTTCATTTCTTTTACGCTGGTTAGATCGCCCAAAAAAATAATGTGCTTGGGAGGATTTCTTTGCAATTTAAGCCCAGGAGAGACATCCGTTCCTCCGGCATAGAAAACAAAGGGTTCTTTTTGCTGGCCCAAGCCCCGCAAGATGCCAACCAGTTCTTCTTTATTTCTAGGGTGATGAAAACAAAGGTCTCTCATTTGGGCCTCCTCATCAACTCCTGCAAAATTTTATCGGGAGTCATAGGAAGAGATTTTAGACGAATACCAACGGCATCATAAATGGCATTGGCCACCGATGGAATAAAAGGAGCAAGAGCGCCCTCACCGACTTCTTTGGCACCAAAAGGCCCTTCGTTTTCGCCACTATCATCATAGATCAGCTCAACTTCGGGCATTTCAAAGGGAGAAGGAATTTTGTAATCTAGAAAATTGGCATTCATGACCGCACCGGCTTGATGGGTTACGGCCTCCATCAAGGCCTGCCCAAGGCCCATGTGAATTGAGCCCTCCAACTGCCCTTCCACCGCTTGGGGATTCAAGGCCCGACCACAATCATGAGCGCAGGTCACTTTCGAGACTTTAACAAACCCAGTTTCTGGGTCTACTGTCACTTCAGTAATGAAGGCAGTCATGCTATAGGCGGGAGAAAGGCCGGCACCCGCACCTTTAAAAGTCCCTCCCATTTTCGGCGAGACATAGATGCCTGAGGCCTCTAAGGCCCCAGTGTGGTCAAGGGCCTTCCTCACGACTTCAAGGTATGAGAGAGTATCTTTTGCGTGAGAAATTTTTTCATCAAAAAATTTTAGGCCATCTTCATAATTGACATTGGCACCAAGGAACCTCTGGTCCCATAGCGGCGGCTGATTTCCTTGTCTGAAAAAATCAAATTCAGTACAGGAATCTGCGCATTTTATTTCTGCTATTTTCCACAACTCACAGGCCGCCTTGCCTAAAATACGTCGCATCGAGACGGCAGCGTTCTTCGCAGCATTCCCCGCCATAAAGGTCACTCGTGAAGAGTAGCTCCCAAGATCAATCGGAGTCAGTCTGGTATCGGCAGAGATCACTTTGATCATGTTCATGGGTAGGCCTAAGACCTCGCCCACAATCTGGGCCAGCATAGTATCGGAGCCTTGACCAAGATCAGAAGCACCGGAATAGACAGTCACTCCCCCATCATAATCAAGAGTCAGGCGCACTTTACTCTGTGGCATTTCGTTCCAATGGATGGGTAGAGCGCTTCCTGAAATAAAAAAACCACAGGCCACACCAATTCCCTGGCCAAAAGGAAGTTTGCCAAATTTATTCTTCCATTGTCCTTTTTCCATGGCACGCGTAAGTCCCTTGGTCAGGCCCTGAGAGGTAATCCGAAATTGATTGGGTGCCAGAGTATAGGCCTGGTGTAAATTTTTGAGTCGAAATTCGCAAGGATCAAGACCTAGCTTTGTGCAACCCTCATCTATCAGCACCTCACTGGCAAAACGGGGATTAACACCACCATGGCCCCGCATCGCCCCGCACATGGGGTGGTTGGTATAGACACGCTGGCATTCAAAGGCAAAATTTTCAATTCGATAAGGGCCTTGTAATAAAACTCCGTTGTAATATGAGGTTACCACGCCAAAACTTCCATAGGCCCCACCATCAATCAGCATCTTGCCCTCAAGGGCGGTAATACCTTTAACATTTGCCAGACCCATTTTCATTTTTATTTTGGTGGGATGCCTGCCGTGGTGACTAAAAAAAACTTCTTCCCTGGTAAAAGTCAGACGGGTATTACGCCCAGTTTTAAGCGCAAGTTTGGTGGCAATCATTTCGTGAGGAAAAGGATCGCTTTTGCCGCCAAAACCACCCCCGAGATGGGGCTTAATAACGCGAATTTGGTGCATGGGAATTTCTAAGACTTCATGCAAGGCCCGATGGAGATAGTGAGGAACCTGCGTTGCCGAATAAACTGTTACGTTCCCCTGCCCATCGATTTCCACCTGCGTGGCATGAGGCTCGGTAAAGGCATGAGTCACAGAGGGAAATTCAAAATCCCCTTCCACGACCGCTTCGGCCGCAGTAAATCCCTCGCTTACATTACCAAAGTTTTGCTCAACTCGTTTATGCAGATTATTGGCCTTTTTTAATTCGGGATGAATTTGCTCTCGTGTCTCTTTTAAGGCCTGTTCACTGGTCAAAATGGCCTGCGTGATTTTATACTCAACTTCAATTTTTTCCAACGCCGAGATGGCCTGTGCTTCAGTTTCAGCGGCCACCGCCGCTACGGGTTCCCCCACATAACGGACGCAGGTTTGACCCATCGCTGGCTCATCTTTTGAAATCGGCAAAACACCAAAAGTATTTTTAATCTCACTGCCAACTAAGGTCCCTCGAACTCCAGGCATCAGGGCCGCCTGCTCCACGTTGAGAGAGAGAATCGAAGCCGAAGCGTGGGGAGAGCGAAGAATTTTTATAATGAGTGGCCGCTGAATGCGCAGATCATCGGTATATTTTGCCCGACCTGTTACTTTATCCCAAGCATGAATTTGTGGTGGTGATTTACCAATGAGATTATATTCTGTCATTGTCATTTGGGGCCCATGAGTTTGGCGGCCTCAAAAATGGCCTTTTCAATTTTGGTATACCCAGTGCAGCGGCAGAGCGTACCAGAAATACATTCTTTAATATCTTGCTTTGAAGGGTTCTTGTTATGAGACAAGAGGTAAACCCCATTCATAACCATGGCCGGAGTACAAAAACCGCATTGGATGGCCCCTTCTTTGACCATACTAATTTGTACAGGATGATATTGATTGCTGGAGGCCACACCCTCAATGGTGGTGATTTCATGCCCCTCACCCTCAACTGCCAACATCAGGCAGGATAAAACAGGTTTGCCATCCAGATGAATGGTGCAACAACCGCATTCACCAAGATCACAACCCTTCTTGGTGCCGGTCAAATCGATTTCTTCCCGGAGATAATCAAGCAGCGTGATCCCGGGGTCCACGGCCCGCACATACTCCACGCCGTTTACTTTTAATTTCAGTTCCACTACGCCCCCACACTCATCACACACTCTTGCCGCCATCCACGTGCAAAATTTGGCCGGTAATGTAGGCGGCCCGATCCGAAGCCAAGAAGGCCACGGCTTCGGCAATTTCTTCTGGCCTGCCGATACGCTTAAGCGGCCGGGCATTGATCAATTTTTCTTTTACATTCTCCGGAATGCTCTTGATCATGGGAGTATCGACTAACCCCGGTGATACTCCATTGACATTGACATTGTACCGGGCAAATTCTTGTGCCATCGTCCGGGTGAGTCCCACTAATCCGGCCTTTGAAGCGGAATAATTTCCCTGTCCGATATTCCCTAACCATGAAGCCGAAATCATATTCACAATCTTGCCGTACTTCTTCTCTTTCATCATGGGGAAGACTGCACGGCCCAACATGAAAGGGGCCTTTAAATTGACTTCCATAACCCGGTCCCAATCTTGATTGGTGATATTACCAATCAAGTTGTCTTTAGTAATGCCGGCATTGTTGACGAGCACACTGACCGGCCCTAAAGACTTGGCGACTTGGGCGATAGTGCTATCGACAAAATCCTGCGAAGTAATATCTCCGATATAAATTTGACTGCCGGATAACTCAGCACCTAGTTTCTTAAGTCCCTCGCCATCCATATCAATCAAAGCAAGCTTGGCGCCCCGCTGATGAAACACGCGTGCAATCGCTTCACCGATCCCACGTGCAGCGCCCGTGATAATACAAACTTTTCCATCAAAATCTTTTAACATCGTTCAACCACCATCGCGATTCCCTGACCACCTCCAATGCAGGCCGAAGCGACGCCAGTCTGTTTGTTAAATTTATGTAATGACCTAAGTACTGTTGTCACCAAACGAAGCCCGCTTGCGGCCAAAGGGTGTCCAATAGCAACTGCACCTCCGTGAATATTGAGTTTCGCATGATCAATTTTTAAAGCACGAGAAACCGCCAAGCACTGGGCGGCAAAGGCCTCATTAATTTCAAAGAGATCAATGTCTCCAATATTCATTTTTAATTCGTTCAAAACGCTTTGAATAGCAGGCACAGGCCCAATTCCCATAATGTCAGGACGACATCCAACTGAGGCATAGGCCCGAATTTTACCCAATGGTTTAATTTTATGGGTATCAATGAAATCACGACTGGCCAACAATACCGAACATGCCCCATCGACAATCCCAGAGGCATTTCCGGCAGTAGTGGGCCCCTCTTTACTAAAAACCGGCATCAATTTTGCCAGCGCTTCCATATTTGTTTGGCGAGGATTTTCGTCACGATCCAAAGGATCTTTGCCATTTAATTTCCACTTGCGTGGTTTGAGACCTTGGGCCTCAAATACACCCTTGGCCTCGACACCGCCAATTTCGCCTTTGAAAAAACCTTCGGCCTCGGCCTTGGCGTAACGCTCCTGACTGTTAAGCGCAAGGGCATCGACTTCAGATCGGTTTAAATTATATTCACGCGCCAAATTGTCGGCCGTGGTGCCCATGGGAACGGCGGCGGTATCATTGAGTGCCTCCCACAGCATATCTTCAAAGCCTGGCTTGCCGAGATCACACCCCATTCTGCCCCCAAAAGATACCAGCGGCATTCTTGTCATATTTTCTGTTCCTGTGGCCAAAATCAAATGCCCTTTGCCTAAGCCAATCTGCTCGGCGGCCTGACCGATCACTTCAATGCCCGAGCCACAGATTCTCTGCGCCAGGACCGCTGGAGCTGCCACGGGAGCACCAGCGTAGAGGGCAATATGCCTTGGCAGAAAAAAAGCATCGGCGCTTCCAGCACAAATATTGGCGGCGATAGTTTGATCGATCATAGAAGCCTCGACACCACTGGCCTTAATCACGGCCTTAGAACTCATAATCGCCAAATCTGTAGGCGAAACTGTACTCATGGTACCTTTCATTTTTCCAAAAGGAGTGCGTCTTCCGTCGATAATATAGATATCTTCAAAAGTAGCACCAATTCCCTGATTTTTTGAACTGTATCCTTTCACCTTCATCTTATGCTCCTTTGTACTGCGGACGTTTTTTTTGAATTAAACAGGACAAACCTTCCAGCGCATCCTTGGTGGAAAAAATCCATTCAAGCGAATCCATTTCTAATTGAAGCGCCTGCTTCAACTCTATAGACGCGCCTTGATCGATGAGCTGCATGGCAAGCGCCAAGGCCAGGGGGGCCTTAAACTTCACTTTCTTTTGATAATCGGCTGGGATCAGATCAAAATTTTTGCCGTCAAAATTTTCAAAACTCTTTTCCGCATGATCGGCAATTTTGCCAGTCTGTCTTTGGCCACTAAGCACTGTTATTGCTTGCAGCATCTCTTGCTCCGACCAAGGCCGACTCACCACCTTATCAAGAAGTCCAAAACTCAATGCTCGCTTGGCGTTAAGCATATCGCCGGTGGCAATCATATATTTCGCAAGTGCTTTCCCAATCAGACGTGTCGTTCTCTGCGTGCCACCAAGTCCTGGATAGATGCCAATACCGGTTTCGGGAAAGGCCATGAGCGCGCGCTCAGTTCCAAGACGATAATCCGCACATAAGGCCAATTCCAGTCCCCCGCCTAAAGTTAAACCATCCAAGAAGGCGTAGATCTCTTTTTTTGATTGATCAATACGTTTGAATAACTCCTGACCTTTTTCAGTAAAGGTATAGATACGTTTCAAATCTGACTTCTCTATATGATCGACAAAAAACTTAATATCGGCACCGGCCACAAAGGCCTTGCCTTTTCCGGTGAAAATAATCCTTTTAATCTCTGGTTTACTATTTTGACTATCAAAACATCGTTCCAGCTGATCCACTACTGTTTCATTAAGGGCATTCATGGCCTCAGGGCGATTAAATTCAATAATGGCAGTATCACCCAGAACTCGACTGACCACATATTGTAGTTCAATCTTTTGATCGAAAAGTGCCGGAACGGGTAGGTCATATTTTGAGAAAAGAGTGCGGGTAATTTCTTTGATATGCTTGGCACCCAATTTATTGATCATTTCAAAAGGGCCAAAAGGCCAACGGAGCCCCAGGCGCGCACCTAAATCGGTGGAGGTAATGTCACAGACACCGTCGCTTACAAGTTGAGCGGCAACACCCAAACTTGCGGCCAAGAGACGATCACTGATCACTTGCTCCGATACATCATTCGTCGAGGCACATTTTTCACCTTCGAAAATTTCCCAATCTTTTTTGAATTCCTCAACTTGTTTCTTGAGCCCATGTGCAGGACGATAAAAGCTACCAAAGCTATCACATAGTGTTTGGCAAGCATGTAAGGCAATGGGAACGCCCGTAGCATTCATCAGAGCAAAAGGTCCCATCCCCACTTTAAAAGTCTTCTCCGCCACTTTATCTATGGCCCATTTTGAACCAAAACCTTCCTCCCACAAACGCACGGCCTCATTGAGCCAAGGCACAAAAAAGCGATTGACAGCAAACCCCTGAACGTCTTTGACCAAAATAGGTGCTTTGTCATAATAATTATAAAAATTTGTCAGCGCTTCCGTGATTGAAGCATCCGTCTTCTTTCCAGGAATGATTTCCACTAATTTATTTTTAGCAGCATGATAAAAATAGTGGACTCCCAGAAAGCGGTTTGGTCTTTTTAGCTTGGCGGCCAAATCCGTAATAGAAAAACTGGAAGTATTGGATGCCAGAACACAATCGCTCGACACAATCCCTTCCAGCTCAACAAACAAATTCTGCTTGACCTCAAAGTTTTCAAACACCGCTTCAATAATCAATTCGCAGTCTTTCAAGCATTGCTTATCGGTCGTTACCTTGAGGGCACTCTCCAATTTTAATTTCTGTTCAGGGGAAAGAATTTTGCGCTCGACCGCTTCGTCGAAAGACTTTGCAATATTTCCTCGGCCACGCTCTAAAAGTGATTCCGACATATCAACCATCATCACTTCCAGGCCTTTCATCAGCAAATGTTGCGTGATGGCGGAACCCATAGTTCCGCTTCCGATAACACCAACTTTACTTATGTGTCCCATTGTATGTCCCATAGGTACTCCTCTCGGTTAGTTCAATCAAATAAGAATCGGTGGGTGGCATTTTGCCAGAACCTGTTCTTAAAAAATCTATATATTTTTTAAAATTACGTTCAATGATCCTCGGCACAAGCTTCATGGATGGTGTAAGCTCTTCTTTCTCAATACTCAACTCACGATTGATAACAAGCACCTTACTCAATCTTTCATATTTCACGTCGTGATATTCATTGATTTCGCAGATACACTGCTTAAGGCAGTCTGAGAGGGTGGCGCAGCTTTGAGGACGCACACATTCGGCAATATCCACTTGTTTTGCCTGCAAGAGAAGCAAGTTGGGAAAAACCAGCCCCAGCGGTGCAGGACCACCACTCCCAAAAACGTAAATATACTTGATATAATTACAGCGCTTGGTGGCCTTCTCTTCCATGGCGACTGGAAAGACTTTCTCAGCATTGGAAAGTTTAAAAATTCTATCCAGACGGGAAATAATCCTCAATCCCTCGGAGGTAATCTCACCGACGTCTCCGGTGTGAAACCATCCCTCAGAATCAATAACCTTGGCGGTCACTTCGGGCAACTTATAATATCCCTGCATGACATTGGGGCCTTTGACACAAATTTCCTGTTCTTCTGCTAATTTCACCTGCACTTCTGGGATAGGCCATCCTACAATTCCCGGCGTTCGATCTAAGGATTGGGCGGTTAAAGTACAACAAGGTGAAGTTTCCGTAAGTCCCCAACCTTCAACCACCGGGATATTCTTTTCTTTAAAAATATTCGACGTGCTCAAGGGGAGAGGGGCAGCAGCGGTAAAAACAAACTTTAGCTCGGGATGAAAGAAGTTACGTGCCTGTTCGGGATTCGAAAGGACACTGGCGACAATTTCTTGATAGACGCGTGGAACACTGAAGTAAATATGGGGTTTAATCAAGGCCCAATTTTCCAATAAACGGTTAACATCTCTTCCCAAAGAATCATCGATGGCCAACATCCCGCCTGAAGATAAAACTAAGAAGCGCTCAAAAAGTCCTCCAAAGCTATGATGCCAAGGGAGGTAGCAAAGAAAGCGCAAGCCAGAGTTTAACTTCCACAATTGTTCATTTGATTTTTGTTGCGACAAAATATTTCGATGGGTCAGCATCACGCCTTTGGGGAAAGTGGTGGTCCCCGAGGTAAACATAATGAGACAGCGCTCCTGCGGTAAAACGGCTTGCCATTGCCTAAGTATCTCTTCCTGCAATGAACTGAAATCAGTTTTTAGCAAAACTGGAACCTGCCGTATTTCAATAATTTTTTTTGGCAAATATTTTCCACCGAAATTTCCTAAAGTGGCGATTTTCTCTTGGCCTTCAACGATGAGCAGATTGCAATCAGCAAATTCAATTAACTGTCCCATCAGCTCAAAGGGATAGCCGGGAAAAATAGGCACGGCCACCATCCCTGATGCCATAACCGCCATTTCACAAACTAAACGATAATAAGAATTGGACGAAACCAAAGCAATTTTATCACCAGATTTGAAGCCTTCAGTCTTTAAATAACAGGCGAACGCCACAATATCAGCACTGAGTTGTTGCCAGGTCCAATACCGATAAACCTCTTTGTCTCTCTCGCCAAAAGCATGGGCACTGGCAAATTTATGACCATTTTCAATAAGCATGGTGCCGATGTTGAGATGAAATGGTCCTAATGTATCCTTACTGCTGAGGTGTGTTTGCATGACTCCCCTTTATGCTCTCGGCATTCTGCAATTTAAGATAGCGAAAGCCACTCCACAATCCAGCTCCCATCGCCCCAGCAAAGATTGAATCAAGATGAGCGATGAACTCCACTTGCATGTCATCTTTCACCGCCAATTCCTGCATTGCCGCGAGAAGGCCGGTATCATTGGCCAGACCACCGGTAATCATGACTAGTCCACGGCCTTTGAGAGCGCGCAGCAGACGCACCATCCGACGTCCCATAGAAAGATGGATGCCTTTTAAAATATTGCTGGCCGAAATTCCACGGCTGACCATATTGATCACATCAGTTTCAGATAATACAGCACAGATATTCGAAACAACCTCAGGGTTGTCCGCTTCTTTGGAAAGACGACCAATATCTTCCATCGCAATACCTAAATAACGCGAAATGTTTTCCAGAAATTGTCCGGAACCAGAGGCACATTGCGAGGTCATGCGATAATCAAGCACCTTTGATTTATCGTCGATCATCACCACCTTTGAATGTAAGGCCCCCATATCAATCACAGCGTTGAGGTGCGGGTGTAAATAGATCCCACCTCGGGCATGAGTGGTCATGGAATAGAAGTGTCCCCGCCTGAAGTCTACCATTTCTCCTTCGCCGGTCGTCCCAATATAAGCGATATCCCTTTCTTGCAATCCGGCATCATGCAGCACATTTTGAAAGGAAATCCGAATGACCTCTTTGGTATCTCTTTTCCTTATTTTACTTAAATCTTTTGCCAGCAGTTTTTCATTCTCACCATTTTTATCAAAAGAAAAAAGTACTGTCTTAATCGCACTCGAACCGACATCAATTCCTACCGTATAGAACATAATATCACCCTAATTTGCTCAGATCCACGTTGGCGAGATCTCCGCGCGTATCGCGCTTGGCGAAAAGCGCGGCCCCCACGGCCCCCGTAAAAATAGAATCCGCACTTATATTAATTTTCATTTTGCCATAATTCTCTTCTACTAATTTATGGAGGGCCTTGACCGCGGCCTCATTTCTTGCCACACCTCCCGTAAAGGTGAACTCGCTGGCAATGCCACCACTTCTGGCCAAGAGAGACATGGCACGCAGGATAATGGCGCGGTGGAGGCCGGCCAGGATATCTTCTCGCCGCTCACCCAATGACAAACGTTCACGCAATTCGGCGCCAGCAAAAACAGTGCAGGTGGAATTAATTTTCGACACCGTTGTGGCCTTCATCGCCATGGGGCCTAATTCTTGAATGCCCATATTCATTTCGTCGGCGATATAACCCAAATAGCGTCCGCATCCTGCGGCACAGCGATCATTCATTTGGAAATTGGTTACAATTCCTTCACCATCGACTTGAATGGCCTTAGTGTCCTGGCCTCCAATATCTAAAACGGTCCGGGTAGCAGGGAACATGGCGTGGGCCCCCAGTCCATGACATAAAATTTCTGAACGAATTTGGTGTTTGGGAAACGGCAAGCGTTGGCGGCCATAGCCAGTTCCAATGGTATTGACGACCTCGAACCTAAACCCAATAATTTTATTCGTGGCAGCTTCAATTTTATCTTTGAGATTGAGAAACTGTGGGATTTTGACCACTTCATCACGAGCGAACTTAAGATACTGATCAAAATCTTTAGCATAACTTTTGCTTTCGACTTTTAAAATTGAACTATCGAAAATCCCAATCAACTTATCAAAGGAATAATCCTTATCTTTAGAGTTTTTAGATGCTAGTTCCTCAGATAAATTGATATATTGAACGGCGGCCAAATCGCGAAAAAAATCGCTACGATTAGAAACGTCGGGACTGTAAAGCTTTTTTGCCTCAAGTTCCATGCAATCGAAGATTTCCCGCAAGGCCGCATTATACTTTTCACTTTTATCGGACAAGAGACGAACTGCCACGCTGATACATTCTTGGCGCAAAGATTTAAGCTGCGCCATATGTTGGGCCAACTTGAATTTGCACAAGATCCATGGCAATACATTTACTGAAGAGGTCGCTATTTCCTGTTTCAAAATACCAAAACGCGCCGATATTTCGGCCTCTTCTCTCGCGATCTGGCAGGCCAGATCATAATTACTGCGCGAATTTGTAATTCCGCGGCCGATAATATTTTCCTGGGCATCCAAATAAACGGCCTTGGTGGTTGTCGAACCCAGATCGATTCCGATATAGCACTCCACGCTCACGCTCCTCTTTTGGCATCAACCATTTGAAAATATGACTCCAAACGATTTTTAATATTGGCGGCACTAAAATAGCGAGGATCAACCAAATCCGATTCCACAAATCCCCCGGGCAAATTGGTCTTTTTCTCCAGTTCACGCATGATGAGCAACTGACCAGCAGAAAAGGAATTACAGCTCTTGATCGAATTGATGAGAAAACCATCGGCATGATATTCCTTGGCATATTTCTCAAGCAGATCAATGCGTCCTGGTAAGTGCATATTGGTATAGCAACCCAAGCAATACTCGGCCATGCTTTCAAAAGGGCGTTTGAAATCATGCCGAAAACCCTGATCATAGAGACCGCCGACTTTAGTATAGGATGATGCCACCACCACAGCACCCTCATCGTAAAACATCTTCCAAAATTCTCTAAAGCTGGTCCAATTTGGTGGCCCCTCAACAATGAGACGATATTTTTCTTTCACCACATGGCCCTCAGGGGTGATGGGGCCTAGTTTATTTTTTGCCCGATAATCCACTTCTTTGAGCAAGGTTTTATAATACTCTTCACATTTAGGCAGACCACGGAAAGCGGTAAAAAT
The DNA here is from genome assembly GCA_964359085.1 of uncultured Bdellovibrio sp. Lineage (GTDB taxonomy): Bacteria > Bdellovibrionota > Bacteriovoracia > Bacteriovoracales > Bacteriovoracaceae > GWA2-49-15. The sequence goes on along the minus strand of CAYHRT010000029.1, from coordinate 2,619 downwards.
GGGACCTATATAATAAACGCCACCAAAATAGGCATCGATAGGAGAAGGGGTTAACTTTCCAGCATTCCAAACAGCGCATAAGTCATCTTCCGCCCTTGATGAACATGCCAAAAGCTCCTGCAGCCGGGCCTCATCCAACTTTTTGCCGGAAATTTTTTCCAATGCCGGAATGACTTCTTTCCGAATTTGATCTGAGACATAACGGGACATCTCAGGAGTAATTTTGCCATCGGCTTGATAGGGGACGTGCAACATCACCACTGGGCACTTGTATTCTTGCTTTAAAAGTTCGAACCACTTCATAAAAGTAAAACAACCCGTGTAGCTTAGAAGCAGGAGATCAGGTTCAGGTAATTTTTCTCCGGTCGGGCCGATATTGCCTTTCTTCAACATCCCAATATCGCACTTCACATAAGTACAGACATCTTCAGAATGCCCAAATTTCTCTGCCTCGGTAATATAGTCACCGGATTTTTTACGCATCCCCGATTGCAAGGCATTGATCTCAGGATGGACAGGAAGCATATCAAAGGCCCAAATCAATTCGTTTAAATTTCCCGGAACAAAAGTGTAAACAACTTTTTTCCCGAGTTCACAAGCATTGGCAAGCTGCTTGAAATGATCCGCGATCATATCCTTTTGCAACACCATACTCTCTTCTTTTTGAATTTCTGTACTTTTATTTTGCACGCTCAACCCCACAACTTTATTGAATCCGCAAATGTTCCCGATTGTTCTTTGACTACCTGGAATTGTCCGGTGTTTTCAGAGTATTTCATGGAGGTATACGGGATATTTGCCGCCTTGAGCGCTTCATGCAACATCGGTCGCTCCAGCAAGGCCGGGTCACAAAAACTGGGAGCGCAAAAGATCACCCCTTCGGCCCGTCGCTTTTTTACCTGCTCAATTAAAAAACGTCCTTTCTCAGCATCGCCTTCATAGCGGGAAGCGGTTGAAACCGCCTGATAGAGATAAGCATCAGATAAGGCCGCCAAGGGATCGCCTTTAGTCTTAATATCGCCTTCGATTTCTCCTTCAATATCTCCGACGATATAGCGGGCACCTAAAACCCAGTCGTCATCCACAATATAACAGCCGCTCAGTTCCAGAGATTTAATCATCATCAGCGGCGGTTGCTCGCAGAAAGCACCTGTGACCACCACTCGAACATTGTCCTGAGTCCGAAGAGCATCGGCATTTTTCAAAATATCTTTTTTATACTCACGCAACATCTGGGTATGCTCAGTCACTTCCAAAACATTAGATGACCAAACCAGCAGATAGAGATCATAGGCCGATATTAAATGAGGGGACTGGGCCCGCAGTTCGTAGAGTTCTTCAATCACTCTTCTATTCTCGTTAAAGAGTCGGATGGAATGGCCAATGGCTTCATCTGTTATTGGCCGCCCGCTTATACGACTTAATCCATTCAAGAGATCGCGCATTTCGTACTGATAGAATTGCCCCCCGAGTTCGCGTTTAAAATTTTGCGGGTAATCCATGTACTTAATATATTTTTCCTTCAAGATTGTTTGAAACATGCCCGAAAGATTTCTGATGACATCACAAATGGCAGGGAAGAGAAAACCATCCATACAATCCAGACGGCCGCTTACCGCCATCTCTATTGTTGAACGCGGAATATGACAAATATAGGACTGAAAATAGGCGTCTCCACGAATAATCTCCAGCTGATCGCCGGCGCCCATTAATCCGACTGGCAACATGCCGGCGGCATGAATAAGTTCTTTGGGAACATAAACAGGGAAAAATCCTATCGCCGCTTTGCCTGTTTGTTTTTTCCATTCTTTCACGCTGCTTAGATCAATATCCTGATAGAGACAGAGGCAACGTTTTATAATCTCAGGGGCATTCACATGAAATCCTTTACATTATTGGTTTTTCCAAACCGCCACGCGCTTTTCTAAAAACGCCATAATTCCCTCGTTGGCATCCTCAGTCTTCATTAAATCGTTTAAGTAGAGCAACTCAAGTTTTTCAATGTATTTTTGAAAATGTTCGCGCATAAACAGACGCGAGGCCAAGGTGGCCATTCTGATCGAAGAACTGCTCTTCGGCAGGATTTTCTTTTCCACAAAGAGCTGAATACGTTTGTCTATCTCACCAATCTCATTGGCAGGCGAACAATCATTGGCCATGCCCAAGCGATATAAATCTTCGCCTGAAAAATTCTCGCCGGTTAAAACCATTTCGTTAGCGCGTACATCTCCCACTTTCAGTGGCAACAAGGCACAGGCAGGTGGAGGAAAGACGCCCAATTTAATTTCAGGCACCGCAAACTGTGCAGCGTCTTCAGTAAAGAGAAAGTGACAGGCCATGGCGACTTCAAAGCCACCACCCAAGCAGCGACCTCGAACCCTTGCCAAAATAGGAACGGGATGAGCGATCATCTTACCAATAAGCTTGTGAAAGCTTGGCAGCATCTTCCCTACTTCCTTCGGGGCATGCTCTTCCACACTGGCGCCATAACTAAAATGCTTCCCTTCACCTGTCAAAATAACTAATTTACAGTTTTTATTTTTTTCACTTTCATCCAGGGCACTGGTGAGGGCCTCCATCAAGGGCGCACTCACGATGTTGGCCGGAGCAGGGCCTATG